>JBGSMB010000082.1:0-21110 GCA_041740375.1 Saccharimonadales bacterium (SeqCode) | reverse complement strand
ATCTGCCGGGTCCTCTTCGACAGGCTGCCAACTTAAAAACTTTTCTAGAGCCACCCCCTCTTTAGCGGCGTCTTCATTTAAGCTAACTAAGTCAACGAGTACGTGTTTTTCACCTTTCTCATCAACTGTAGTGTGCATCCTATCTATAGTCCATCCCTCCATATCTGGCTCACGTCCAGATCTAGGGACCACAAACTTGCCGTCTACAAGACCAAGCTCTGCGGCATAGTCGCGCTGTGATGCTGTTTCAGAGTTGTGAGGGTTTTGTGATTCTGGCATATTTTTTGTTTTATGTTGTTCATGTACTACATTAACATAAGTTTTATAAATAGTCAAGATACTGACGTGGTGTCTGTAACTAACGCCTGTTTGCACGTATACTGATACTCAATTACTGTGAGTAAAAGTGTTTCATTATCAAACAGAGCCAAAAAGCTCATTGAAGGACCTAAATTTTGGTTCATCTTGTCGTTTGTCTACATTATCGCCAGGCTGCCAACTTGGTTTTTCCCTTTTGATTCGGATCACTGGATTTTCTACTACGTTGGTCGTAAGTGGCTCGATGGTGCGGTACTATACCTTCAGGTTTGGGATCATAAGTCGCCTCTGATTTTTGCGATAAACGGAGGCATGCATGCGCTATTTGGCGATAACCTCCTCCTGCACCGTACATTTCTTACGGGCGTCTCCGTCCTATCTGTTTGGCTCTTTTATTTGGTTGTAAGCAGATTACTGAAAATCGTCTATGGCAAGAATAGTACCTTGAGCACGCGTATTGCTACTCTTGTCTTTGCGTTTTGGGCGAATCTCTCACAATTTACAAATAGTGGCAACAATACCGAGAATTTCGGCGTCGTTGCACTGCTAGCGGCAGTACTGTTTTATCTGAAGTGGAAGGAAGTAAAACACTGGAAGTGGCTACTTTATAGTGGTGTCGGCATAAGCGCACTAGTATTCCTAAAGATTAATTTCTGCATTTTGCTACTACCTTTGATTATTGACTTCATCGTAACGTTGCGAAAAGACTGGAAAAAAATACTAAGTCTTGGCGCAGTTTGGATAGCGCCACTACTTGCGCAAGGATTGTTATGGTACAGCTACTTTGCACCTCGTGGCCTACTTGGTGATTGGTGGATAGCTATGGTGACCTTTAATAGTAAATATTTGCGCGCAGGTTGGGCTGGAAACCTGAGCGGACAGTTTATTTTCCTAGCCATTCTTGGTGTCGCTGCGCTGTTCTTTGTGGGTTGTTATGTTTACCTATTTCAAGACACTCGAAAGAAAAGAGCAAACCCACTGATTATTACCATCGGTGGTTCTGCTCTTTTGTTTAGCGTTATCCTTGGTACTTTCTACACGCACTATTATCTTATTGTTATTCCATACTTCTGCACTGTATTTGCCCTGTATTGGCGACAAGTAAAACACTCGAGACTATTTCTAGTTTTAGCAGTAATTGGAGCAGTAGGCTCGCTCGGTATCTCTTATAGGCAACTGTATAACAACTTTTATGGTCCTACTGCTGATGATTTTGCAGCTATGGAGTCGGCTGCCTCGGCAGTGAATGCAAAAACTACCGACAAGGATAAGATATTTTTCTACGGATATGGCGCCACTTTTTATCAGCTGGCCGACCGTGACTCCGGTTCGCGCTTTATTAGCGCCTCACACTTACTCATAGATGAGCGAGAGGGCTTCGGCTTTGGGTTTACCGACAAGTTCATCGGCGACATGCAAGTAAGTGGCGCCAAGTACGTCATAATCGATCCTGCAACCATAAATATCTATTCAGAAAATGAAAAGGCTATGGATTATATTAACAATCGGTACGAGTTAGAACTTGTAGTTAATGATTATCAATTACTGAGGCGAAAATAGTGGCACATCGAGTTTCGCGTTTTGTAGCTGTCGGAATATTTAATACTGGGCTTGATTTTACTCTGCTCAATATGTTGGTGTTTGTCTTCGGCTTTGCGGTAGTCCCTGCAAACATTATATCTACGCTAACCGCAATGAGCTTATCTTATATCCTTAATCATTCCTTTGTTTTTAAGTCGGAAAGTTCGAAGTCTAAGCAACAGTACCTACTGTTTATTATCATTACTTTATTCGGCCTATTAGTCATCCAAAATGGAATTATTCATATCATCACAAACCAATTGGTCGCACTGCCAAATGCAGTGTACACCTGGATAGTATCGCCATTGTTTGATACTACATTCAGTAAGGAGTTTATCCAACTAAACTTCGCAAAAGCTACTGCTACACTAGCTACTATGGTTTGGAATTACCAGCTCTACAAACGAGTTGTATTTAAGGAAGCTAGTGTTGAATCAAAGGATCAGGAAATACCAAGCTGAAGCTTGATCCGATCGACGACGTCAGCAATAACAACTTGTGATTTTACTAGGTATTCGTCAACGCCTAACTGCTTAGCACGTGCTAAGTCGCTTTCCTGTGAAAGTGCCGTCAGCATGATAATGCGAATGTTAGTAGTTTCTGGGGTGTTTCGAAGTATATCGAGTACGTCAAATCCACTAACCTTGGGCATCATTGCGTCTAGTAATATCAAGTCAGGCTTGTACTCGAGTGCTGTGGCGAGAGCGTCTTCACCATTTGGCACGCGCTTCACATCGAAGCCCTCTGCTTGCATGCGAGATACGTAGACACTCGCTAATGCTTCGTCGTCTTCTACTAATAATATTTTCTTACCGAGAGCTGTATTTTGATCATTCATACGTGCAATAGTAGCGTAAGCATCTTGTTTTCACAAGGCTTCTACTTCAATCTACTAGAGGCGTCTATGAATCCATAGAATAAAGGGTGTGCTCGGTAGGGTCTTGACTGGAACTCTGGGTGAAACTGACTCGCTATGAAAAAAGGATGATTTGGGGCCTCGACAATTTCTACTAGTGAACCATCTGGAGAAGAGCCTACTACTTGTAGACCCCCGGCTTTTATTTGATCCAGGTATTCGTTATTAACCTCGTACCTGTGACGATGTCGCTCGTTTATTAAGGTAGCTTTGTAGAGCCTGCCGGTTTTTGTAGACTTTTTTATGATACACGGATACGTTCCTAGTCTCATTGAACCACCAGTCTCAAGAACTTTTTCCTGACCATCAAGTGTAGTCACCACCGGAAATGGGGTATCTCGATCAAATTCTGTTGAGTTAGCGCTCGTCAGTTTCGCCACTCTTGCCGCTGCGATAACCGCGACTTGTAATCCCAGGCACAATCCTAGGTACGGTTTACCACTCGAAAGCGTATACTCGGCGGCAAGTATTTTTCCTTCAACCCCGCGCGCACCAAACCCTCCAGGCACTACTAGTCCATCATACTTTTTCAGTAATACTCTAGCGGACGCTTTGGAGCTAATGCTCTCGGCATTGACCCAACTTAGATCGATATTTACACCTTTTTTCCAAGCGGCGCTTTTTAAGGCCTCTACGACACTCATATAGGTATCGTCATTATCAAGGTATTTCGCGACGATACCAATTCGTACAGTTTGATCGAATGTTGTTGTTGCTCTTTTCTCAACCCAACGCCAATCTTTTAAATCTACTTCGTTTATTTTTCGATTTAATTTTAATCTTTCGCATACAAAATCTGCGATTCCTGCTCTTTCTAAAGTTAAGGGCACTTCATAAACCGTTGGAGCATTCGGTAATAGCGCTACTGCGTTTGGTGAAATTCCGCAAAACAGACTGAGCTTTTCGATCAAACTAATTGGAGCGGGTGTTTCACTGCGAGCGATTAGAATTTCTGGACTTATGCCAAGACTACGTAACTCACGAACCGCAGCTTGAGCAGGCTTCGTTTTAAATTCTTTACTTGTATTTATGTATGGAACGTAGACAACATGCAGGAAGATCGCTCGCGATGAACCGAGCCGCATGCTCAGTTCGCGAATTGCTTCCACGAATGCTAAACTCTCATAATCTCCGATAGTTCCACCGATCTCAACAAAGTGAACATCGCTTCCTTGCCCGGCTTCTATAATTCGATCTTGTATAGCGTTAGTGATATGGGGGACAATTTGCACAGTCTTGCCTAAATACTTCCCCGCACGTTCATCATCTAATACTTCACGGTAAATTCGACCACTCATTAGACTAGATACTCTCGACATTGGCTGATCAAGAAATCTCTCGTAATGACCTAAGTCCAAATCTGTTTCTGCGCCATCATCAGTAACAAAACACTCTCCATGCTCCTTTGGGTTAAGCGTACCCGCATCATAATTAAAATATGGATCACACTTTTGCAGAGATACTTTAAGGCCTCTCGCTTTAAGAAGAGAGGCTAATGATGCAGCGGTTATCCCCTTTCCTAAACCAGATAAAACTCCGCCTGTAACAAAAATAAATTTCGTAGCTCCTGCTACTGGTTTCTCCATACTCCCCTTACTACCACCGACTAAATCTGTATGTCGCTACGATACAGGAGGTCTGGCGTACGTGCAACTATTCAGATAGTTTCTTTATTGCTGCATTCAGCTGAGCGTCAACTTTATTCGTAATATCTTCTGCAGACTGCTTCACCTCAACATCCGGTTGAATGCCGTCTTTGTTGATGTTTACGCCAAGTGGCGTAAACCATTTAGCTATCGTTACTTTTAGCGCAGAACCGGCGTCAAGAGTATCGATTTGCTGGACACTACCCTTACCAAAGCTCTTCTCTCCTACTAAGGTTGCAAGACCTAGATCCTTCAAAGCCCCGGCTAGGATCTCACTTGCACTGGCGCTACCGCCATTAATTAAGACAACTGTTGGTTTTGAATTAAGTAATGGCGAACTGACGGTTTTGTCGATTTTTATTGTCTGTCCGTCTCTCTTCTCTTCTACAATCTTCGATCCTTTTGGCGCCCAAATGCTTGCTACATCAACTGCTTGATTTAAATAACCTCCAGGATTATTCCTAAGATCTACCACAACCCCGGATACATTTTCGGTCAAAAATTTGTTGGCCGCTTCTCGTGATAATTCCGCGGTGTCGTCTCCAAAGCGTGTAATTGTTAAGATTCCGATTCCATCTTTTACCTCGCTTGTCACACTCGGAATGGTGATAGTATCCCGAACAATTGAAAATTCTAACTGTTTATCATCGCGATATACTGTCAGCTTAACTGTGGTCCCTTTTTCTCCCCTAATTCTCTTTACCGCCTCACCCACTGTAATACCTGTAGAATCTTCGTCATCAATCTTTATTATGACATCTCTCGCTTGAATTCCAGCCTTTTCGGCAGGAAAACCGCTTAACGGAGTAGTGACAAGAATGACGCCGTTCTCTTTTATTAGCTCAGCGCCAATTCCCGAAAATGTACCGTTCACTTCGCCGCTAAATTCCTCGGACTCTTCAGTTGTAAAATACGTTGTGTATGGATCACCTGAAGCCTCCACAAGTCCTCGTTTCATGCCAGTCTGTAGATCTTCTAGGGACAACTCTCCGTCAAAATTCTTTCGAAGGGAGTCGTACACCTCTTCTACGTCTTTGTAATTAAGATTTTCTGGTAGGGACTGATTACTAGCAATAGGCTTCTCGCCAATGCTGTTTGTCAGCACATCAATTCCTCCAGTCGAAACACTGCCTATGAATATACCTAGTAGCAACATTCCGACTGGTAGCCAAGATAGATACTTGCGCTGCTTTTTGGGTGCCGTTGTAGAACTTTGACTCGGTGTAACTTGTTTCAAAAACCCTCTCTCTTTAAAAGTCGTAAAAAATTCAAACTCTATTATACCAGCTTATGGTTTATAAATATGAGCCGCTACACTCTTCGTATCCGCCCGAAGGCGGTGTCATGTGCGCATAAACACTAAAGAAACCATTGAAATGCTGTATCACAACTACGTATCCATAACCCGGCGAGAACCCGAGAAATGATTGGTTCTGCGAACAACCCCGGACGATAACATTTCCAGACGCAACAGCAGCTACTGGCTTTCCCGTTCCACCGAAGTCAGTACCTTGGTGCGCGCCGTAGAAGAATCCGTTGTTCTCTCCGAAATTCTGAGTAATTTCAACTGGTTGCACTGGATATATCCATTCTGATCCCATGAACTGGATTGGATTCAGTGTAGTTCCGTTTGGTCGTCGTGCTTCAAGGTGAAGATGCGGTCCTGTTGAATAGCCAGTACTCCCTACTCTTCCTATAATATCTCCTTGAGAAACTGGCCCAAGGCTTACAAATGTACCGGTAGCGAGTATTGCAGATAAAGCTTCTTCGGCTTTTCTGAGCTCAGCCTGTTGATTTGCTGAAATTGCACGATAAGCAGCTTCTTGGCCTTCGGTCTGTGTAAGTAGTGCCTGTCTGTCTGTCCTAAGTCCATCGAGTACGCTTTTTGCTGCTTGTTGTTCTTCAAGTAATTTCTTTTGTTCGTCCTGTTGCTCTTTAATCTGTTGCTTTAATTCAATAACTTTTTCAGTTGAGCTTTGGATACCCTCCCTCAACCTACCTAAGTATTCTTGTTCATTAATAAATTGGCTGAAACTGCTACTACCAACAAGCAGCTCAAAGCTGCTTGCGTCTCCTTTTTTATACAATGCTCGTAGCGTTGTCTTCAAAAGTTCTTTTTGTCGATCAAGTTCAAGTTGTGCTGCATTTAATTTTTCGGTTAGCTCGTCAATTTTAAGCGTAGTTAATTGTATTGCTGTGTCCGCTTTACTAATTTCGATATCGTATTCACCAATTTTCTTCTTTAGACCGTCTGCTTCTTTTGCAAGCTCGGCCGCTTTTTGGTTATTCTCGTCGATTTGCGCCTGTAGAGTTGCTGCTCGACTTTGGAGCTCCGAAAGGCTTTCCGCATTAGCATCATCATTAGAATATTTCGCTGTTAGAAACAGAACCATGCCTACCGCAGCCACAAACATAGTTAATAAAATGCTAAGTTTTTTTATCTTTTGAATTGCCATAATAACCATTACCATTTATACCACAAAATCGCTGTTATATCTACTTACCAGCGCTTAATTCTAAGATACTTTTCCATAGCCAACGCACTTGAAAGAATAGCAATTAAAACTCCCGCTAATACCGCCCCAAACATAAATGTGGCCATCGTTGTTGGTGTTGTAAGCAATTCATACGCACCGGCAAACTCTCTTTGATCGGCAATTTTTCCACCCACTGAAAATACAAGCACATATATGATGATGTTTGCTGTGATGCCAGCAATTATTCCATATAACATAGCTTCTATGATAAATGGTCCTCGGATGTAATCGGGGGTTGCACCGATTAATTTCATAATTCCAATCTCATCTGATCTTGTGAATATCGCCATTCGAATCGTATTAAAAATGATAAGTACGGAGACTACCGCAAATATCGATGCGGCCAGTATGCTCGCAAGAGTAATGAATCGTTGCGCAGAAACCGCACGATCTATTGTCTCCTTTGATCTTGTTTTTCCTAACGTAATATCATCCTCTTCTTGACCTACCACCTGCAAGAATCTTGCTTCTCTTGCAATCGCTGCAACTTCTTCCAACTTATCCAGGTTATTCACCGATACATCGAATGATTCAGGTAGCGCATCGTCGCCTAGCAGCGCCAATGTTTGATCTACGAACCCCTCGTCTTGCTGTGCCTTTAGGCGATTTTGAGCTGTCTCTCTATATATAAAATCGACACTCACCACATATTCATTATTACTGAGGGCTTCTTTTAACTCTTGTCTCTTTTCTTCACTTACATTATCTTGAAAATAAATCGAAACTTTTATATCTTTGGAGAGCTCCGTGATGGCATTTTGAGCAGTAAGGTTTAGGATAATCGCACTCATAGAAATTGTAAGCGCCACGATCATGACAACAGTAGCCGCTGCGCTTAACCATGCATTTCTCACAAAGTTCTGAAACCCAGAAACTGTGAGACGTCGTAATGTTATTAATTTTCTTCTCATACGTTCATATTAGCGCTACTCGCCTTATCACTGACCACTGCGCCGTCTTTAATAGTGACAACTCGTCTTTTTAACTTCGAGACAATCTCTTGATTGTGTGTAGTCAAAAGTACCGTTGTACCGTATTTATTTATCTTTTCAAGAACTCGAATCACATCCCAGGCGTGTTTTGGATCAAGATTTCCTGTAGGCTCGTCAGCTATAAGAATCTTAGGTTGTCGAACTATAGCGCGAGCAATCGCGACGCGCTGTCGTTCACCTCCTGATAGTTCCATAGGATATCTAGAGGCTTTATCTTTCAAGCCTACAATATCTAGCACCTTAGGTACTGTATGGCGAATTTCGCGGTTACTGTGCCCTACTATTTCTAATGCAAACGCTACATTCTCAAAAACAGTCTTGTTTGGTAGTAATTTAAAATCTTGAAAAACGGTTCCAATTTTTCGCCGTAGCTTTGGAATATCTCTATCCTTCAACGTCTCATAGTCAATTCCACCGACGATAATCTTTCCGCTTGATGGCTTTTCTTCTCTGGTCAATAGCTTCAAGATCGTACTCTTCCCAGCACCACTAGAGCCAACGATTATGACAAACTCTTTTGGTTCTACATATAGAGATACCCGCTGCAGAGCAACGCCACGTTTTGGATATTCTTTTGTTACACGATCTAATAGAATCACTTGATATAGTATAGCAAATTGCTAGTGCCTAATTACTCGTTGGGCTGTGAATCGAGATATGCGAATATAAATTCGTCTATGCCGCCGTCGAGTACTTTCTCTGGATCGCTAGATTCATGACCAGTCCTCACGTCTTTTACTAGTTTATACGGGTGAAGGACGTAGTTCCTGATTTGATTACCCCACGCCGCTTGCTCGTTTGGACCTTTTAGTTCTGCCACTGCTTCGACATGTTGCTCTAACTGAAGTTGAGCAAGTTTGGAGCGTAGTATAGTCATAGCCATCTCTTTATTTTGGAGCTGAGATCGTTCATTCTGAATTGCAACAACTATTCCAGTTGGAATATGGGTTATTCTTACCGCCGAATCAGTTGTGTTGACAGATTGTCCGCCCTTTCCACCAGAACGATACACGTCAATTTTTAAATCTTTTTCATCGACTTCGATTACATTTGGAGTATCAATTTTTGGCATAATTTCGACTTTTGCAAAACTGGTTTGGCGTAGATTATCTGAGTTGAATGGACTAAGCCTTACAAGCCTATGTACGCCGTGCTCGCTTTTTAATTTACCAAATACTAATGGACCTTCAATGGTGTAGCTTACGCTTTTTAGCCCGGCTTCATCACCTGCGCTTCGTTCAATTATGATTGTTTTCAGATTGTTAGCTTCTGACCATCGCAAGTACATTCTCTCGAGCATCTCTGCCCAATCCTGGGCATCCGTTCCACCCGCTCCGGCGTGGATACTTATAATTACATCGTAATCATCGTATGCGCCTGAATAGCGTAAATCTAGCTTTCTCTCTATGAGCTCATTTTCAATCTTATTGATATTTTCTACTATCTCTTCAAGCAAACTATCATCGTTTAAAGCGCTCAACTCTTCGGCATCTTTTAGCTGATTTTCAATATTTTCCCAAGGTTCGATCTTTGTTCGTAGTTTTGATAGTTCCTTGGAAACAATCTGCGCATACTCAGGATTATTCCAGAAATCTGGTTTTTCGCTTTCATTCTGTAACTCGTTTATCCGAATTCGCACCTCGGATAATCGGAGTACCCTGCAAGCTGCCGCTACCTGCTCTTGGCATTCCGAAATACGTTTGTTTAGTTCGCTGTTGTCTGCCATAGCGGATCCAGAATCTCTCTTGCCTCGTTTTGTAATGCTTCGTTTGCCGTACCAAGCATACCGAGAGCCCAATTATCTTCCGAAAATGCCCTTCTCATAACATCGACAATAATGTCTTTATTAACTGCGTGTATTCTCTCTGGAATACTGTGGTGGTCAAAAACTATATCTTTGAAAAAATATACACCAGCCATCTCATTTGCGAGCCTGTTCACTGTTTGAGTGCTGCGTTGAAAAGACCCTAATGAATATTCTTGGAGTGCACGTATGTCTTTCTCTGATATTTCTCCATTCTTTAGTTTTCTGATTTCGCGGTTAACGATTTTCAACAAGTCAGGAAGATTTTTTTGCTGAGCCTGACAAGAAAGCGACCAATATATTGAATTTTTCGACTGTGTAAATCCGGTACCGAGCGAATATACGAGTCCTCGCTCTCTGGCTTCTCCTAATATCTTTGAATACAAAGTGCCGCTCAAATAATCAGAAATCATTCCTGCTGCAGTCCAGTCTAACTGGGAGAATTCTCCTTTTGCTATACCGCTTACGTCTACATATACATTTGCTACGTCATTTTTAGGCACGTACACAGTTTTAGACACTTTTTTAGGGTTTTCATCTGGTAGTGCAATGCGCCCACTACCTCTTTCAAGAGGAATATTCTCAAGTAGATTGAGTATTTTCTTGCGACGTGGTCCGATTTTGCCACATATAACAAATCGAAGATTTGTGTTTGTGTGAGTGCTCAAGTGGTGTTTTTGTATGTCATCGAGGGATACATGCTTCATGTTTTCTACTCGATCTGGATAATACTGTGCTCTCAAGCCCTGCGCTTGACTTACCGCGATAGATAGTTCTCTGCCTCTATTGTTACTGGTTCCGATAAGTTCGTCTTTTACATTTCCACATTCAGCATCAAACTCTTCTTTAAGAAACTTGGGTTGTGAAAATGCTAAAATCAAAAGCTCAAGTATTCTATTCCATTCAAAATCTGCGCACTCTGTCTCATATGAAACGTCATAAAAACTAGTAAAAGCGTTGCCAAAAGATCCATTTTTTTCGTACTCTGCTTGAAACTCGCGGCCTTTTGAAAATTTTGAGTTAGCACCGAACGACATATGCTCCATTATGTGGGGGGTTTCCCACTTTTTATCATCCATCAAAAAGTATCCCGCACGGAAGTTAAAAAGCATAGACATAACGCTAGCTTCTGGTACATGTACGAGTAACCCCTTCGCACCGTTGCTAAGCTCAACTTCTTCAGTTGTGTGCCGCCTTATACTCATGCCTTTAGTATTATTTTTTCCTACCGGCTTTTTTGTGCTGTCGCTCTTTCTTACGCTTTTTTCTTCTTGCGTTAGAACTATCTGATTGCGTTTTTTTCTGTTTCGTCACTTCTTTTTTCTTTGATTCAGAAAGAACTTTATCGGCATTTGCAACCGCATCTTTTGCTGCTCTCGTTAAGGTGGTTTCAACCGGCGCCTGGGAATCATTGAATATTGGCTCTGCTCTAAAGACGTTTCTGACAACTTCAAATCGAAGAGTAAGCAACATCTGGTCATAAATGATCTGTGCTTGTTTGCGATATTCAACTAGCGGATCTTTTTGTCCTATTCCATACCAGTGGATTCCTTCTCGAAGATGATCCATGCTTTCTAGATGTTGCATCCACAAATTATCTAGTACTTGAAAATAGATATCTCTTTCTACTTCACGCATTACTTCTGGAGTAAACACCACTTCGCGAGCCGCGTATAGTTCTTTGGCTTCTGTTACCAAAACAGATTCAAACTTATCCGCATTTGCATCAAACAACCTGTCTAGTGTTTTTTCATCAAACGGGAACACTTCTTTAATCGTTTGTTCGTATTCTTCATCTTGACCTGGAAGTGATGAAAGCCGCTTCGATTCATCTACTATAAAGTCGTTGATCCGACCAGAAATATCAGAGTCCTCCAATAACCGTCGGCGGGTTGCATACGTCGCAGTTCGATGTCTATTCATAACGTCGTCATATTTTACGACGTTTTTTCTTGTATCGTAGTTAAAGCCTTCTACCCGTTTTTGTGCTTTTTCTAACGTTCTACTTACAATTTTATTTTCTATTGGAGTATCTTCATCGACGCGCATTTTTTCCATTAACGAAGCAAGTCTGTCACCACCGAATACTCTCATTAGATCATCTTCGCTTGAAACATAAAACTGAGTTTTTCCCGGGTCTCCTTGTCGACCAGTACGCCCGCGTAGCTGGTTGTCAATACGTCTCGATTCGTGTCGCTCTGAGCCAAGTACAAACAGGCCTCCGCTCTTTTTCGCGGCTTCGTCTACGACAATGTCAGTACCTCGACCGGCTATGTTTGTCGCAAGTGTTACCGCTCCAGATTGACCAGCTCGCGCAACGATTGAAGCTTCTTTCTCGTTATTTTTCGCGTTAAGCATTTCATGCGGAATGTGTGCTTTTTTGAGGAGCCGACTAAGTTCTTCGTTTTTTTCAATCGATGAAGAACCAATCAATACTGGTTGGCCGGCTGTATGAAGCTCTTGAACTGTATTGATTATTGCTCGAAATTTTGCTTTTTCTGTCCGATATATTCGATCCGGTGAGTCAATGCGTATCTGCTTTTTATTGGTCGGAACTTCGACAACGTCTAGTTTATATATCTCATGAAATTCTTCACTCTCCGTTGCAGCAGTTCCTGTCATTCCTGAAAGCTTTTCATAGATACGGAAGTAATTTTGGAAGCTAATTGTTGCCAGAGTCATTGACTCTTCTTGAATTTCAACGTTTTCTTTTGCTTCAATCGCCTGATGAAGTCCTTCGTTGTAACGTCGTCCAGCAAGCATTCTTCCTGTAAATTCATCAACAATCACTACTTCTCCGTCTTTGGTGACAACATAGTCTTTGTCTCGTGTGAATAATGTTTCGGCGCGCAAGGCTTGGTTGAGGTGATATATTTGACGAACATTATCTGGGTCGTACAAATTACTAATACCGAGTAACTTCTCAACTTTGGTAACGCCTTTGTCTGTTAAGTGTACGCTTTTTCGCTTTTCGTCTTTCTCGTAATGCTCAGGCTTGAGCTGTGCTGCAATTCTTGCAAACTGTGCATAGGCCGACCCGCTTGCAGATGAAGGCGCAGAAATAATTAATGGCGTTCTCGCCTCATCAATTAGAATTGAGTCTACTTCGTCAACGATAGCAAAATGCAAAGGGCGCTGTCGTAGTTGTGCTTTTTCGCGCACCATATTATCTCTTAAATAATCAAACCCAAACTCATTATTTGTACCGTAGGTAATATCTGCGGCATATGCTTCTTGTCTTGTGCATGGCTTTAGATGACGAAACCTTGGATCATCGTGACTCTCGTCGGTGTATTCCGGATCAAAAATAAACGACGCATCCGGAATAATTACGCCCGTGGTAAGGCCTAAAAAGTGATAAATCTGACCCATCCAGCCTGCGTCTCGTCGAACTAGATATTCGTTCACCGTTACGACATGGACGCCTCGCTCTGTAAGTGCATTTAAAAACACGGGAGCTGTCGCGACCAAAGTTTTACCTTCACCTGTCTTAAGTTCAGCCACGCTTCCTTCATGTAGCACAATGCCACCCATCAGCTGTACATCAAAATGTCGCTGCCCTAGTAAACGTCTCGCCGTTTCCCTGACCAATGCAAAGGCATCTGGCAAGATTGCATCGAGTGATTCTTTAGCGAGTCTTTGTTTTAGCGTCTGTGTTTTAGCAGCTAGGTCTTTGTCAGATAACTTCTGATAGGTCGGTTCAAGTTTATTAATTGTGTCGACGCGTTTCTTGACGCGTTTTAATGTCTTTGCCTGTGGGTCCCCAAGAACCTTTTTGAAAACTTTTTTCATGAAAAAAAACTACCCTTTCTGTCAATAAAGTCCACCATCTTCTTCGTATAGTATATCAGCGATGTCGTCGCATAGGTCTAATTTTCGCAATAAAGTCACCCACGAGGCTATCTTTTTGACTTGATCTATGACTAGTATGTCTCTCTTTGTATTTTTTTAACTGAACTTTTAGCTTTTCTTGCACAATATCGATAGCTGCAAACATGTTCATCGTAGACTCTTTGGCGGCTACATTCTCCCCTGGAAGATGCAATATTACTTCACAGGTACATTGTTTTTTGCTCTTTATGATTACCTCTTTAACGATCACCTCAGCATGTACACTACCCCTAGCGTCTTTTGGAATATATTTATCCAGGCTAGAGATTTTCTTAGTTATATATCTGTGTAACTCCTTCGTAAGACTTGTATGAACTGCACTAATGTCTATTCGTTTAATCATAGCTCTGTTTTTCCTCCTAAATATTTTTGAAGTACTTGAGGGACCCTGATAAACATTTCTTTAGTTTGCATTTGCTCTGTAATTGCCGCTGTCAATCTCCCAAACGCAATTGCCGTCGCGTCATTTGTATGCACAAAGCCTGTGCCTGAATCGTTCTTGTATTTTGTTATTAGCCCACGGGTTTGATAATCGGTCATGTAGTCTGCGCTATGTGTTTCCCGATATTCATTTTGGGATGGGAACCAGGTGTTTATGTCTACTCCTCGAGCATTTGGATCGCCGATATCTGCGGTACATTTTAAAAGCATCTGGTAATGAAGTCCGAGCTCTCGTAACATATACTCTTGTAAACCGATCAACAATTCATGCTCTCTTCGAGAACTATCAGCACTACTAAATACTTCCATTTCTGCTTTATCAAAATGGTGCATCCTTAATATACCCGAGGTATCCTTCCCGTAAGTTCCTGCTTCGCGTCGGAAACTCGTACTGTAGCCAATGTACCTAATTGGTAGCGTAGCCTCTTCGAGGGTTTCTTCTTGATACATAGAGCAAAGACTGTGTTCGGCGCTTCCTATTAACCAAAGATTATCGTCCGCTAATTTATATGTTACATCTTCAGCTTTGAGTCTTCCGGTCGCTTCGTAAGATTCGGTTTTCATCATCATTGGTGGTAAGACGGGGGTAAATGGCTTCGTGGATAAGTCTCCCAGATTTCTTTCTTCGATAACATTTTTTATGACTTCTTCGTCGCTTAGAGTATCGAAGACATACTGCAGTAAAGCAAACTGTAAGCGCACTAAGTTTCCTTTGAGGTATGCAAACCGCGAGCCACTTATTTTTACTGCCCTTTCTTTGTCTAGCATCTCTCGTTTTGTAAGTAGCTCGTCGTGAGAAAGAGGCTCAAAATCAAAAGTCGGCTTTTCACCCACAGTAGAGATAATTTTATTGTCCAGCTCTGACGTACCAACTGGAGTGTCATCGGTAGGCATATTTGGTACTTTTGCAAGCAGAGAGTAAAAGCTTTGTTCAACTGAGGCAAGCTGATGTTCCATATCAGAAAGTTCTACCTTAACTTTCCTGCCCTGTTCAATTAATTCATCGCTTCGTTCATTCTTCATTCGATCGGCTATACTATTTCGCTCAGCCCGCAGGTCTTCGACGCGCCGCAATAGCACCAGTCGTTCTTCATCAAAACCAAGTAGTTGATCGATATCTATATCAACCAATTTCTGAAGAGATTTCTCTCTGACTAGCTCTTTGTTTTCGCGAATGAATGATATATCTAACATAGTCTTTGAGTTTTATTATCCCACGCTCCGGCGCAATAAGGTAGTAGTTACTGTATTTTTCGGCGGTTAATTCTTTGGCTTGGCCGCTCCCTGAAGAGCTTTAAGCGTAAGCTCTGTCCTTGCACGTGCATATGCACAATGTTCGCATTCTCCGCCCATTGCAGAGACCCCAACAGAAGGCATCTTATCGCTATCCATTATTTCCTTCATATGTAGCAAAGTGGGTTCAATCCATTCAGTATTTCCAGTATAAGGAAATATGTGTGTCTCAAAATCTATGACGTTATTGAATCCCTCCCTATCGGTCGTACCTGTAGCATAAACAAAATAGCCCGTGTCGCTCACTTTGAAGTCGTTCTGTCGAAACAACCACTGATAAACTTCCATCTGTCGTCGATACATATCCTGCCAGTTACCCTCAGGTCCTAGTGAAGTAACGGGTGTGTTTTTTGCAGTGGCTTTGTAGTCCACTACTATAAGGTTATCGGCGGCATCTATCCATACATCATCAACAGCGCCAAAAACGTGCAAGTTTGTTATTTTTTGTAGCGTTGTAATTCCTGTAAAGTTTTCGCGCCACTTATCTAAATCATCGTGAAGATACGGTACAGCATCAATGTTGTTATCAACCATCAATGGATGAGGTTTTCCCTTTTTTCGATAGACGTCGAATTCCTTTTTGAATAGTTCATCGATTGCTTTATTTATGTTAAATGGTGGACTACTGGGTCGTTTTATTTTCATTCGAACGTCCAGCCAAAAACAACGCTGACATTGGGTAAATAACTCGATTTTTGTTCTTGAGATCTTATATGGCTCTTTTTGCCCCGGCTGGTAAGGCTGATCGTACGTTTTCCAAGCCACTATCTTATACTCCGTTTATTTTTGCTGATGCCACGATGCTTGCTGTTTCTGCTCTGAGCGTGAAATCACTCAGTCGAATTCCAGCAACTCCTTCCGCTTCAAAACTAGCCAGTTCTTCCGTGGTCCATCCACCCTCTGGACCTACAAAAACACCAGTAGGCATTTCATTTTCTATATAGCTCTCACCGTGTGGGCTTGCGACAAATAACCTATAGCTATCCTTATATGTAGACACCGCCTCTTCTAAGCTGACTACTTCCGTAATATCTGGAATATCCGAGCGACCGCATTGCTCGGCTGCTTCAATTATTATCCGAAGTGCTCTATCGCCATCAAACGTTTGTTTCTCGGTACGTTTACTTATAATCGGCACAAACTTACTAATTCCGATTTCAGTACCCTTTTGGAGTACTAAGTCATTGTTATCTTTCTTCAAAAGACTCCATGCTAATAAATGTCCCTTTGATATTTTTCTATCCATTTCAGTCACCTTTTTAAGAGCAATCTCTACGTCTTTTATTTCTGTTATTTGATACAGGTAGTTTGACTCGTCGTTAAATATGTCAACATTCTCACCAACCCTTAAACGAAGTACGTTTTGCCATTGATGTCGAAGTGATTCGTCTTGAATCCACATCCGTTCAGAACCAAAATGCTGTACTTCTCTCGGTGACTTATTCCCGATATAAAATCTATGCACCTTCACGCTTACGGCCTTAATGTTCCTGCAAATACTTGCCAGGCTAGCGCACTCTTAGCTACAAGACTGAGGATTATATACACTTTTTCGCCATAAATATATCGCGACCATTTACCGGTCTTTTTATACTGTAGGTACATGTTAATTGCGAAACAATTGAAGGCTACAAATATGCTGACGTAAATCGCATACACAAATGCCGGTGCACTGCTTCCGTATGCAGAGCTTGCCCAGAAGAATATAGCGATCATTACCCATGGAATCGCCCCTAAAAAACAACCGATGACGTAGCTTAGCCAATTAGTTATTTTAGTGGTTTGGTTATGTATTTCCATAACGAGGCCCATCATATTCATACCGGCAGTCAGCGCAAAGATAGCAATGAGAGCGCCAATGTCGTAAATACCTACGAGCATCGCGATTGCGACCATCATAGTACTGGCGCTTAAAGCATATTCAAACCATCGAGCTTTATTTATTCCAAGTTTCAGGTCAGATTCGTACTTCTTTCTATACACGGTAGAAATTATTAGATGAGCTGCAAAACTCATAAATAAGAAAGCGACGATAAGTAAAGCAAATCTTACCTCAAAGAGCGTTGTGGTAGCTGAATCTAATTTTTCTGTCGTCTCGTTAAATGTTAGATAACCTGTTGTTACTGGTAACGCAAATGCAGTTGCTAGAAAAAGCATCACAAGGCCTTGCGAGCCATGAAGAACGGCTGCAACTTTATTCATCCGATTTAGTTTCTGCAACTCAACGTCACTGACGGATTCTGATTTTGAAAATATTTTCACTTTACTCCCTGCCTATTATTAACTTGATCTTTTTTCAAAATATTTCTGGTGGTACTCCTCTGCTGGCCAAAATGCACGGAGGGTTTCTATTGTAGTTACAATTGGTTTTGTATACTCACCCGATGTGTTTAGCTGCTCAATTACCCATTTGGCTTCGCTTTCCTGCGCCTCGTCTGCTACAAATATTGCTGACCTATAATTATCGCCGACGTCAAAACCTTGCCTGTCTTTTTGGGTTGGATCATGAATTGTGAAAAAGAACTTTAGTACGTTCTCTAGAGTAAGTATAGCAGTGTCGTACTCAACTTTAACTGCTTCAGCGTGACCTGTTGCGTGCGTACAAACCTGCTCATATGTTGGATTTTCTACCGAACCCCCGGTGTAGCCTACGGTCGTTTCCACTACACCGTTTAACTTATCCATGTCTGACTGTACTCCCCAGAAGCATCCACCGGCAACGACAATACTACTTGTTGTCATAGTACTAGAAGGGAGTTTTTATATACTTCGTCAAATACTTGCTTTGTGAATGCCTGTTGATCTTCGGCCGCTGTTTCTGGTTTATTTATCGAAACAGAAACGATACTACTTCCATTTCTTAGGAATATTGCTCCGCCGTAGTACATCATCTCATCGCCGTAGCCTGCTGCTGGTAAGTCAACTGCATCCTGCAATAACTTTTTTTGCAAGGCAAAGTCTGCTGAAGCATTTGATTCATTCCCGTACTTTTGCCCAATTATATAAAGATACCTAGTATTGTTTGTAGATCCGATGTAACGGCAACTGTCAATTTTTGGTTTATATTGTGAGCCCTCTACAGCAAACGCAAACCCATTCGGATAGGAAGTAGCCCCTGGAACAACATCGCTCTCTAGAAGTTTTTTGGCTTCATTAATCGAAAGTACCGCGCACATCTTTCCGCTGTCTTCAAAGAGCGCTTGATTGGCTTTTTTCTCTACGTTTAACTCTTCTTGGGTCGAGTTATTAGTCGCCGTTAAAACCCCAACAACTATCAGCAACACAACTAATAGTATCGATAATCCAATGACAATTAAGCGCAACCTCTTCATTGCTAGTATTGTACTGCAAATATAATGCTAATCACACAAAAATATAAAATTTGTATACCAGCTGCACTAATGGCAAAACTTCCATTGACTTGTTGCACTTTAGATTTAACGAGAAGAAGTACAAATGCTAGTGCTAGTACAAACCAAGTTGCATAGTTGATTAGAGGCACGTACCCTTGTGTCCATATCCATAGATTTGATGCTGTTGCAAATGGTTCCAAAAATATGTCATACACAACGACCGCCCAAGCAGCGACCACTACGGCATATATGCCGCACTGTTTTTTTGTTGCTTCATAGATCGCAAGACCATACCAAGAAACCAATACCCACATAGGTGCTAAAAGTAATGGAACGTTAAATACCTTTGGACCAAGCCCTGTGATGTATTCGTATTCTCCGAATATAAATCCTGTACTCACGCCTAAAATTTCAGCCACGAGACCCGCAAGACCAATAACCCCCAAAGCTATTATCTGCCCCTTAGTAATATGCTTGGTGGTATAAACTAGCACTAAAATAATCGTCAAGAAAAGCACCACAAAAGATAGCCGAGCAACTTCCTGAATCCCAAAGATTAGCGAGAAAACAACGCCCAATGCATATATCGCCCCGACAATTTTTTGGAGAAGACCCTCCGGTGTTTTTCTTAGTCTTTTTATCATTTCCTTTTTAGCATACCATCTACGATTTTTGCTGATCGAAGCGCAAGTGGAATACCTCCGCCCGGATGTGCAGTTACTCCTATGACATATAGATTATCAATGTCGGGACTTTTGTTTGGGTGACGCAAAAATGACGAGGAAAGCGAATTGCTCGCCGCACCATATAAAGCCCCGTCTACCGAATTAAATGTATGATGAAAGTGCAAAGGGTCGAGTACTTTTTCATGGGTGATGTATTTTTCTATATCGACTCCGAGAGAACTTTCTATACGTCGAAGTACGCGCTTTTTGGTTATATTTTTCCAATTCTCGTGCAGCTCACTTGGAACATTGATCATTACGAACCAATTCTCACCCCCTGTAGGAGCATGAGAAGTATCCAGCTTCGAGGTGATGTTTATGTAGACGGTCGGGTCTTTAGCTGGGATCTTTTTTTCCCATATTTGCTTATTCTCTTTATTGTAATCACTCGAGAATAAAATGTTATGTAGGCCCAGTTCTGGATGCAGCCTATCGACGGCCCATAGAAATACAATCGCCGACGCACTTCTTCTCTTCTCTATATACCTACGTGTTATTTTTTTCGACGGTTCGATTAGTTTATTGTACAAAAAATTAATGTCTAAGGCGGCCACGACCTCGTCCGCTTCGATCCACCCGCTCGGTGTAATTACCCCAGTGGCCGACGCATCAGATTGTGTGATTTTTTCGGCAGGAGTGTTGTATAAAATTTTTACACCGCAGTCTCTCGCAAGTTTTTCAACGGCAATTGGCAACGCACGCATTCCGCCATTTACATACATTGCACCAAGATTGTGTTCAAGATGTGGCAAACAACTAAATAATGCGGGCATTTTCCCAGGATCCGAACCGTTGTAGGTAGAAAACCTATCAAAAAAAGCCCTAGCCTCTGGTGTTCTAAACTTTGTTGCATTTTGTGCAGAAAGAGACCTTGTAATTAGCTGTACAGGGATCTTAGATAAGGCCGCAATCGATGCAGGTCTTGTCGCTCCCCTCCAACTAACTTCTGTGTCTAAAAACTTCCCTGATATGCCGTTATAAACTTTTGCAGCCTCTTCCATGTATGCAATTGTGTTCTTTCTTGGTTCGCCAAGGACGGCTTCTAGCTCATCCGCCAATCGCTCAGCGTTATCATAGCCACGCACGACTTTATCGCCATCATAAAAATACCGACACGCCTCATCAAGCTCAACAACAGAATAATAATCAGACGGCCGCTTTCCGCAATCTAAGAACAACGAATCGAACTCTTTTTTATCTGTAAAGAACGAAGGGCCCATGTCCCAGGTGTAGCCACTAGCGCTAAGTGAGCTGATCTTTCCTCCAAAACTTTCATTCTTCTCTACAACTGTGACATCGTTTCCTCGGCTAGCGAGCCTCGCAGCAACCGCTAGCCCTGCAATACCGGCGCCTATCACAACTATGCGTTTCTTTGACTTCATGATATCAGCCAATAACTAGCCATGCGGTTAATAAAGCGACCACATATAAGGCTTCTATGCCTAGCGCCCAAAGATGGGGTATCTCAAATTTCTGAATTCTCGCGTGGAAAGAATTGAACGAATGCAACTTTGGAGCAGCTTTTTTTCCTTTGTCTTCCTTGAAAAAAAATCGATACACCCAGACTAGGTCTGGTGAAGTCGCAATAAAACCAATCAAAAAATACCAAGGTG
>JBGSMB010000081.1:0-3419 GCA_041740375.1 Saccharimonadales bacterium (SeqCode) | reverse complement strand
ACGACTAGCAATAGTTTCAGCCGAAGCGTACTAAACGATCCATCGACTTTTTATGCATCTCTAACCAATCATCACGATCTGGTGATAGGTTAGAGAAGTTGGCAGACTTCGTTGTGGCCGTATGTCATACAAGTAAACTGGCAATCCAGTTTACAAATCTAAGGTTTGGTAAATGGTAAATAGGGAAAATCTCTACTTACCTCCACTCCATAACCGTGCCGTAACCAATGGACACTGTCCTAGGGTTTTTGCTTGAGTAAAGCGCAAGGAGGCAGCCGAGCTTGTAACAAAGCGTACCTAAAGTACGCTGCGAGAAAAGCGACAGCTAAGCCGACGAAGCGATTTACCAAGAGTCTCCAGCAAATCTGGCTTTGCCAGTTTACTGGAGACGGCAAAAAATCTAGGTTGGTGCCCATAGCGCTAGGGAAACACCTGTTCCCATTCCGAACACAGCAGTTAAGCCTAGCAGCGGTTACAATACTTCCACTTTCAGTGGCGGGAAAATAGCACGGTGCCAAATTATAAGAGAGCTCTCCGAAAGGGGAGCTTTCTTCTGTTTAAGACACCGTGCGAGTTTCCCCATAAGAAGACACCCTTAATCAGGAGTCTTTATTTATACAAATTAGGTCACTACGTGGTACAAATATATTTATGAGCGAAACATTTAATAATCCAGAGTTCTTGGACGAGCCGTCTTCCGCAGATATTGCAGAAGTCTTAAGTCTATTAGGTGAAGACTTTGGTTTTGATGAAGAAACTTGTGCAGAAGTAGCGTCAATGAGTTTTGACGATGCGTTTGAGACAGCCTACGGCTATCTTACTCAGGCCGGGTTAGATCCAGACGAAACTCTCAGTACCTTTTTCTAGGGCTTATATATTTCTGAAAGAGTAAAGTGATCTTCAAGTAATAAGCTTTTCGCATCTATTTGGCCTGGTTCGTACACAACCTTACCTTGGTCGTTGTATCGTACGACCGACTGATCTAGATACATTGGCGCGTCACCACTTAAAATAGATAAATATCGACGAATCTGATCTGTTACAGACCAGTTGTCCGCGTATTCTTCGGTAAGTTCTCTGAATATCTGTTTTCTAACTTCGGGTGGCGTTACAGTGTAAATTAGCCTTCCACCTGTCCTGGAGTTAACTATACTAGACAATTTTTCAGCGTAGTCTTCTTGTTCACCACCAAAGACCATCAGATAGGTAAATAGTCTTGAAGTCCGACCGTTTCCATCTTTAAAGGGGTGAATATCCTGTAAAATACTTGATATCGCTAAAGTAGCAAGTATAAAACTTTCCTGAGGATCCCCCTTATCCAGTATAATTTTTGCGCAATCGATAGCTTCTTGCAGTAACGGCTGCTTATCCTCGAGTTCAGGAGTCGCAATTGTCATCAAGCGACCCATATCGTATTCAGACTCAGCAAGGCCTCGGGATAATGCGTTTATCTGTAACAGGACAGACTCTATGGATTGTACAGTTGCGTTTCGCAAGAAGTCTGCACGAGCAACAGGACTAGATAAATCAACGCCATCAAAGATCCTTTCAACACCCGTAAGGAGAGTAAGGCTATCGGTAACCCTTGGTTCATGATCAAACTGAGTTTTTGTTTCTGACATTACTGACTAACTATAACATAAGCTTTATAAAAAAGCAATATAGTTAGATCTGAAAAACACTCCTTCACTACATCAAATAAATATTATTGACATAAGCACGACAACATGTTAATGTTTAATTAGTTTCCGAAAAGAAACAAAAAAAGAGAGGGTGTCATCCGTAAAAAGATGACCCCTCTTTTTGTTTCCTCGGAGCCATAAACCAGCAAATAATTATTAAATGACTAGTAGTCATTTAGGGTAGTGCAGTTTGCGTGAAGCCAAGGAAGCGAAAAGTGAGGTGTATATCTATATTCCGAGATTTTCCGCAACGAGGATGAGCGCAAAATGTGCATCATAAATGAGTACGGCCAAAGGAGACCATAATAATGGCAGGAACACGAAAAGGCGGTCTAAAAGCTGCAGAAACCAACAAGACTCGCTACGGCAAGTCTTTCTACGCACAAATCGGTGCTGTAGGCGGTAAGAAGACCGGTATGAAGGGCTTTGCTCTTAACCGTGAACGAGCTCGACTAGCTGGCCAAAAAGGCGGACGAATCTCTCGCCGTGGCAAAAAAGTCGAAGCCTAATTTTTAGGAATCTCGCATAAAACAGAGGCAATTCATTGCCTCTGTTTTTATTATCACTCGAAATCGCCCGAAGATTAATTTACAACAATATATAATTATGTTATAATATATCTATAGGTAACAATACGCTATGACACCAGAACAAGGATCTTTGCCTCATACAGAAAATGGTTCTACAAACAAACTAGATCCTACTGCTATCAACGAAGATATGTACAAATTAGGCCTATCCGAAGAGGGCATAGCCAGAACTACCATTGTCGTCGACGGTAGCAACAGACCAATAAGCAAGACAGGAATACGTGGCGGAGCTGACTATAAATGGCATGACAGGCGCAAGCACGGTGTGCGTAGCAATAACGAGGGAGACGGTTCAATAGTGCGAGTTTATGAAAACTATCGCGCATGGAGGAATCCGTTTAAACAAATAGAGCGCACCCCAGAAGAGTTGAATAGCACCCTTATGCATGAACTTGAGCACGTCGCCCAGATGGAACGAAAAGATCCTCGGTTATATGCTGGCATAGCCATGATGCTAGGTACGGCCGCTATCGGGTCTTTAGTCGGTGAACGAATTGGTAATAAAGTGGGAGGAGGTTACGGCGCTAGGCTTGGCGGCGCGGCCATTGGACTTGTTGCGGGAAGGTACATAGGGTACAAAGCCTCTCCTCATGAAATTCAAGCACGCAAGAGAGCAAAAACAACCAAGACAAGCGCAATATCTAGGCGATAACTCTCTGCGTAACTTCACAGAGTCGAGATCCAGGCACGTTCCAGCTGATTAGGCAGTAGGGGCACGAATAGTGCACGGCGTCGCTCTGCGTGCCGACTAGTTCGCATTGTGGGCACGCAGCACGCAAGTAAATCCAATCTCGGTACGTATCAAGACAGTCTTCAACGTGTTCGCTGTCGAGCGCATGATCAAAGCGTGCTAGCAGTTTCTTTGCTTCACTCCATGCGTCTCTTTCCTTCTTGAGCAGATCAATATCATGCCGGAAGCCCTCGTGTTTTAGAATTGAGTGCGCAACTTCATGAAACAATCCATGCACGAATGTCGATTCAGAGTCGGCAGAAGTAGGGTAGGTGATGGTTATAGCCGAAGCATTCCAGCTAAATTTTGTACCTTTCTCTAGGCGTATATGGGGAAATTCTTTCGAAACATAATCGAGTGCTGCCTCCATTTATTTCTCCATTTGCTGCCTGGCAAAATAATAAGTTCCGAGTAGGG
>JBGSMB010000080.1:0-16167 GCA_041740375.1 Saccharimonadales bacterium (SeqCode) | reverse complement strand
TCGTTTACACCGAGAGGGTCGGGGGTTCGAGTCCCTCATCACCCACCATACAAAAATGACTAGGTTTTATACCTAGTCTTTTTTGTATATGTCAGTTTATAAATGGACTCGAACGGTCGCGCAAGTAGCGCGAGCCGAGCCCGAAGCACCTAGAGCTTGCTTGCGGGGTTTTGCAGAGCAAAAGGGACGAGTCTCTCATCACCCCGTACTAATAAGTTGTAAATTATATAAAAATATAGTTTAATATACAGCAACTCTACCAGAGTTGCGCGGCTAGGCCGCGTCGGGGTATCAAACAGAAAGGGCGGGTATGACCGCTACAAAGAAAGCATCGGCAACCATCGCTGCGGTATTGGCGATGGTTGTTTTCGGGTTGTCGTCGTGTTCAAGCGACGATTCCATCTCTGAGGGCGAGGAAAACGTCCCAGAAGAGCCGGCGTCCGAGGACACACAGGTGCCGACCGATCCTGGATCGGTTGTCATTCTCGAGGGGGAGCCATTCACTTGTGAGCAAGTAACGGCTTCCGAGAGTTGCGGTCCCGCCACACAGGAGGTTTTCAACAAGTACAAAGAGAACATCGTTGTATTTGTGAATTCAGGGAACCTCGGCCCACTGTTCAACAACAGCAGCTTCGAGGATGCTGCATTCGCAGGACTGGTGGCTTGCGCCATGGTCGACGACGGCGAGGAGGCCTACGTTGAATTCATGCAGAAAGACCCGGCATTCGAGGATGAACCTGGAACTTCGTTCCTCCCACCATGGTACGAGGCTCGTGCGAGTCTCTGCCCTTCGGGGATGGTGGCGCATGGGGATGTCGCTGTGACTCCCTAGGCATCGATGAACTGGTAGGGTGCGCGTCGGGTGTAAACAGATGAGTATTGAAATTTGATACTGACACTGTTTACGCCCGGCGCTATCCTTTTTATTTTTAACCTAAGAATTTAATCCGAAAAGATTGCTGTCGCAATTACCGAGTCGCTAGCTCCAGTTACTGGCATAGTTTGCGTAGCAACTCCAATCTTGGATACTTTATTGCTAAGTAAGCACTCACGATGCCCTTTGGTGCTAGCCATCCAGTCCGAAATATATGTCTCAATGTTGCCTACAAATGCTAAGTCTAGATTTTCGCACGCAAAACTATAGTTGAGCTTGTCTCTGTCCATCAAATCATCAAAATACTTTCCGCTTGGACTTCTGTGGGCATAATACTCATTTGCTACCATGTCAGCACTTCTCTCTATAGCGATTTTTTCTAGATCGACGCTTATAGCCAGGGGATTAACACCGTTTTTGTACCTAATAGTGTTTATTTCATCAACAAATTCATTCCCCGTGGAGACAAGAGCGGTGACACTTTCACCCTTTACAATTTCTGTAGTTGCAAGAGATTCGGCAAACAGAATAAACGCGCCAACAGTGCACGCTAAAAGTAGTACAGATATAAAATGCCTCACACGCATAATATATAATTATAACACAAAAGTATAATTAACGCAAGCATTAGCCTTAACCGCAATCATTGGTATAATGTAAGGTACTATGAGTGATTTATCAGATCTAGAAAGTAGGCTTAATTATAAGCTACAGGCTCTCAGCAAAAGCGTCGATGACTTAAAGACACTTATGAATACTTTGTCTAGCGATGAGATGAAGCGTCTTGATGATCTCGCTACAAGGTTATCTCAACAAGATTCAGAATTACAAAAAATACAAGATAAACTTGACCGCGTACAAGGTTCAGCAGAATCCGTTAATTCTAAGTTAAATAGTTAGATATTTGGCGTACCAGAAAATGAGCGCAATTAAGATAATTGGTTTAATTGCGCTAGTCCTCATTATCGTAGAGTCCTTGCTGTTACTGTGGCTATTCCTTAGTGTGTCGAGGTATAAATCTTTTTGGGAAGCCAAGGCAACATCGGCGGGAGAGATAACCTACCTCGCACTCGGTGATTCTGCGGCGCAAGGTATCGGTGCATCGAGTCCAATGCGGGGCTACGTAGGAATTCTCGCAAAGCGAATCGAAAAAAAGACCGGCAAAACTGTTAAAATCCAAAATATTAGTAAAACCGGCGCAAATATGGAAGATTACCTAAGAGACCAAGCGCCAATTGTTAAAACTTCTCAAGCCGACATAGTGACCATAGAAATCGGCGCAAATGACATCACAAAATTTAATGTAACTACGTTCCGTAACAGCTTTAAGAAAGTGCTCGAAACTTTGCCCGACGGGGCGTATGTGTCCAATATGCCAGTTTTTAATTCTCGACCGGGCTCGGGCAATAAGGCCAAAAAAGCGAGCGAGATTATAGAGGAAGAAATGAAGAGCTATCCGAAATTGGTACTTGTAGATCTACAGAAGCAAACACAGGAGAACCAAACTATTTTTGGCTTTGCACCCGACCTATTTCACCCGAACAATATCAGCTACAAGCATTGGGCTGACGCTTTCTGGATACATATACAAAACAATATCTAGCTTGGAATAATCTTGTGCAAAAACTTAACCTTCGTTAGCTGCAGTAGGAGCAACAATGTCCCGATGGTTACGAGTGCGTTGAAGAGAATATTTGTACTTGGAGGCACAACGATGTTTATCAGGATGACTACAAAGCCCTGCAGGATATACACAAAGAGCGATCTTTTACCGAAGGGTAGCAGTAGCCAGCCGGTGTACTTAACAATTTGTGTTTCGAATCTTTTCGTCAGCATGTACAGAGTAGACAGCCATGTGGCAACGAGTAATAGATGCACAGGCATTAACATTTCTCTTACGAAGAATGGATCAATATACGTACGGTAGTCTAGGAATGCCTCATAGCTGATAGGGAACCAATCTGCTTTGACGAGCGGCCATGCAAAAATTGTAAAGATACTGGCTGCAAGCGTAAGGGCGGTAAATGTATAGAGCAGTGTCTGATAAAAATCTCGATGCCTAAGGTTCCTGAAAAACGATGTAACTTCTTTGAAGTAGTAGCCCAAGACGGCCCCCAAGAAGAAAAGAAGTTGCCAAGATAGAAACATTGAACTAATACGACAGCCGGCAATCCAAACAGCCACTGAAAGTATGATGACGAGCCACCAGTAATTTTTCCTGAGCAAGTACACAACCAACGGTGTGAATAGTAAAAAAACGGCATAGTACATCAAGAAAATCGTCCATCCGAAGGTCGCCTGGAACGTGGCAATTTCTAAGTAGTCATTTACGCCAGGAGAAAAGCTATCGATTCCAGGCGGGTAGGGAGTAATATTTGCACCCCACCGCGAAATAAAAAAGTAAACGCTTGCGGTACAAATGATCGCCCAAAGATATAGCACTCCCGCGCGTTTCCATAGTTTTTTCGTGACGAATATAAATGGTAGCTCGCTATCTTTTCTACCACGAACCATACCGATGAGCAGACCAGAAATGCCAATAAAGCCTTCAGCCGCCGACACCCACAAACGACCCTGTCCGGTAAACCAGTCAAAGACGCCCGGCCAACGCATCAAGTGGTCGATGATTATGACAAAGATGAAATACCCACGCATTAGATCAAGCGTGACTAGTCTATTGGCGGGACGTACCTCTTTATTCATGTCTTACTAGTATAGTCTTTTACTTATATCTAATCTAAAAGATATAAAAACAGTCGCCTATCTCGTATAATGGTCAAGTCTTTGACATAATTGGCGCGTTGGCCGAGAAGTTCAGGTACAGCTCTGCAAAAGCTGGTAGACGGGAGCGTTACCCGTACGCGCCTCCAAAAAACTCGGGCGAGTGGCGGAATTGGTATACGCGGTGGACTTAAAATCCGCTGACCAAAAGTCTTGTGGGTTCAAGTCCCACCTCGCCCACCACTAAAACAGTCGGTCTTTTGGCCGGCTTTTTTAGTTGTCGAGCCACTGCGAAGGAACGAGTTCCTCAAAGTTGGGTAAAAATCGCGCCAGCGAACGCACAGGAAGCCGACTTAGTCTTGCAATACGCTCTAAATTTTTTTGAGCTTGCTGGTAACTAGTTTCTAGGAGTTGAGGATTTCCATTTATGTCATAAAAAGTTGCCGGTTTTCCAACATAATACTGCAAGTATGCAGAAGCTCCCTCCCAAAAGGCAGAATGTGTTTCTGGTAGGGTCTCCCCGAAGAGTACCCCTTCTTTTGCGAAGTTAATACCGTTTTGCACAAATGTCCAGAAGTCTCCAGATACATTTCCGACATCCGCAATTCTTACCAGATTCTCCTCATTTGAATTCGGAGTTGCTTCGTGGATTGTTGCTAATATGCAAGCCACAACCTTATCTATAAAATCTCTTGGTACACCATAGTGCGAAAGCACACGTTCGGCAATATGAGCCGACAGTGCCTCTTTTGACTCAAATCCCATTTTCGCATGGTTGAGATGGTAGCCAGCATCATGAAAAAGTAGCGATACTTCTACAACCAGCATGTCTATTACTACATTCTTTTGTTCAAGCTCTTCCTTGAGTCTGTAGGCGTCTGTAATAGCTCCCAAAACGTGTCGTGGAAAATTGTGGTAAGGGAGATCAGAGTGAAATTTTGCAGCGAGTGTATGCATGTACGGTAGGAGTTCAGATTGATTTATTTCTGACATGATGATCTAGTATACACATTCATGCATAATTTGGTAGTACTACCTCTTTAAAAGCGGTATAATAAAAGCACATTTAAGTGAGGTAAATAAATACAATGACTGCACTCTTTATCGTACTTGGGGTACTGGCCCTTTTGGCGTTATGGCTAATATTGCTCTACAACGGTTTAATTAAAAGTAAACTTCGTGTCGACGAAGCATGGAGCGACATTACTGTTCAGCTGAAGCGACGCGCAGAACTCATTCCTAATCTAGTAGAAACTGTAAAAGGCTATGCAAAGCACGAAAAAGGTGTTTTTGAGGAAGTCACAAAAGCGCGTACAGCTGTTATGGGCGCAAATGGAGTGCAAGAAACAGCCGATGCAGAAAACATGCTTAGCGGTGCGTTAAAAAGCTTGTTTGCGGTCGCTGAAGCGTATCCAGACCTAAAGGCAAACGAAAACTTCAAGCACTTGCAAGAAGAACTTGTAGATACAGAAGATAAGGTACAGGCATCTCGTCGTTTCTATAACGCGAATGTGCGAGATTTCAACACCAAAATTAAGGTATTCCCAAACACTCTATTTGTCGGAGCCCTAGGATTTACTGAAAGAGAATTCTTTGAAGTAGATGAAGCGGAGCAGGCGGCAATTGAAAAGCCAGCAGACGTTAAATTCTAACAGCTCACTTTCCCAACTACTATTTACTAACCTCCACTACCTAAGTAATGTATAGCGAAATTGCAAAAAACAAACGCCGTACGGTCATTATTATGTTCGGCTTTTTTGTCCTAGTTACGCTAACTGCCTTTTTATTCGGCTATTTGTACAACGACTACTTCATTACTGCATTTGCCCTTACTTTCGCTGTCGGGTACGCAATTTGGGGATATTATGGTTCGTCTAAGTTGTCTCTGAGCATAAATGGTGCTCACGAGGTTACCAAAAAAGAAGAACCGAGGTTATACAGAATCGTCGAGAACTTGGCGATAACAAACGGTATGCCTACGCCGAAAGTGTATGTCATGGAAGAACGTGCGTTGAATGCTTTTGCAACCGGTCGCGACCCTGAACATGCCGCTGTTGCCGCTACTCGGGGGCTACTAGATTCACTCACCGACCTTGAACTTGAAGGCGTGATGGCGCATGAGCTGGGGCATGTCAAAAACTATGATATTCGAGTAGCGATGATCGCCTTTGCGATGGTCAGCGTAATCGGTCTACTTGCAGACTTTTTCTTGAGGATGACATTTTGGGGTAACATTACCGGCGATGGAGACGGAGATAGTGGAAATTCCAACCCGCTTTTTATGATTCTTGGCATTATTGCGTTAATACTACTTCCAATTGTCGCGGTGCTACTTCAAATGGCTATCAGTCGAAAACGTGAGTATTTAGCCGACGCGACAGGTGCTATGACAACACGTTATCCAGAGGCTCTCGCGAGTGCTCTTGAAAAAATTAAGCAGCAAGGGTCGGTTACGAAGAAACAAAATGCATCGACTGCACACTTTTTCATCGCAAATCCACTTAAGGGCAAGTCACTATCAACATTGTTTAGCACACACCCTCCGATCGATGACAGAATTCGTATACTTCGTTCTATGGATAGCAAAGTGTAATGAAATCGGTCGCAACAAATAGAACAAAGAAGCACCCGAGCTACAAACCTTTTCGATTACAAAAACGAATCAAAGCGTCAAAATTTAAGCCGCTTCCTTCGTCATGGAGTCTGCTGAAAGATTCAGCAGCCCTGCTTCTACAAAATAAAAAGACGGTAGCGATGTTTATAGCAATTATGGGCTCGCTATTGATAGTTTTTGTACGTGGCCTGAGCGGCGGGATTAACCTCACAGATATAAAATTTGATATTCAAGAAGCTACCGGTGTCGAAGCTAACAACCTGACGACAAGCACATTGCTATTCACAAACCTTCTTGCGTCATCGAGTGCGATGGCAAGTGACGTAGCAGGAATATATCAAGCGATTATTTTAATCGTCGCGACACTTTCATTTATCTGGCTAGTGCGTCATTTAGCCGCAGAAAAGAAAGTTGTATTTCGGATGCGCGACGCGTTCTATAAAGGCCTGAGTCCGATCGTGCCATTTCTCGCGGTATCTTTTGTGATTTTGCTGGAATTTGTTCCAATGTCGATTGGTAGCTTTTTGCTCACCACTGCTTCGAGCAGCGGCATCGTAGGAGGGGAACTATTTGCGGTTGTACTCATTGCAATACTTTTAGCGGTTCTTTCTCTCTACTTGGTGAGTGGTTCACTAATGGCGCTGTTTATCGTTACCCTGCCGGGTACTGATCCGATGAAGGCATTAAGAAGTTCGAGCGCCCTTACACTACTACACCGTTGGTCGATTGTCCGAAAAGTGATTGTATTTAGCCTGATAGTATTCAGCCTACTCGCGCTAGTGTTTATACCGCTACTGCTTATCATTCCGGACGGCTATGAATATATTGCTGAGGCGATTTACTTCATTGGTTCGCTAATAATGTTCTGCCTAGGAATTACTTACCTCTACCAAATGTATCGGAGCATGCTATGAGTAAATCGAATACTGAAAAAAGACTAAACGAGTTAAAATCGCTCCTCGCAAAATATTGGTACGAGTATTATGTTGAAGATCAAACTTCAGTGAGTGATGCAGTATACGACAGTCTTATCCAAGAGCTTAAGGCTATCGAAGCTCAGTACTCAGAGCTCATAACTGCTGACTCTCCAACCCAGCGAATATGCTGAAAACCACTTGAAAAGTTCAAAAAGGTCGAACACCTAAAGCCGATGATTAGCCTCAATGATGTTTTCAGTCGCGAAGACGTCGAAGCCTGGATAGTCCGGACTCAAAAGCTTATCGATGAACGCGCTACATTAGAATTCTTTGCAGATATAAAGATGGACGGCCTAAGCTGTGCATTGATATATATCGATGGAGCATTTACTCAAGCAGTGACCCGAGGAGACGGTAAAGTTGGCGAAGACGTCACGAGTAATGTGCTTACAATCAAAAATGTTCCACTTCGGCTCAGGAGCGTCAAAGGCTACGAACACCTTTTAGTAGGGCGCACAGAAGTTCGTAGTGAGATTGTCATGTACAAATCCGACTTCGAAGAATTAAACAGGAATCGCCGAGAGGCTTCTCTGCCAGAGTTTATGAATCCTCGGAATCTCGCCGCCGGCACGATTCGACAGCTGGATCCTCGTCTAGTGGCGGATAGACCACTTCATCTTCACCCGTACGACTTACTACGAGACGATCCATCAGAAGTCCCAACGAATCAGTATGCCTACGATGCGTTACGTTCAATCGGGCTTGCTTCTAATAAAGAAGCTAGGGTATTTGCATCAATAGATGAAGTTATGAGCTTTGTCGACGAATGGGAAGAAAAGCGCCATGAATTGCCTTTTACCACTGACGGCCTAGTCGTAAAGTTAAACGACCGTCTTCTTTATGACGAGTTGGGGAGCGTCGGTAAAAACCCGAGAGGGGCGGTCGCCTATAAATATCCGGCCGAAGAAGCGGTAACGGTAGTAAAAGATATTGTGATTAGCCTGGGTAGAACGGGCGCTGCGACACCTGTGGCTGTGTTCAACCCCGTTGTTGTCGCAGGCACTACTGTCCAGCACGCAAGTCTTCATAATGCAGACGAGATTTTACGCAAGGATATTCGTATTGGTGATACGGTTGTTATCTACAAGGCGGGAGATATTATCCCGCAAGTAGATAGAGTTCTATTAGAGCTACGACCAAAAAATTCCAGCCCGTTTCATTATGAAGAAGAACTCGCAAGGCAATATCCAGAGTTAAAGTTTGAAAGACCAGATGGCGAAGCTGTTTACCGCGTGAAGGGCGCGTCTGGGCCGATTCTCCTCAAGCGTGGTTTAGAGCATTTCGCATGCAAAGGTGCGCTAGATATCGATGGAATGGGAGAAAAAAACGTAGAAGCACTTGTTGATGCAGGGCTAGTCAAAGATTTTGCAGACATCTTTACGATCACGAAAGAGCAGCTTGAAGGGCTCGACAGATTTGCTTCATTGTCCGCAACCAACTTGGTTGAAGCAATTGCTGTCAAACGAAATCCGACTCTCAGCAGATTTATCTATGCTCTCGGAATTCGGCACGTTGGTGCGCAAACTGCGATAGATTTAAGTATTGCTTTCAAGAAGTTAGATAGTCTAGGAACAGCAACCTACGATGAACTTAAAAACGTCGACGGAGTAGGTGAAATTGTCGCGGAATCTATCCTTGGGTGGTTCGTAGATGATGATAATCAAGCATTACTCGCAAAATTCAGAAGTCTTGGCGTTTGGCCAGAAGACGTGAAACATGTCGGTGGTCCGCTAAGTGGCATGAGTTTTGTCATAACGGGTTCTCTCGAGTCGATGAGTCGCGATGATGCTGCAGAAAAGATCCGTGGGCTTGGCGGTACTTTTCAAACATCAGTAGCAAAGGGCACGACATATCTAGTGATGGGAGCCAAGGCTGGTGCATCGAAGGCTGAAAAAGCTCGAAAACTCGGTACAGAAGTAATCGACGAAACCTCTCTCCTAAAAATGTTATAACAACCTAAAGAACACAGCCATGTGCTACAATTTCGCATCATGATAGAGAGAGTGTGGTCGGAGGGATTGTTTTGTTCAGTTGTTCGTGCAGACAGTGCTGGCGTTGTCTACGCCAAGGAGCATCCTAAGGAAGAGCTTGAAGAGGGACTGTTAATCGAGCTAGAAGAGTTTCGATTTGCAGCTCAAGCGATCGGAACGACTTTAGGTGTTGGAACCTCCACGCACCGCACTGCGTGCTACTATTCCGCAGAACCAGGTGATCCTTTTGGTTTTATTTCTAGAGCGAGAGTAGCAACGGCAATCTATACCAGCTACGGTTACAGCGGCATAACCTTGGGTAATTTTTATATTCGCACTCAAGCCTTAAGAGATTTTCAAGATCGTTTAGACGCAGGATTAAAGCCTATTGGACTCGGCCAAAAAGGGAGAGCTGTGATCGAAGCAGCGCTCATCTAAGCATAGCCTAGGTATTTACAAATATTAATAAGTATGCTATAATATATAGATCACCTACATGGTGTGTTCCTACTACGAAATGGGGTCCCAAGAATGCCCAATGCGGCTGATTACCAAGCCGATGGTTATATCACATTCGGCGAGCTTGCTCGTCGTGTGTCAGCAGAAATGCACGTTCACGAATCCACGGTTCGTGATCTGCTTCCAGCTCGATTGGCGCGCGTCAAAGCTGCGATGATCTACGTCGAAGATGTTGTCCAGCCGGACGACTATCGAGTTCGCTACCTGTACTGGGAGGGACTCGTCGATTACATCGTCACTCTGTGGCAGCTCACCACCTATGGTCGAGTAGCCATGGTCGATGTCGTCGACCTGTACAGACTCTGGAAGAAGATGGAGATGCCGAAATTCAAGGAGTTGAAGCACGCCGTCATCCTCAAGCAGGTTGATCGGAATCGCCGGAGTGGTAGAACGCTCAGGCTCGTCAGCTAGGAACTAACCGAAGATTACTATGTGCTCGTCCGGAAATGGACGACCAGCACAGAAATAATCTTCGGTTTTTTCATTGCGCCTTTGCTTGCGAATGCGACCGACTACTCTTATGATGCAAGACAGTGAGTGAAGTAGCACAGGATGCTTTAAGTCGTGCAGCATGGCAACGTCGAGATGAAGATGACTTTCTTCTACCTCCTGTAATGTTTTTTGATCAAAAGAAACGTCCAAGACAATTTGATGATAGTGGTTATTACATTGGGTATATTGATTTTCTCAATGTTCAGCGACAACTGCGGATTCAAGACGTGCCACTCACCACGTTTTATCACGCCTATGTCCACTTCTTCGCGCAAGATAACCCTGAATTAGCCGAGCAGGCAAAGCGCCATCTACACCACAATCCGTATAACAGTTCCGCGTGGAATGTGGCATCATGGACGCGACATTATTTTTTGAACACCGATATGTTGCCATCATATGTCGAAGAGCCGATAACTCCAGAATATAAAATACCTGGAATTGGACGCATAGGCAGGAAAGTACTACGAGTTGTCTTATATGACGAAGATCCCATAGAGCACTGGACGACAGAAAATTGAAAAATTGAGGTGTAAATTGTTTTCAGAGAGGTCGCAGTATATTTGGTTAGTACATAAGAAACTTAATTTCTTCATTTTGCTCTTGCTTGCGGTTTATCAACCAACACCTTACTATCTCTGACATGTCAGAAAGTACTCAGCCAAAAGGAACAATTTTCTTCAATGCGCCTAAAGGCTACATAGGATTTCATCGTCCATTTATAGTTCATGACGGCGGCAGTGTTGAAGTACTTAAGGCTCGGCCAGTCAAATATTGTGAAGGGGTATATATTTTTGACTGTCCCTTTGATGAAATAGAGCCTTCGTATTACGAACACTTTCTATTTAAAAAAGAACTTAATCATGCGGCAAATGAGATTAAGTTAGCTTCAGGTAGTTTTGGAGGAAGCGTATTTCATAAGCTTTGTGAAATATTCGAACATATAAGCGAATTTAAGCCGGATCGCGAGAAGTACAGGTGGGGATTGCGTTCGGTTCTGAACCACGAAAATAGAACCCAAACAGTAGGTATAGAGCTGAATTATATCGAGGCGCTTTTGCGAGGTGATTTCGCCGATAAATTACCTGTAGGGTATAAACCTTTTAAAGATTCTGGACTACGCGTACTAGAGGCGGCAATACATGGTCCTGATAGATCAGGATATTTGCATGAAACATTTGATTCTCTCAATCATCAGACTGCAATGCATCTAGGCTATGCCGCGTTGGACCTACTCCCTGAAGAGGTTATGGCTACGATTTTAGAAGGTAAAAGTGTTAGAAATGGCGACATTCTTGCTGCAATTGGCGCCCATGTTGGTGACTTCCGCGCAAGGCCAATAGAAGTTGATGATATTGTTCTTGACAGTGATCAAGCATAAGCGTGTATACTAAGGCTAGTTTCGGGCGTCCAGCTCTTCAAAACAAACAGTCAAAAATCGAAGAAGAGCGGGTGGGCACGCCCGACTTTTTTATTTCCCTGGCAAGCTTACAGAAACAACAGAACGACATATATTAGCACGTGCTAATATATGTCGTTTATATGTTCGCAAAACATCGCGCATATCTCTATGGTACAATTTAACTATGAATAGATACGATAAGCAAACGCTAAACAGTATCTTAATGCTTCGAGAATCTGGCAAGACATACAAAGAGATCAACGATGAGCTCGGAGTTAATATTCCAAAAAGTACATTGAGCTATATATGTAGAGGCGTTAGTATGGGCGCTGATTATGATTTGCGAATGAAAAGAGTATCAATAGAAAGACTTGGATATTTTCGTGAGCTTGCCCTAGAGAAAAATAAAGAAATTCAAGATAGAAGAAGACAGGTTCTAGTTGAGAAGTCGAGTTTTGCTAGTGAAAGGATTAACGAACTAGAAGTGGCAAAGATAGCTTTAAGTATGCTTTACCTAGGAGAAGGAAGTAAATGGAATAGCAGAAGAGGGCTGTCATTGGTTAGTTCAGATCCAAAGATCGCAAAGCTTTACCTCGATTTACTTAAATTCTGTTTTGATATAAATAGGAGTAATTTGAGGTATCGAGTTCAACACAGGGCTGATCAGGATTCTGTTAACTTGATAAATTTTTGGAGCAGTCACTTAGGAATTGATCAAAGTTTGTTTTATCGAAGTTATGTAGACAAAAGAACAATCGGTAAAAAAACAAAAAAAATTAATTATATGGGTGTTTGTTCTATATACGGGGGTGGCACAGAGATCCAGCTTGAGTTAGAATATATTTCATTGGCAGTTTGTGAAAGTTTGGGGCATTAGCTCAGTTGGTTAGAGCGTCTGGCTGGCAGTCAGAAGGTCATCGGTTCGAATCCGATATGCTCCACCAGTAAACAGAAATGGGATTTACAAAACGCCTCGGTATGCAATCGGGGCGTTTATTTATTTGGAGAGATTTTGATTGGTGTTGAAGAGGAGTAGAATAGAAATATAAAAAAAGGGGGGTATTTATGGCAAAAGGACCGGGAAAACCAAATCAAGTAGTTGCACCAGCAGGATTTTTCTTGCTGACGTACATTGGCGTCGTTGTGTACTTTATCGATAAGGCCGATGGATTTTGGGAAGTTGTATTTGCGTTCATCCAAGGACTTGTCTGGCCAGCCTTACTTATCAATAGAATTTTTGAAGTCCTAAGGATTTAATAAAGGAGAAGTAAATGAAATTAGCAGGCGTAATGGTAAATTCTGAACAGCCTGACAAGCTCGGAGAGTTTTATACAAAAATTTTCGGGAAACCTGGATGGCATGAAGTTAATTGGTACGGTTACCAAGTAGGGACCGGCACTATAATGGTTGGACCGCACAGCGAAATACATGGAGTCAGCAAAGAACCTGCAAGGGTGATGATAAGTGTCGAGTCGAGTGATGTTAGCTCGGACTTTGAAAAAATAAAAGACTGTGGAGCATCAGTAATCGCAGAGCCATATCAGCCAGATTCAGAAAATAGTCCTAATGTGTGGCTTGCTACCCTAGCAGATCCTGACGGTAACTTCTTGCAGTTGTCCACTCCCTGGGAAGCTTAAGCTCGCTACCTCTGATACAATAGTACTGAAATATGCAAGTCGTTGTTCAAGGCCTCCTCACACATTACTCAAAACGCGGGCAAGGACCAGTGATGGTCTTTTTGCATGGTTGGGGAAGTAACGCCGCGGTTTTTGATGCACTAAGTTCTAAGTTTTCTGATAGCTACACAACTATCGCGCTTGACCTACCCGGTTTTGGATCATCTCAGATTCCGAAAACTGCCTGGGGGTTAGATGAATATGCGGTATTTGTGGCTGAATTTCTCCAAAAGTTACAAATTAAAGACGTGGCTGTTCTTGTGGCTCACTCAAACGGCGCAGCAATTGCGGTAAAGGCCCTATCTCATGAACTAATGCAACCCAAAAAGCTTGTCATTTACGGCGGCGCGGGGATACGACAAGTCCAAAAGGGCAAAAAGAAGTTTCTTCGCATTATGGCTTCTGCCGGTAAGCCAGTACTCATGGCCTTACCTGGCTCGACACGCAAAAAAGTCCGAGGAAAGTGGTATGAAGCTATTGGGTCGGAAATGCTTTTAGTCCCAGAAATGGAAGCGACATTCAAAAAAACAGTTTCGGAGGATGTCGTCAGCCTCACAAGGAATATATTAATCCCGACGCTACTGCTTTATGGCGAAAACGACGAGGCCACACCTCCGCTCTACGGGCAAATATTCTTTGAGAATTTTCCTAATGCTCAACTCGAAATTGTAGGCAACGCAGGTCATTTTGTATTTGTTGATCAGCAAGATGTTGTCATAAGGCTCACGAAAGACTTTCTCGGATGAAAGCCCTTTTCAGCAACAATCGTGTCGTGAGCATGTACTCGCCCTCTTACCCGAGCAAACTCGGTTATATGCTGCAGATGGTTGGCTATAGCCCAAAGGAATTTTGGGAGTGGTGGGTGCGAGTACCAGACTTCAGAACTGTTGATAAACGGCGACAATTAGACCCTACAAGAGCCGGTAAACTAGCCGTGTTGGCAGCGACTCTTATCATCTTGCTGCAACTTCTTCTCAGTGTCGCCGTAACGGTCCTTAGTGTCGATAGCGGCAATTTGTGGCTCCAGCTCCTTGGTTTTGCGCTCCTAATTTCGTATCCGTTTACCGTCGCAATTGGGCTTCTCAAGGTTGTATGGCTTGGTGATGTACTCGTTATTCGACCAAAGCATAAAAAACGCATTCAGCATTCAGCGACTATTTTTTCAGCACACCCAGGCACTATCATTGCCGTTGCTGGGAGCTACGGCAAGACAACCATGAAAGAGGTGCTCAAAGCAGTACTTTGTGAGGGCGGTGAAACTGCTGCGACTCCCGGTAACAAAAATGTCGCGATCTCACACGCTCGTTTTGCAGAATCACTAAAGGGTGACGAAAAATTTGTCATTGTAGAATTCGGCGAGGGTTACAAGGGTGACGTAGCTCGATTCTGCGAAACAGTTAGCCCGGATATTGGCATCATAACCGGACTTGCACCAAATCATCTTGATGAATACGGCACTCTGGATGAGTTGAAGAGAGACCTCCTTTCATTGCCAAAATACCTTGGCGAAAAAAATAGCTATATATGTAGTGACTCTCCAGAACTGGCGAGTGCCATAGGCAATTCAACACCGTACGGGGTAGACGGAGTACTAGATTGGAAAGTCAGTAATGTCAAAAATACAGTCGAAGGGCTACGATTTGATTTAAAAAAACCCGGCAAAACGATAAAAGTACATTCAGGGCTCGTCGGTAGGCATCTTATTTCTACTTTATCGCTCGCTGCCGTACTCGCCCACGAACTCGGACTTAGCATAAAGCAGATTGAAGAAGGCCTCGGGAGCACGACGCCTTTTGAGCATCGGTTGCAACCTCGAAACATACACGGCGCGTGGCTAATCGATGATACCTACAATGGCAGTATTGAAGGCATGCGCGCTGGACTTGCTCTGCTTGGTGAGCTTGCGACTGCGGGCAAGAAAATTTATGTTACCCCTGGGCTAGTCGGTCAAGGAGAAGAAACGACGCTCGTACACGAAGAGCTGGGCGGGTTAATCGCTAAAGCAAATCCAGATAAAGTTGTACTCATGAACAACTCGACCACTGAAACTATAAGTGCTTCGCTTGATGCAAATGGATACGCTGGGTTGCTTGAAATTGTAGACGACCCTCTCGACTACTACACAAATATCGATGTCACGCTCGCGAAAGGCGACATTGTACTGATGCAAAACGATTGGACCGATAATTATGCCTGAAAAAGAGCGTCAAACTGAAGTGGAAACCAGGCAAAAATCCGAGCATGCAGTGGCATTCGAAGAAGTACTTCGAAGAAATATGGATACAGTCGTGAACTATACCGATCTTAAAGAGTATTTTCCTGACCTAGACTGGGAGGGAAAAGTTGCCGATACGTGGCTAGAACTACAGTCTTTTGAAAAGCTTTTCCCTCACCTTATTAGCTTTGGAGAAGCAAAGTCAAAAGTCTATGCGTTCGTTGCTGATCCGGAAGATTATCGGATTTTGGTAAAGCGTACAGAATCAACCGCGGAACTGCTTGAAAAACACGAGGAGGGTGACGCTATCGATAAAAAGATGGTAGCAAGATGGAAAAAACTAGCCGTACTTGCTGGTGCTCTCACTACTTCTGCGGCGGTCGGTACGGCCGTGTATCGGCATAACCGAAAATCGAAGTAAACGGGGTATAATCATAGCTATGAAAAATAAGACTATCGGCGTGTTTTTTGGTTCACGCTCCGCTGAGCATGATGTATCAATTGTAACGGCGATCAGCGCAATCATAAAGCCTCTTAAGGTGGCGGGCTATAGAGTAGTACCTGTTTATATCGCCAAAGACGGTCGTTGGTACTCGGATGAGAAGTTATCAGATATTGCTCTTTATAGCTCTGGCAAAATTACCGACTTTATCGCAAAGTCCAAGCCGGTCGGCGTTGTGTTCGACGATGGGCTAGTACTACAGGCT
>JBGSMB010000079.1:0-2911 GCA_041740375.1 Saccharimonadales bacterium (SeqCode) | reverse complement strand
AAGCGAACTGGGCTCACAGAGATGCAACAAAGGCGACTAGCTCGTGCAATAAAGCGCGCACGTCACATTGCATTACTACCATTTGTAAGTTCTGGATACTAAGGCAGCCGGTAAGTGCAAGCTGACTATGAAGCAGTTGAGGCGGTGCGTCGACTATTGGCTCAAAGTCAACGTATACCGGCTTATCAAATTCTGGGACAGCTTAGTTCTCAAGAGCAAGACAAGCTATTAGAGTTACAAAATGCCGGAGGAAACGCTTTTCAACTTCTTCACGACGCATCAACTGCCTCGAATGGTCATAGCAAGATGATGAGCATTGCTCACGCCATTGAAAATATGAAGCGATTTGATGCAAAGTTGGACGAACTCCATAGTATTGAGTTGCTTGAAGGGCTTTTGTACCAGGATATTAAGTCAGAGACTGAACGAATCATAGAATTTATTTCTTCAGAAGACGCTGACGAAGGAGAGGGATTTTAAATGCAATTATCGATTACGGATCTAAAAAAAGGTGTTATTTTTCAGACAGAAGGCCAACCGTTTAAAGTAGTGGACTATAGTCAAAAGGTAGTTGGTAGAGGCGGTTCTATTGTTAACGTTCGAATAAAAAATTTACTCGACGGCAGAGTGTACGATAAGACCTATAAAGGTAATGAACAGCTAGAGACGGCTGACATTACCACTAGAAACATCCAGTACTTGTATAAAGATGACCAAAAGGCATACTTCATGGATGAAGCATCCTATGAGCAGTACGAACTTGAGGTCTCCGACATTGAAGATCAATTACTCTACTTAAAAGATGGAGACAGGCTTGGCGCGATGCTTTACAACGGCAATATGGTAGCCATCGATCTTCCTAAAAACGTTTATCTAGAAGTTACGTACTCGGAAGATGTTGTTCGAGGTGATACGTCGAACGCAGTAACAAAGCCCGCAACTCTAGAAACTGGGGTACAAGTACGCGTGCCTGCATTTATTAAAGTTGGTGACATAATTTCTGTCGACACCTCGACAGGTGCCTACCGCGAACGAAAGAAGTAACTTTATGAGTGACCTGATAGTGGTTGGAATGATCGATGAATACACTGAAGGCAAGCAGTTTACTCATTGGGGAAGACACTTGACGGTGGTACCATACTTCGAGCATCATAATCCACAAGTCATCCATGAGCTACTCGAAGAATCAACAAGAGGTCTTGGCCGGATAGTTCTCAATTTCGGAGAGCTTGAATTAGTCGGCCCAAAGCACGATATTCCAGCGAGATTTGTTGAGGAAAACGAGGCGCTGCATGAACTTCATCGAAAGATTATCGCAAACTTAGCAGAGATTGGCGTTGAGATATCAGGCCGCTATGCTGGCAATCAGTATAGACCGCACGTGTCGCTAAAACGAGGCAACACATTAGATGAAGCCTCCGTTACGCTAGATTCAATCCAGTTGGCTGAATCACTCGGCCAAGGATATAGAAAAATCATCAGTACGGTTACATTATGAACAGCGGCGATAATCTTCGATTGGACGCGTATCTTGTGAGTAAAGATCTCATCAGTACTCGGTCTCAAGCAGAGCAGGAAATACGATTTGGCAATGTTGCGGTGAATGGCAAAATTGTCACAAAAACCGCCTATAAAGTTAAAGAGACAGACAGGGTTCGCTTAATTCGTAAAAACCCATATGTTTCTCGGGCGGGGCTAAAGCTTGCTTCCGTTGCGGAGGCCTTGGGCGTCGACTTCATGCACGGCAATGTGCTCGATGTTGGAAGTAGTACGGGCGGCTTTACTGATTATGCGCTACAGCATGGCGCTTCGTCGGTAATTGCTGTAGATGTCGGTACCAACCAACTTCATCCATCACTTCGTTCAGACAGGCGAGTAGAGGTGCATGAACAAACGGACATTCGAGATTTTAAACTAACGAAGTTTAATAAAACACCAAATATTGTCGTCATTGATGTGTCGTTTATAAGCCTGAAACATATACTTCTGCCGGTTAAAAAACTGGTGGCCAAGAATGGTCTAATCATCGCCATGTGTAAACCGCAGTTTGAGGCGGGTAAAGGGCAAATGAACAAAGGTGTTATTAAAAATGCTAAAATTCGCCGTGACATTTTGGTCGATTTTGAGCAGTGGCTAAAGAGCAATGATTTTGTAATCAAAAACAAAGCCGACAGTCAGATTGAAGGCGAAAAAGGTAACTTAGAGCGCTTTTATCTTTTAAGTTAACAACAAGGGTTACCTTTATGAATGTTGTGGTGTAGAATTAGCCAGCGGTGGTTGCTTAGACCAGTCCGAAAAATACGTTCACAGGGAGTGGATTTATCCACGCTAACTTGAGGGCATCGGACTTCTAGCCTAGTCGTTTGAGAGAAATTTCAGGCGTCAACAATGGCTGGCAAACTAGTAACTGTATCGGTTATATAATCATGGTGCAAAAATGCACTAGTACCTTTACCCCCCCTTAGGAGGAGTTTTGCGCAAGCAAAAGATAGTTGCAATTGTTGCCGCATTCGCGGTAATAGGGCTTTCAGCATGTGATCTTAGGGTCGCGGAGGAGCATCTTGATGCAACCTACAATGCACGCCAGTGCATTATCGACCGAGAGTCCAGAGAAGCTGGCATGTACACGGCCGAGAATCCCACCAGTACGGCTTCGGGTGCTTACCAGTGGCTTGATAGTTCATGGCAGGTTTTTCTGCCATTTGCTGAAGAGCACTATGCTGCTCGATTGACATCCCTGGAAGAAGAGCAGGCGGGAGCTCGAGAGCATGCGGCTTTCGCGAGTCCCTATGTTCAAGACATCGTTGCGGCGTATGCGCTAATGGTACGACCTCAAAATGCCCGCCCCTGGCCATACCGTAGTTGTTGGACGAAAATTGGCGAAACCGTCTCGCTTCGCAATGATGGGCCG
>JBGSMB010000078.1:0-4014 GCA_041740375.1 Saccharimonadales bacterium (SeqCode) | reverse complement strand
GCTTTCGTACTAGATTGAATGCACCTTGCAAGACCTGCCCTGTTTTTCTCGCAGTAATTGGGCTGACTATAATCTGCTTCATGGCCCAAAGTGCACCCATAAAGACGCTGGATCCAATAAGTAGCCACATCAACACATTGGTGTCGCCCTCTCCCGTTAAAAGCAATGCAAGTAAACCTATTAGAGCTACAGCAACAACAGTGAAGTATCTGGCTATCCCTGACAAAATTACCGCTACCGCCGAACGATCTACTGGAAAGTCATAGGTTTTGTACATACCAAACCGAATAGCCATGTCTGCAGGTGGCGGTAATATGACTGCTGTTAACTGGCTAACTACCGATGCCTGAGTAGCTTTTCTAATTTTTAGTCCAGGTAATACCGTCGCTCCGGTCCAACCTACCGCAAAGATACTGATTATTCCAGCTACTAAGAGTACGAGGAAATCTGTACTACTTAGGCTCTGGAGCGTTGATTTAAGCTCGTCGATATTTATTTCTGACGGAAGCAAAGTAAAGAAAAACCAATACATAAACATCAAAGGTATGATGTAAGTAAGTAGTGAGAGAATTCTTCGCTTTATGGTTGGCTTCTTTTTTGTTGCCTGCTTGCTAGTTGCCGATTTATTCATTGGATGGGATTATATAGTATTTTACCGATATATCTATGCCTGTTTTTCCTTGGCGGCAACTCGTTGAATGAGTTTCATAGCAATAATTGATCCGATGGCAGCACCGACTACTAGGGCGGCTAGCTCAATTGGGAATAGTGCAAAAGTTAGTACTATCCCGAGTATCGGATTGGTCATCCCCATCAACATCCCCGTAATCGATCCTATGACCATTCCGGCTTCTGAGCTACCGGAGAGACTAAATGCTGTACTAAGCGAAAGACTAAGCACTACACCCATATAAATAGAAGGAAATACCAAACCGCCACGATAGCCACTCGTCGTGGACCAGGCAGTTGCAAGAAGCTTGAACACAATCATGCCAACAAGCGCTATAAATGTATATTGAGCAGGGTTTTCACTGATGAGCTTAAGTCCTTCAGAACCGCTAAACTGGATAGTTTGTCCGCCTAGTAAGTAAAATACCCCAAGCACACCACCGAATATTGTTGCTGCCAATAGCCATTGGTTATGCTTTGCAAAAGATAGCATTTTTGGCGACATTCGTTCGATAAGTGATTTGATAACTATGGCAAGAAATATACTCAAAAACCCCATAGCTATCGCCAGAGAAAGATTTGTTAACGTAAAAGTACCATTAACGGGCACCTCAATATAAGCTTCGTTTTTTATCAACCTCACAATGCTCCAAGCTGCAAGTCCAGTTACTAAAGCTATGCTTGCGCTAAACACGTTTAGTTGACCCTTTTTCTTGAGAATAAGTAATGGAATAGCGATTGGTAAAATAGAATTAAAAAATGCTGCGAGTAAGGCGCCAATACTTGCTATGCCAAACGCAAATGCCGATGGCTTTTTTAACAAACCCAACTTCCCGCTAAACCAGGCGGAAACACCCAAAGACGCTGCAACTAACGATGCCTCAGGACCAAGTGACGCGCCCGCAATAAGGCTAAGTGCTCCGATAAATAGTATGATCGCAATTGCGTCTAGGTTAGTCTCCTTTATGTTATCCATTTCATCTAGTAGACCGGAAGCTGGCTTCAGAACTCGTTTTTGCTTTACTAGTTTTAACGCAAGTGAAAATACTATGCTCATTACGAGCGCCAGAGGGATGACTCTCCATCTATACACATCCGACTGGACCACATCATTCCACAGCCAGTTGCTACCATTATTTACAATCCACTCAAAACCTAAATACAAAAAACCTACTATAGCTCCAAGCAACAAGGCGACTAAAATTCGCACTGATTTACTAGCGTCGCGAGTACTTTTTCTCTCCATTTAAAAATAATATTACAGCAAGCGAGCATTAACTTACTAGTTTTTAATTGTTTAGCCTGAGATAATCATACTAATGGCAAGAAAACAAACGATCATCGCAGCGACGCTATTTGCAGCGGTATTGGCTATTTTCTTTTATTTGCTTGTAGGTCCTAAAGTCCAAAATAGTAACGAAAGCTCGCCCCCTACTGAAACAAGTGAAAATAATTCCCTTCCTACGCTGCAACTTACCTATGAAGTAAATGCTTCGGCGGCTGAACTCTACAACATAGTCGTGAGTGCGCCAGAATCTGAAGTGCAGATAGTTCAAATATCAGGCCAGGCCTGCAACAACATGTCAGGCTCTGTCGATATCTTGCCCAAAGGTTCTACTACTGATAAACAAGTGATCAAAACACTCGACGACGGCCGTTTAGTGCTGGAACCTATGACAATTTCAACCCTAAAAGCTTGCGAAGGTGGTGGGCCAGAACTTAACGATCAGCTTCTAAACGAAGAAATACTAAATATAGCTAAAAGCTTCCAAAGCTATTAACTATTTTTAGTTTGTTGTTTTTCGTTTGAATAGAATTGTTGCAGTAGGAATTGCAATAACCAAAATCAAGATGCACCAAAATACTGCAAGCCATCCATGATTTCCTATCGGTGCGCCAAGCATAAGTGCACGCACAGCTTCGATCACTTGTGTTATTGGCTGGTTCTCAGCAAAAGCCTTAAGGTATTGGTTCATCCCCTCTAACGGTACGAATGCGCTACTGGCAAAAGTAAGTGGGAAGATGATCACAAAAGTCATCCACTGCACAGCTTCAACGCTTTTTGCCAATACTCCCATAATTGCCATCAACCACGAGAAGGCAAAAGTAAATAGCACTAGGATTCCAATAATTTGTAGCCAGTCAATGAACGATGCGCTACTACGGAAGCCAAGGATTAAGCCGACAATTAACATAACACTTGTTGAGATCGTGTTTCTAAAGACGTCTGACACAACATGACCGTTTAGTACTGCAAGATTCGACATAGGTAATGAGCGAAACCTATCTACAATACCTTTTTGGAGATCATTGGTAATCGCTAAGGCTGTGGTCGTAGAACCAAATGCGACGGTTTGTACAATAATTCCAGCCATGAGAAAGCTTAGGTAAGAAACTCCTGGAGGGAGTGCAAGTGAAATTGCCCCGCCGAAAACCGCCGAGAACAACACCAAGAACATAATAGGCTGGAAAAATGCGCCCAATAGCTGATCTGTATTCCGCACAATATGCGTCGTGCTGCGTCTGATCATAATCAGCGAATCCATCACATGAAGCACCCATTTTGGCTTCTTTTGGAACTCAAGTAGTACGGCCATTTAACTATCCTCTCCTTCAGTCTTTTTCTGTTTGCCGGTTAGCGACAAGAACACGTCGTCAAGAGTTGGTTTGTGAATTGCCATTGAAGCAACCGAGATCTTTTGCCCGCTAAGGATATCCAAGGTTTTTCTCACATCTTTGTCAGTGTCTTTTATAACTATAGTCACACTGAAAGCCTTTTCGTCTGACTCGGCAATATCTTTCTTTAGAGCGTCGACTGCTTTTTTGTAAGTCGCAAGGTCCTTGAAGCTGATTTCAAGACGATCTTTACCGACCTTGCTCTTTAGCTCTGTTGCCGTTCCCTCTGCTATTACCTTGCCTCCGTCAATCACTACAATTTTGTCGGCAAGTTGGTCTGCTTCTTCTAGGTACTGCGTGGTGAGCAGAATGGTAGTTCCATTTTCCTTAAGTTTGTTGATTATGTCCCACATGGCGAGTCGTGATCTTGGATCGAGCCCAGTAGTTGGTTCGTCTAGAAATATAATTGGTGGTGTTGCAATAAGACTAACCGCAAGGTCCAGTCTTCTGCGCATACCTCCGGAGTAAGTCTTGGCAGTTCTATCGGCTGCTTTTACTAGGTCAAATTCTTGAAGTAGTTCATCGGCCCTGGCTTTAGCGCTTTTTGGAGCAAGACGGTAGAGTCGACTCATCATGACTAAGTTCTCGCGCCCCGTTAGGAGTTCGTCTACCGCAGCCGATTGTCCCGTGAGGCCAATTACCTCGCGTACTTTGTCGGCATGTGTTTTG
>JBGSMB010000077.1:0-2580 GCA_041740375.1 Saccharimonadales bacterium (SeqCode) | reverse complement strand
AACCTAACCACGAGTCTCTCACTCGTGATTATTGTGTTAGCTCGTGTCGGCAGAATGTCGAGGTCTTGAGAAACCACCGTACGCGAGCAATAACCACAGCAGACCTCGACAATAAGTACGAGGTCTTTTTATTAATAAAGGAGAAAACAATGGGGATACCCAATAGACATTTAGCAGCGATGGATACGTTAGACTGGGAAAATCATGATATGGAAGCAATCCGAAAGAGAGTCGACTCATATCCAGACCCGACACTTTGCCCGGAAGCAGCCAAAAGAGGTGAAGAAGTACGTCTTTTAGTGGGCAGAGAAGGCCTTTCGGCTGCTTTAAAATCGGCTTCAGATAGAGAATCGTACGATGACTCTGACTCAGGACATACCCTCAACTCTGGTACACCAGACACACAAGCAACAGATGATCTTACAGATTTTATAGTTGATTGGGCTCATTCGGATTAATGTACGTACCTCTTGAAATCTTGCCCTACATCTGTTAGTATGATCTTGAATCGCCAAAGACAGTAGCCACAAAAATAAGCGCTACCGAGGTTGAAAGAATTTATTCTATCTCTTCTCTTTGTCTTTGGTGAATAGCCAAAGACATTTTTTATGTTTTGAAACTTAATAATTTATGGTCGATCAAAATAACCGTAGAAGGATATATACATGGCATTAAAGAAAACAAAGAAAGTAGAAATACTTTCCGAACTTGACGATCTTTTTGCAAGCTCCAAGCTTACCGTAGTAGCAAAATACCGCGGACTAAGTGTCAAAGCCATGCAAGAACTTCGAAAAGAAGCAAAGGCAAACGACACTCGAATCTTGGTTGTCAAAAACCGACTCGTACGTCGTTCAATTGAGACAAATGACACCTTAAAAGGTGCAGACACGAGTGAGTTAAAGGACCAGCTCCTTTACGCATTTAACGCCAACGATGAAGTAAGTCCAGCTCAAGTACTCCACGCTTTCGCTAAGAAAGAGGCAGCGCTCGAGTTTGTAGGAGCAATCACAGCTGACGGCACATTCATTGGCGCTAATGACGTAAAAGCACTCGCAACACTCCCAAGTAAAGAACAGCTTATCGCTGGCATCTTGAACACTCTAGGCTCACCGGTACGTACTGTTATGGGCGGGCTATCCGGTGGCGTTAGTGGCATTATGAGTGGTTTAGAAGCAAAAGCTAAATAGTAAATTAGGGGTTGGTAAATGGTAATTGGTAGTAGCCCTAACTACCGTCTACCAACCCCTAAACTTTAATTTTCAAGAAAGGAAAATTATCATGGCAGATTTAAAGAAATTCGCAGAACAATTAGTAGGTCTAACTGTTCTCGAGGTTAACGAACTAAGTACAATTCTTAAAGAAGAATACGGTATTGAACCAGCAGCAGCTGCAGTAGCAGTCGCAGGCCCAGCAGCAGGCGGTGAAGCCGCAGGCCCAGCAGCAGAAGAGAAGAGCGAATTCGACGTTGTTCTAAAAGACGCTGGCGCGCAAAAAGTAGCCGTCATCAAGGCCGTTAAGGACGCAACTGGACTAGGTCTAGGTGACGCAAAGGCAATTGTTGATGCAGCTCCAAAGACAGTCGTAGAAAAGGCGAAGAAAGAAGATGCAGAAGCAATGAAGACAGCTCTCGAAGCTGCAGGTGCAACTGTAGAACTCGTCTAATCGACAGCCTACTGTACAAATAAAAAACCGCAGGATTTTACTCCTGCGGTTTTTTTACTACTAAACTTCTCTGATCTCGACTATACCGCAAGTATTTTGACCATCTCTTGCTGTCGTAACCATGTTCCAAGTACGATCCATTCTACCGCCTACAGTCACTACTGTATGTCTAGAACGCACGATTCTATTTTTAGTATAGGAGCGCATCTGCTGAGAGTATGCAGCTATGCCTTCACGAGGAACGAGAACAGGCACATCCATACGATGATGATCAAGACCTGTTGTCAGCTCAAATGAATCATTGGCATCTATTTCTTTTTCTAAAGCCTCAAGAAGAGGATGATGCGATATGACTATCCTGTCTAGTGGTAACTCGCCGAGAGTAGCTTTTCTTCTATCAATGATAACTCGCTTCAAGCCGGTATGAGCTGCTGTAGAAAATGCAAAATTACTACTGCGTAGAGCTAAATCAATAGCCTCGTCAATAACCCGAGGAGTAACCCCATATTGTAGAACATGACGACCGACTAAGTTCGCTCTAGTGGTAGCAAATTCAGAATTCTGTTCTAGTTGTGCATCTAGATCTGCTCCAAGCTGTGCAGTAGTAAGCGCCCATATGTCACCATAATTTACTGATTGATTACGTACAAACACCTGGCGCTCATCAAACGTTTTCATGTGCGTAGTATATCTATTACTCCTATCAGTGCAAGCATAGCCGTTTTATTAAATACTATAGATTTTATAGTGACTACTATAATGGTTATCCACATGCACTCCAATTAAATCTTTACTGAAAATAAATATTATGGTAGCGTTAGCCTTATAGAAACCTGTTTCAAAAGAAAACAGAGAGGTTGGAAAAGTGTCGGACTTACCGGAGAAACAAATAAAAAGATTGCGCCTTCTTTTACAAGA
>JBGSMB010000076.1:0-6747 GCA_041740375.1 Saccharimonadales bacterium (SeqCode) | reverse complement strand
AGCGTAGAGGGATCAATGCCATCTACTATTGCTTGCTTTGTCGCGTCTACAATCTCTTGCTGTCCGCCATAATTAACACAGCAACAAAGATGAGATTTTGTATTGTCTTTCGTGAGTTCAACAGCTTTTTTTATTGCTGTTATGTGTTTGTCGCTCAATTTATCATATCTACCAAGCCAATGAATTCTCACGCCTTTTTTGTGAAGTTTTAGTAGATCTTTTTCGAACACCCTTAGCGCGAGGTCCATAATATAACCCACTTCATCGCTCTCTCTACGCCAATTTTCTGTAGAAAATAAATAAACACTGAGATATTCAACCCCTCGTTCAAATGTCATATCTACAAACTTTAAAAGTGTCGAGTAACCGGCCTTATGGCCTTGTTGTGGGCGCTTGCCATGTTGTTTAGCCCAACGTCGATTACCATCAAGAATAACCGCGATATGCCTAGGTAGCTGCTCTTTCATAATAGATCGCATAATAAGCCTCGATGGCTAGACTGTCATTATCTCTTTTTCTTTTTGAGCAACAATAGTATCGATTTTAGTCTTGATAGTAGCCATTAAATCATCTACTTGCTTCTCGAGGCGCCTTACATCGTCTTCGCTTATCTCTTTATCGTCTTTCTTTTTCTTGGCTGCTCGTAGCGCTTCATGGCGTGCGTTACGCGTACGAATGTGGCATTCCTCTGCTTTCTCTCCTAGCTGCTTAACAATTTGTTGCCGGCGCTCAGTAGTCAATGCAGGAATCTGTACCCGAATTACCCGACCATCGTCGACAGGATTTAGCCCAAGCGACTGATCATCTCGTATTGCTGATGCTATTGCTTGGATATTACTTGGATCAAATGGTGTAATTTGAATCTGCTGAGCCTCTGGAATCGTCACGCTCCCTACTGCCACTAACGGCATCGGTGAACCATACACAACAACTTGAATACTATCTAACATGCCGGAGCTTGCACGGCCGGTTCTAATCTTTTTCATTTCATCTTCTAAATGATCTAGCGCGGCAGTAGTTTCTGTTTGAAGTTCGGAAAAAATATCATTCGTCACGGGCAACCTCTTTCTTCATGTTTTCTTTACGTATAGTACTAAATTATACGCTCTAACTTACGAAATTAGTTTACTTCGCCTAGGGCTACTCGCGAGAATCTTCTTACGACAATATTCTCGCCCAATTTTGCCATATGTTCCTTCAAATAATCTCCGACACTCTGGTCTGGATTTTTGATAAACGGCTGATCAAGTAATGCACGTTCTGCAAAGTGCTTTGACACCATACCGGAAACAATTTTATCAATCATATCCGCTGGCTTGCCTTCAGAAGTTGCTTTTTCCGTAAATTCTTTCTGAACTAACGCTCTTGCTTCATCGCTTACATCATCTACAGAAACGCATTCAGGGTTGCTTGCAGCAATATGCATAGCGACATCCTTCACGAAATCTAAGAACACGTCATTTCGAGCAACAAAATCTGTCTCACAATTTACTTCGACAACGACACCGATACGATTGTCGTGATTATATGTCCAAACTACACCCGAACGAGCTTCTCTTTCGCCTCTTTTATCGGCTTTTGTAAGACCTTTCTTTCTCATAGCTTCTAGCGCTTTATCAAAGTCACCATCTGTCTCGACGAGCGCCTGCTTGGCGTCTGTTAGCCCTACTCCAGTTAAGTCTTTTAGTCGCTTGATCGTTTCAATATCGATAGTTCCCATTGTCCCTTTTCTTTCTTCTAATTAACTATTCTTATTTTGTCTCAACTGGCTTCTTTTGCTTTGCAACACCACGCGCAACAGCAGCTGCAACAAGATCCGTAACAAGTTGGATTGTCTTTACCGCGTCATCGTTACAAGGAATCGGATGAGAAACTAACCGTGGGTCGGCGTTAGTGTCCACTAGAGCTACTGTTGGAATGCCAAGCTTCTTCGCTTCGTTAACAGCATTTAGTTCCTCTGTAATATCAACTATGTAAACCACGGTTGGGAGCTTGGTCATTTCCTTGATGCCGCCGAACTTAATGTTCATGGCTTCGATCTCTTCTTGAAATCGCTGTACTTCGAGCTTGCCGTACTTGTTCGCTAGCTCGCCGCTTGCCATTTTTGCTTCTAGATCTTTTAGATATTTTATTCGTCCAGAAATAGTATTTTGGTTGGTTAGCATGCCGCCAAGCCAACGTTCTGTGACGTATGGCATGTTCACAGACTCAGCGCCCGCTCGAACAATATCTTTTGCTTGCCTTTTTGTGCTCACGAAAAGCACTTGTCCACCTGCGGCAACTCGCTTTTCTATAAATGCAAGCGACTCTTCTAAAAGACGAGCAGTCTCAAAAAGGTCAATTATATAGTTGTCTCCACGTCTCGTGTGGATGTATGGCTTCATGGCTGGATGCCATCTACTTGTTTTGTGTCCAAAATGCGCACCCGCATCGAGCAGGGCCTGAACATCGACTGATGTTTCACTCATTCCTATATATCCTTTCATCACCACGGAGTGTTCCAGTGCGCTCGTTAAGAACGAATTACCGCAAAAGGAGGATACTTCACACCGCTGTTTAATAATTAACTAAGCTAGTGTAGCACCAAGACATCAGTTTTTCAAGGGTGGCCCTCTTGACCTCGAAGGTTAGTTACGCTATAATCCCGCGGTTATGAAGACAAATCTCCACCCTAGCGACTACCGACCAGTTGTGTTCGAAGATCTTTCAAATGGTTTTCGATTTTTAACCAAATCTAGCATCAAGTCCGACGAAACCACTAAGTGGGAAGATGGCAACGAGTACCCTATCGTGAAGCTACATATCACCAGTACCAGTCACCCGTTCTTCACTGGTCAAGAAAAGCTAATCGACATCGAAGGTCGTGTTGACAAGTTCCGCGCTCGACAAGAAGCAGGCAAAAAAGCAGCTGAGGAAAAAGCAGTTCGAGCAGCTGCTGCCAAGAAAAAGCCAGCAAAGAAGGCAAAGACCGACGAAACAAAGTCTGTTCCCCTTTCTGAAGCCAAAAAAGCCAAGACCGAAAAATAACGAACTTTCTATAAAGAACACTAGAAATATTGCTGGTGTTCTTTTTTTATAAACGAATATACTAGAGGACGTACCGTGAAAGAAAAAATATCATCACTACGAGAAGAACTGGGCGAGCTAAACGCTCGTATTTCTAGTGATGCATCGATATATTCGAGTCCGGAGTATCCAAAACTCGCTCGTCGACAAAAACACCTTGAAGACATTATTTCTACTGCAGAACGACTAACTACCTATAAATCCCAACACGCAGAAGCTGAAGAATTAGCCGGCGGAACAGATGAAATGGCCGAACTAGCACAATCCGAACTTATTGAGCTTAACTCTCAAATCTCCAACATAGAGGCTGAACTTTCCGAACTCTTAACCCCCCGGGACCCAAACGACGAAAGAAACGCCATAATTGAAATTCGCGCAGGTGCCGGAGGCGATGAAGCTTCCCTTTTTGCGGCCGAACTGTATCGCATGTATGCTCGATTTGCTGAGCGCGTAGGTTTTAAGGTTGAACTGCTCAACGAAAGCGCCTCGGAAGCTGGCGGTTACAAGGAAATTACTTTTCAGATTATTGGCGAAGACGCCTACAAAACTCTGAAGCTAGAAGCCGGCGTGCACCGCGTGCAACGGATTCCGACAACAGAAAGCCAAGGCCGTATCCACACCAGTACTGTAACTGTGGCTGTACTCCCCGAAGCCGAAGAAAGCGATGTTGAGATTAATCCAAACGACCTGCGTATAGATGTCTACCGCTCTGGCGGTCATGGCGGTCAGTCCGTGAATACTACTGATTCAGCGGTACGTATCACTCACATACCAACCGGCCTAGTAGTAACCAACCAGGACGAAAAATCGCAGATCAAAAATAAACTGAAGGCGATGAGCGTCCTCCGTTCACGCCTACTCCAAGCAAAAATCGATGCCGAAAATGAGAAACTTTCAAGCGAACGAAAAGCTCTCATAGGGTCTGGTGATCGAAGTGAAAAAATTCGCACCTATAATTTCCCTCAGGACCGTATCACCGACCACCGCATTGGCTATTCACGCAGCAATATTCCTTCCGCTCTAGCTGGTAATTTCGACGATCTTATCGAGGAGCTACAAAAAGCCGACCGTGAACTACTAACCAAACAGTAATCTCTGGATTACTATATAAGCTATCCCATTTAATAATACTTATGGTAACTTGTAAGAAACAACGAATCGAAAGATAGCCTACGATGAATCCCACCGAGCCGAGCAGCACTCCACCGCAGACTCCTCCGACATATCCGTCAAATACCCCAGAAGTTAGCCCACGGTCAAACGTACCGATCGCTTCTTCGGTATCAGATCCTCTAACTCCACCAGCTCCTACCATCGAGAACTCTCCACAGCCTGCATTGGTAAATCCCAGCCAATCGCAACAAAACACCGTTACTCAAGCAGTTATCGATAAAAAACTAAGCGAAGATACGTTGTTCGACAAATTATTATCATGGACGTTTCGAATTGGCTTTGCCAGCATATTCTTAGTTAACGCCGTATACGCGGCAATCCATCCCAATGATTTTGTATCTTTATTGCAAAACAACCCTATCACTAACGCTATAGGCTTTACTGATTTTATGGTCAAAATCGCCATGGTAAACGATCTTCTTCTCGGAGTTTTCTTGCTCGGCGGATGGCGAAAGAAATATGTCTACGCCTGGGCTGGCGCATGGCTTCTCCTAGTTGCAGGATTGAAAATAATAAACCTCTTTATCTAGCTTCATGTAGTATAGTGACTCCGTGAATATAGCTACATGGTTACAGAACACAGCCTCCGCACTTCGCTCTTCCAGCGAAACACCACAATTAGACTCTGAGGTAATTTTGCAATTCGTTATTAACAAAGATCGAGCATGGATGCATACATATCCGGACCATCTGTTGAGCCGCTCCGAGCTGACTAGGCTTAGTGGACTCGTAAAAAGAAGAGCGAAACACGAACCTGTTGCCTATCTTCTAGGGGTGCAAGAATTTTATGGATATGAATTTAAAATAACCCCTGCTGTTCTTGTACCACGACCTGAGTCGGAATCAATTATCGAGCTTCTTCTTGCTAGAGTAGGAGGGCTACTCTCTTCTACTCCTAACTTAACCCCAACAATAGTGGATGTGGGAACCGGAAGTGGCGCGCTAGCTATAACCGCAGCACTCGAACTCTCCCATTTACCATTTACTATCCCCCAGCCCTTAATCTACGCCACTGACATCGACAATAACTGTCTCACGCTCGCCAAGAAAAACGCTAAGCGACTAAAAGCAGAAGTAACTTTCCTCCATGGCGACCTGCTCACTCCAGTATTACCCCATCTGCCACTTACCAACCCCCAGCCCCTATTCATTCTCGCAAACCTTCCCTATGTTCCTGAAGCGCACCCAGTAAATACAGCAGCCGAATATGAACCAAGGCTTGCACTGTACGGAGGAAGCGACGGACTAGATCTATATAGAACATTATTTGAACAGCTGTCGGAACTTTCTAGGAACCAATCGGCAAAAAGCTCAATCTATTGCTATACAGAGTCCCTTTTATCGCAGCATGAAGCTTTGCAAGAAATTGCAGAAAGTTATGGCTTTGAATTGCTCCAAACAGACGGCTTAGTGCAAGAGTTTCGAAAGACTAACTAACTTATCTCTCTGGTGCTGCTTCTAAAGTAACTGGTACTTTTATTTCTTGACCGTCGCGGATTACCGTCAGGGACACTACTTCGCCAACCCTGTATGCTGAAAGTGCATTTACCAGTGACGTATCTTGATCGATTGCTGTTTCATTAACCTTCGTAATGATGTCTTTTTCTTGCAGGCCGGCTTTTTCAGCTGGGCTACCAGGCAAGATCGTCACCGCTCCGTCGCGTCCCGACCAGATATATGCGCCTTCGGTAGTATCTAGATTAAATTCGTATGCAATATCTTCATCTAGTTGAATATAACGCACCCCTAGGTATGGAACCTGTAGCTTACCCGTAGCTAGCACTCCTGTGATAAGTCCTTTAACATCACCGATAGGAATTGCGAAACCGATATTTTGGGCGCCTTCGCCAGCAACTGCAGTATTTATTCCAATTACTTCTGAATTTACGTTTACTAATGGACCGCCTGAGTTACCTGGATTAATCGCAGCATCAGTTTGAAATAGATTTGTTAGGCTTTCTGTACCGCTTGCAGAACCATCGCCTGCAACAATTGGCCTTGAAAGACCTGAAATTACTCCAGTGGTGACAGTATTTTGGAACTGACCAAGCGCATTTCCTATAGCTACTACTTTTTCACCTACTCGCACTTTCGAAGAATCGCCCAGCTTTGCTGGCGTTAGATTATCAACATCTTTTATTTTTAAAAAGGCGATGTCTACCGAATCCCTAGGGTCGCGACCAACCACGGACACGTTGTCATAAGTAGTACCGTCAGAAAGTGTTACGCTTACTTCGGTCGCTGTGTCTGGAATCACGTGCTTATTGGTTACGATATAGCCGTCTTTAGAGATAATTATGCCCGTGCCGGCACTAGCACTTTCATAGTCTTGGTAGAAAAATCCACCCTCTTCTGTACTTGTAACATCAATAGAAACTACACTAGGGCTTACATTATTAGCAATCGCTGCGTTTAATTCACTTTCGCTACTGACTATTTGCGCCTGTAGACTTTCGTTACTTTCTAGAGTATTTCCGCGCGCTCCAACACTTAGCCAGCCAGCACCAA
>JBGSMB010000075.1:0-2362 GCA_041740375.1 Saccharimonadales bacterium (SeqCode) | reverse complement strand
TATATTATAACATGGAGTTGTAAAAATACAATAGTACGGTTATTGCAATCTAATTCGAAAGGATAGAATTCTTGAGCCTAAGCCCATCATCACGCACCTATTTTATTTATTTCTCAGGAGTGTCTTTGGGGTTACTAGTGTAGTTTTCTGTAATCAAAGCTGGTACGTTGTTCCTATATTTTAATATAAGTACCAACATAGCTACGTAGAAAGTGATCCAAACTGCGTTTACCAGAATCAAAGGGATAGCCGCTAATGATAACGAATAAATAAGTGCGACAAATTGACATATCGCCCATACTCCCCAGGTAGAGAGACTTAGCTCGTCTGATCGCTTAGTAAGCAAGAGCTTTTTAATTTGGGGATACATAACAATTACCGAAGCAATTGATGCCAAAATGTAAGTTAGTTCTATTAAGTTCATTTTTTTGTTTTTAATTAACACATATACAGTAACATACAATCTTAAAAAAGTCAATATATACTAGGGGGAGTCATCTGGTGAGGATAAAACTGTGCCCAGCTTTCGTTTTCTTGTCAGCACGGTAACTACCACGGCAAAGTTGGCGAGCATCATGCAAAGCGGGTAGAAAAATGTCACGAATGTTATAGAACTTAGTGCAAAAAGTGAGATTAGGTTTCTTATTGAGTTAAGTGAAAAAGTGATCTTATTTTCTTGGTTTGGCTCACGATATGCCTTCTTGATAGTTAGAGAGAACCCAATGCATGCGGCTACGGTAGTCAGTAGTACGGCTAGTACTGCGTTGTTGATTAAAAAAAGTGCAAGTATTGATACAAGCGCCATAAAAAGCAGTAGGGCGTCTAATTTACTTAATTTTCTTTCTCCGAATTTTGTAGCTAATGCAAACACAATAAGGCACACCAGTGCAGTGAAACCAGTGTTCCATGCCCCTGGTCCCGCGCCGGCATCCACTTGTGCTATAAAACTAATACTTGCGAGTACTGCCCAGATTAGCCACGAATACATATGAGGGGTTGTCTTTCGTGTGTAAACGCTATGAATATAGTGCGCGTAAGAGGGTATGCCGATCAGGAGAGGTAGTATGCCGAGGATTGTTTTTGTATTCATTTAAGTCAACTATAACAAAAGAAGAATTTAAAAGTGAAAACCCCGCCCTGAGAGCGAGGCTTCACTCAATCAGGACGGGGTAGGGAGCGTGGAGTTAGGAGTTGGGACCGAATTCTTCGGGCATGAGAAACTTGAGCATTTCGGCACCGATGAGCCCACCAGCAAGCTTGGCTAAAGCGTCGTCTTCGACTTCGAGGAGACCGCTCACGGCGCTTGGTATGACTACATCACCAACGTGAACGAACGTTGCACCGCCCCAAGGGAAATCGCCCCAAAGGAAGTTTCCGTTATTGTCGACGGACTCCACGATGTCCTGAAAAGCGTCTGGTCGGTTGATACGAAGCATCAGCGTGTCCATGTATTCACGTAGCGCAGCACGAAGCTTGCGAACCGCGTTGGCGATGTACCTGTTCCGATCCGGGCCCCAACCGGCGACGAACCAGATGGTATCGTACGGGTTGTCCCAGTCCTCCCAGCCATCCATGAAGATGTTTGGCTTGGCGATTGCGAAGCCGAGGCTTTCGTTTTTCTTGATCAACGGTCTGGTTCCCGATGCCATGACGTCGAGAGGCACCATTAGGTTGAGCACAATGCTGGCGAGGTTGATGCGCGCATCTCCTTCACCGATGATTGCCTCTTGGGGGAGACGAGAGATGTCGAGCGTCACGGTCATTTGTAACTCCAATGTACACAGCTACGGAGACTTTCCGTAGCAGATGTATATATTATAGCATAAATATCTAAATAATCAACGAGGAGTGGGTTTGGTGGTTTACATAGTAATATCTACAAACCAATGTAGCTCTTTTCTTCATCAGACAGTTTATCTTCATCTACATAGCAAGATTCTTCGTATACTGTGCCAGGACAATAGCCGCACTCAGGACTGATTGCTAAGCAACCTACTTCATTCTCCTCCGAATAATTAAATCCCGATATCTTGGTTAGTCCTTTAACTTCTTCGGGAATTGAATTGAAGGAATACAGAAAATATCCAGACGCCAGCACTAAGGTTAGTATTAGTCCAATAATAATTTTCCTTTTCATACGCAAAGTATATCAATAGCAAGAGATAGTCCCATCATAAATGATGAGACTATTTCATTGGCGGGCCCGACCGGATTGTTACATCAGCCCGTTTGCCAAGCAAGCTTAACGGGTGATGATCGATCACGGCGCGCCGGTTAGAATCGCTGGAGAATCCAGCCCAAGAAAAAAGACCCAGACCATAAATGGCTGAGTCTCTTTTCTTGGCGGGCCCGACCGGATTCG
>JBGSMB010000074.1:0-7469 GCA_041740375.1 Saccharimonadales bacterium (SeqCode) | reverse complement strand
GTTTGTTCTGGGTTCATGATTGATCTACCTCATTAAACTGCTTTGGTTTAATAATAGTAGAAAATCGAAAATTTACTAGAGAGTAATAGGGGGACTATTCCACAGTTACTTCGGTGCGTCGAAGAGTTTTCCCGGTAAAATGCTTAATCTTACGCTGACGATAGACAACTGTACCGTCTTTTGCGGCGTGAATAGTGAAGTTTGGAGCAATAAATGTGCCTTTTCCAGCAACTTTTGTACGACCGACTTGGCGGACTATGATTTGACCAGTTTTCACTGCTTCACCACCAAATTTTTTGACACCAAGCCGCTGACCAGGTGAATCGTGGTTATTTTTAGTACTACCGGCTGCCTTAACTTTTGACATTTACTTTATTCCTTCTCGCAAACTATTAATTGGCGTCCTACAACTTGGTCGTCTCGTATATAGACAAGCGCACCTGCATCGCAGTGACGAAAACTCACGAGATTATATCCCATCTCTGGTAATTGGTCAATAAGCCCGAGGAAAATAAGCTTATTTTGATGTTGCCACACGGGGACTGCAAAACAACAACGTGTTCCGGGCTCTATTTGTTTCGCAATATTTTTGAGGGCACTCTTTAGTAAGCCGCCAACCGCATGCTTTTGGGTGTCAATTTCTTGGCGAGGTGCGTTTGCGCCGAAAGGCTTTCCTAAAAATGTCTCGGTTGCGACGAAATCAACACCACTTTTCCATTTGTGAGTGGTGGCATCTCCAACTTCGATAGTCGCCGTAACTGGATCAAGCCTAAAACGGTCTTCAAGCCATTCTAGATTGCCGCGAGTGTAGTCGATCATGCGCGCATCAACGTCGGTGCCATAGAGCTGTAGTCCCATTAATGCAGCTTCCTGTAACACAACTCCGGTGCCACAAAATGGATCCAAGAGTGTATATGGAGAATCCGAAACCCATTTGCCATCAGTCATCTTTGAATTAGCTGGAGTGCCTACGGCGAGGTTGACGATTGTTTGTGCTAACTTGGGCGGTAGCATGCCAACTCGTGCGTCTCTGTTGGGTCTTGCCTGGTCTCTTGCCGCGTACCATTCGATTGGTTGCTCCCAAATAGTTTGTGCAAGTACTGTCGTCTGGCCATCACGAATTAGGCATAATTCCCAGCCTCGTTCACTAATTAGTTTATTGTGAATAACTTGGGCGCTATTCATTGCAATTGAAGTGTTCGGAACTAGTCGAACAGATCGTCCGTTTGCTCGCACTGCTTTTTTTACGAGCAGAGAAGTATGACCAAGCTGCTTCGTAGAAACTTGTAAACCATAGGCACTTAACCCTATGGTTAGCTTGCCATCAGGGACGTTTGGCTCAAGATTTTTTGCGAATTCAACAAGCGCCTTTTCAATAACGCTCCACTCCAGCGATGCAACTCGACCTTTGATGTGCATAAACTTCACCGTGCTCCCGCATGTAGTGGGTACTGGGTTGTTCTGAAAGTTTACGTAAGCAAGGCCCTTGCCAAAAGGTACAACCTTATCGCTACCTAGTAGTGATTCAAGCTCAGCAAGACCTAAGCTAGGCTGTCGACCAAGTACAGCAATGTGTTCATAGTTTTTAGAGGACATATCGGCCCTAGTATACCGGGGAAGGGTGAAAGAGTATACTATTGCTAAGCTTTAAGAAAAATATGAACACGAAGTCAATAAAATTCTGGATAAATATTGTTACCTTTGTCGCACTCGGGCTACTGGTTTACTTCGCATGGGACCAGATAGCTGAGGCCTTCGCGCAACTTAGGTCGCTTGATACAGGCTGGCTACTTACTATCCCATTTATTCAACTAGTCGGATATTTCGCTGTAGCAAAGTTTTATCAGTCCTACCTGAAAACTCTTGATGAGAAATTGCCTCTCTGGACACTCTACAAGTTTGGGCTAGAGATGAATTTTGTAAATTCGGTATTTCCTAGCGGAGGAGCAAGCGGTTTTGGATATATTGGCATACGCCTAAAGAAACTTGGTGTGCCGGTTTCAAAGAGTACACTCACGCAGGTAACGAGGCACACACTAACTTTCCTAAGTTTTATATTCTACTTGGTGGTTGCACTGTTTCTGCTCGCAATCGTCGGCAACGCAAGTCGCTTAATGGTTCTTATTAGTTCAACCATCATCTTTTTAGTTATTGCGGGCTTCATCTTTTTAATTTACATAGTCAGTAGTCGGTCAAGGATACGAAGATTTACAGCCTTCTTACCAAAACTAATCAACGTAGTAATTGGTGTATTCAGAAAGAAAAATAAACAGACCATTGATATAAGTCGCATTGAGAAATTATTCGGCGATCTTCATGACGATTATCTGCAGGTGCGAAAAAACTGGACTCAATTAAAAGTACCGTTTTTGTGGACGCTAGTAATGAATTTGACTGAGATTCTTACAATCTATGTAGTCTATCTTGCGTTTGGAGAGGTAGTAAATCCAGGCGCAGTCATAATTGCGTATGCAGTTGCGAACATTGCTGGACTTATTGCAATCATTCCTGGCGGTATCGGTGTGTATGAAGGCCTAATGACTCTTGTTATGGCATCGGCAGGTATTCCGAAAGCTTTGGCGCTATCAGCTACAATTGTTTACCGCGTACTGAATATGATTATCTTCCTGCCAATTGGTTTTGTGTTCTATCAGCTGGCCTTGAAGGGCGAAAAAGAATAGCAAACGATGGACGGATACGTCGAATTGTTTGAAGAAAACCAGCTAGAGTTTACTCCGACTGACTTTGTGGCGATTGTGAACCAAGTGTTTGAAACCGCCGTACCAAGAGTGACAATTATTGGCGAAGTTAGTAATTACAGGGTATCACGCAACCAGTGGGTGTATTTTGATATTAAGGACGAATTCGCCAGCTTAAAATGCTTCATGACCGTGTACCAACTGTCGGTTCCTATTGAGGATGGTATGAAGGTGCGCATCGTGGCAACACCAAAGCTACACCCACTTTATAACTTTTCCCTTACCATACAGACAATAGTACCGGTAGGCGAGGGGAGTATTAAAAAATCTACCGACATACTTGAAGCTAAAATGCGAGCAGAAGGGTTGTTTGAAGATAGTCGAAAGAGAAGTCTGCCATTTGCTCCAGAAGCGATTTGTTTAATCGCATCAGGTGAATCGGCTGCGTATGGCGACTTTATGAAGGTGAGTAAAGCAAGATGGGGCAAGACACGAATCATTCACGAAGAAGTTCACGTACAAGGGGATTTAGCGGCCAAAGAGATTGTAGACGCCATCGCAAGGCAAAATAGTTCACCCGAAGCGCCCGAAGTGCTTGTCATAACTCGCGGTGGAGGAAGTGCGGATGATCTACTTGCTTTTCAAGACGAGAAACTGGTCCGGGCTATCGCTGCTTCTCGTATACCAACGCTAGTTGCTATTGGTCACGAGAGGGACTTATCTCTTGCAGAGCTTGCTGCCGACGTAAGAGCGAGTACACCGAGTAATGCCGCCGAATTACTCTTCCCGTCATTAAGCGAAGAGCGACAAGATCTTATATATTTACAAGAAGCACTTCTATCGCAGTTTCGTAAAAAAATTGCCGAAGAAGAGCAAATTATCACTCACCAACTTGACGAGGTTCGACATATCTACTCGTCCGCTGTACATAATGAAGCAAGTTGGCTGAATACTCAGAAAGTTTTACTTGATGCGAGGGACCCGAGGGCTATTTTGAGACGAGGGTACGCACAAATTCGACAAGGCAGTGTCGTTATACGAAGCGCTAAAGAGCTTCAAAAAGGCGACGAATTGTCTCTTCAGATGGTAGACGGGCAAGTAGTAGCAACAATTAAGAATGTAGTAGTATAGGTTGAAGAATATGAGTAAAGACAAAAAGTCATATCGTGACTTAAAGAAAGAACTTCAAGAGAACTTAGACTGGTTTATTTCTCAGGATGACCTAGATATCGAAGAGGCATCAAAAAAATACAATGAAGCAAAAGAACTTATCGACCTTCTCGAAGACTATCTTGCTGCAATCAATAAAAAATTGGATAACGTGAAATCCAATACACAGGATTAAATGGAACTTTTACTTTATATATTTCTTGGATTTATACTGCTATTCACAGGGATAGTATTTTATGGCGCACCATATGTACCCACTCACAAACAGCAAGTCGAAGTAGCACTGGATTTACTTAATTTGTCTCCGGGTCAGACATTATTGGAACTTGGAGTCGGAGACGGTAGGGTAGCTAACGCTGCAGCTAAGCGAGGTATTCGAGTAGTGGGCTATGAATTAAACCCCGTGCTTTTTGTAGTTTCTTACATCACTACGTTTCGTAATCGCAAGCTTGTAACCATAAAATGGCGAAATTATTTGCACGCAAGGTGGCCTAGTGCGCAGGGAATCTTTATATTCGCCGGAGATCGCTATATGAAGCGGCTGGATACAAAAATTACACGATGTGCGCCGGGTGCACGAGTGGCGAGCTTTGCATTTGAGATGAAAACAAATACGTTGCTCGCCGAAGAAAAAGGCGTGTTTCTTTATCAGTATGGACTTGCGAAAGATCCGATCACTCGGTAGGATATAAGCGTATGCGACATAAAAAAGAACTTGATGGGTCAATCGGCTCATTATTGCTAGTTGTCGGACTGGTTGTCTTTTTGTTGGCTTCTATCGGCTTTGGCGCATGGGCATTTACTGAGCGGGCAGACTATAAAGCGAATAGTGACGAAAAATCAGCGGCAGCCGTTGAAGCTGCGCTCGCAGTCCAAAAGTCAGCCTTAGAGAAAGAATTTGATGAGAAGGAAAAACAGCCATTTGAAAGCTATTCTGGCCCGGCCGAACTTGGCAGTATAAAGATTGTTTTTCCAAAAACTTGGGAGCTATATGTGAATGATACCGGAACAGGCCAAGCGCTAATAGATGGCTACGCGCATCCAAACTATGTACCAAGTATTACAGGTGATACTTCGTTCGCCCTTCGATATCAAGTTGTAGAAGCCGACTACACCACAGTACTGGGGCAATACGCAGGTAATGTAAAGACAGGAAGAATCAAATCCGCACCTTATCGAAGTGATTCGGCGCCAACGATTTTGGGTGCACGACTTGATGGACAGATCACTCCTACTAAAACCGGTTCGGTAGTATTACTACCTCTCAGGGATAAGACACTAAAGATATGGACAGAGGGCAATGCTTTTGGTGCTGACTTCAACGCAATTATCGCGTCGCTAACTTTCATCCCATAAACTAGCTCTCCCGGTATTTTTCAAACCCGTTCTTGTAGTATACTGACAGTCAAGATGAGTGAAAATCGTGATGCGGGTGAGTCCACGTTTGTTTCGGCAAGCGCACTCTATACGATTATTAGCGAAGGCTTACGTACTCCGTTACTTCGCCTACAATTATTATCCGAAGACCCTCGGAACATTGAACAAATAAATAGTGAAGCATCGACACTAATTCGAATGCTCGACTGTATTAGCTTTATTGATCGGAGACAGCAAATGCAAGCTCAGTTACCATTAGAGCCTGTCAATATGGCCGGCTGTTATGACGATTCAGTCCAAAGAGTACTTCCATTTCTGAAAGCGCGTGGGATAACGGTAGAAAATAGAATAAGCAGACAGCCAGTTCTTGCGAGTCGAGAAGCGGTCGGCTACTTATCTGATCAGTTACTTCATGCCATGACTGAAATCACTAGTAGCCAAGGCAGCGATGTATTGTCGCTTAAGTCGAGAAGCGCGAACAACCAACATACGGTCGGTATTTATGCCAATAACCTAAACATGCGAGCACGCGAATTTAATACTTTACAAGCTTCAATCAGCCGAGCACTTTCTACAACAGCTCGTTGTCCAGAGCTAAAGCATCTTCACATCTATGCTGCGGATGCACTCGCGAGACTTCAAGGCAGTCGACTGCGTTCATCGATATTTTCTGGTGGCAACGGGCTTGCTATATCCTTAGAAAAAAGTCGTCAGCTAGCCTTGCAGGGATTTTAATGAAAAATCGTCGGTCGATTGTCTTGGTTGAAAGTGATTTTCGACTTGCAGAGCTTTACAAAGGCGCCATTGAAGCCTCAGACAATACAATCGAAATTTTCAGCGAGACAAACGCGCAAAGTGCCTTACATTCAATTGACGTGGAATGTACACAGCTGATCATCTTAGAAATAGATTTACCAGACCATAATGGATTTGAGTTTCTCTATGAGTTTGCTTCCTATGATGATTGGCGTCACATCCCAGTAGTAGTTCTTAGCCGACTAAGAAAAACATATTTTTCGCAGATGGTAGTAGCGTGGGAAGAACTGGGTGTCGTCGACTATCTATATAAGGCCGAAACAAGCTTGCATGATCTTCAGGCTGCTGTGGCGCTTCATAGTAAAAAAAGCATATTCATTTCCTCGTGAAAGCATTACAGACGAGAGCAATTATTTTGCGGCGCACTAATTACGGTGAAGCTGACAGAATCATGAACGTTATAACTGAAGATATGGGCAAGGTAACTCTGATTGCGAAAGGCGTGCGTAGAGAAAAAAGTCGATTGGCGGGAGGTGTCGAACTATTTAGTGTTAGTGAGATTAGTTTTGTAAGAGGTAAGAGTGATATCAGCACACTTACTTCTTCTCGACTAATTGAGCATTTTGATTCAATTATTAAAGACTATTCCCGCACGCTGGTAGCTTACGATTTTTTGAAATGGATAGGTGCTGTTACTGAAGACGCCACAGAAGCCAGCTATTTTCAACTTCTCAGAACGGGGCTTACATACCTAAACGCACGTATAGACCCACAGCTTGTGAGAGTTTGGTTTTTGAGTAATTTACTCACTGAGTCGGGATACGATATCGAGCTGTTTGTCGATGAGTCTGGATCTGCACTAACAGTAGATAGTTTGTACACTTTTGACGTAACTTCGGGTAAGTTACTAGTAAGTACTAACGGTACTTTCTCGGCAGAACATGTAAAGCTACTGCGATTACTTCGTACCGTTACGCCGGACAAACTACGTCGCGTGAAGGATATCGACACGCTAGTACCTGTTATTTCGTCACTTATCGATGAAGTGGCAGGGTACTACCTGCATATAAAGTAAGCATATTGACATAAGCACTATGTTAGTGTATTATGAAGTTACTATGAAACAAAACAAACAGATAGCAAACCAATTTCAACACCTAGAAGGCATTACTACAGGAGAAGCTGCCCGAATATCTGAAAGGTCTCGAAAGGCTGATGTCGAAGAGGCTGAGAGACTGAAGGCGCTATTTTCAACTCCTGAACAACAGCCAGTACTTAGCGCTGGTGATGAATTCGAACAAAGAATTATGCGAGGTCCATCAGAAGCAGATTTGAGAGAAATGCAACGTGATGAAGACGCACATCGATGGCAGGAGCGAGAAATGTCTCCTGAAGAGCTTGCCGAGCAAGAAAAATGGGATGCATTTGCACATGAAACTGCAGTAAAAGCTGTACGTAGCCATAGAA
>JBGSMB010000073.1:0-3961 GCA_041740375.1 Saccharimonadales bacterium (SeqCode) | reverse complement strand
AGTTCCACCGACCATTACTATTCGAAGCAGTTTGAACAATTCACTTGGAGTGGAATGTTCTTTTTCTGACAAAGCGTAAAACGCATCATGAAGTCCTTGAATAGTGAAATCACTTTCCCTGCAAATTTCTATAGAAGCCTTAAGCAACGCAAGGGCTCTTTCTCGCGACAATTTTGTTTCATCTAAGGTCAGTGTTGCAAGAGCCTCGTCGGGGGTTGGGTCTTTAAAGAAGTACCATGAGATATCTGAAAGTTCATTGAGTGTTTTCATGCGCTCTTTAACGAGCTCAAGAACTGATTTTTTGAATTCAATCGGGAAATTAGCGCTTGCCGGATGCCAGTAGTCTGAGACTTTTTCATACAAATCATCTGTAGAGAGAGCTCGAATATGCATCCCGTTTAGCCATTCTATTCGTTTTGGATCAAAACGAGCACCACTGGATTGTATTCGTGCAACATCAAACGTATCGATCAGCTCCTGAACGGTAAACATTTCCTGCTCGGTCCCAGGGTTCCATCCAAGAAGTGCTAAGAAATTTATCACTGTTGACTGCAGGAATCCTTCGTCTCGGTACTCTAGTACGTCTTTCGCGCCATCACGTTTGGACAGTTTTTTAGAACCGGTAGGGCCAAGGATCGGCGGCACAGTAACAAATTTTGGCGGTGTAAGCTCCAGTGCCTCATATAGACTCAAGAATCTCGGAGTACTCGCGATAAACTCATCTGCTCGTACGATATGGGTAATTCCCATTTCGGCATCGTCAACAATATGAGCAAAGTTATAAGTTGGATATCCGTCAGTTTTTATAAGTATAAAATCATCAAGTGCTTCAGGACCTGCGCTAAGATCGCCCCTCACTTCATCGTGCCATGCATATGCTTTTGGCTCCTTAACGAGAAGCCTCAACGGCTGTGAGCCGTCCCAAATGGGTGGATTTTCTGGACGGTAATCGCGGTACAAAAACGGTTTTTTATTTGAAATTGCTTCGGCACGAAAGCCCTCAAGCTGCTCGGTAGTATAAGGGTCTGCATAGGCGAGCCCACGATCGATCAGTTTTCTTCCCCATTCATAATAATGTTGCAGACGCATACTTTGGAGACATGAACCTAATTCACCTGGATTATCTGGGCCAAAATCCCAATTTAGTCCTAGCCAGCTCAAAGTTTCTTGTATTTGTTCGACTGAACCTTCAACTTCTCTCGCTTTGTCCGTATCTTCAATACGCAGTACGAATTCACCGTTATTTTGCTTCGCGATTAGCCATGCAAATAGAGCGGTACGCACTCCACCTATGTGCAAGAAACCAGTTGGGCTTGGCGCGAACCGAGTCCGAACAATGCTGATCTCACCGCTTGTTGCCCGAGTCAAGCTCGAGCTTTCAGCGGTGCTCGTTGGTATATTCTGCGTTGTTACTTGCGCTACTCCTTCATCGTACCGAGAGTACGATTCAGTCCGTTGCTCGGTAACGCCTTGCCTATCCTCAACGTCAGCATTGTTCGAGGTCCCAGAGCTAGTGATGTCGTTTGGCTGCTGGGGCGCGGTTTGATTGTTTTGGTTTTCCATAGTTCAGATGTAATTATAACAGATTAAAAGTCCCTATACCGCTTAATGGAAAAGAGCTCCGGATTGCTCCAGAGCTCTTGTTCCCTATTCGGTGTTCAATTGCGACGTCAAGTCCTCGTTCGCAAAGTCAAAAGCTCTTGCTTTCAATTCCACGAACGCATGAGCAACCTCTGCATATAGCACGTCGCCGATCATCAATCTCTTTTGTGGGTAGGAATGGCAGTGTGCGAGGACAATTCCACATTCGATGAGATCTTCCGATGCCACAGCATCGATGAGTCGCTGGGTGATGAACTTCCATGCTTTCTGTTCGTCGCTTGGACAGTGAAAACTCTCCAGGGGTGGATCGTCATAGTACTTCACAACCCACCAATTCCAGCGTGCTGGATACGTTTCGGTTAGCAACGAACCATAGCCTGAGCGAGTAAAACGGTCGGCAAGCTGTAGTAGAAGCTCAAGTTGGAAGAAGTCTTCGGCATTGTCCTCAGCGTCTATGACCAGCTTGCTGTATTGTTGTACTGCTCCGTCGATAATCGTTTGACGTAACTCTTCAAGGTTGTTGTAAGGCAATCCACTCTCAACGCAAAGTCGCTGAAAGACATTTGGGCGATAATAGTCGCTCCCATAAAGTTCAAAGAGGCAATGCAATGCTTCTACTGAACCCTGCTTACTCCTTTCAAGTAAGACAACATTGTTCTTAAATCGGTCGACCGCCCTACCGTAGTCTTTGAGATCATGAAATGCATCTTTGGCTCTTAGCCAGCGCTCATGAAGTTCCGGATCCTCCACAGTAAGCCGAGTATATTTTTCGTGATACTGAGAGTAAAAAATGTAGACGTCTGGATCAGAGAAATCTCCGATTTCGGCGAGTTCTACAACTCTTACGAGGTTTTCGTACTCACTGATATGGTTAGCTTGGAGCTCTTTTGTCCGTCGGCGCTTGCTCATTTGATCCATTACGATTACCGCAATAGACACCACAATGAACAGACAGATGACGATGAAGCCGATGATAAGGAACACTGCACACCCCTTAAAGGTAGTTGAATAGGAAAACAGTAGAAAAACTATATAATAAAATATGATATATTACAAATATCTATTCATACGATCCGTTGCTTCTGTTCGGGACTAGATATAATTAGGCTGACTACATCGATGATGCTATCGATGCGACCTGCTCACTGGCAAGTCCTGAGTCACCTCGAAGTTCGTAAAGTACTCCGTCGTCTACCCAAGTAGCGGAGTTGTTGCCACTAAAGAATATTTTCATGCCTTTTGCTTGAAATGTTTGGTACTGACCGCCATTTGCCGAGGCGACCTGTTCTTGCAGCGTATCGTCACTCCATTGTGATGGCCTCTGTTCTATTTGATAACTCTTGTCGCTTGTTGTAGATGAAAAACTAACAATAACTTTACCTGGAGAGTACTGGACTGGCCCTTTCAGTGCGTAGCCACCTGGTGTGTATGATGGTATCGCGGCAGAAAAGCCTGCTCGTCGATTAGCGATCTGCATGGAGATGCCAGCCGAGTTCTGGTAAGCGGCAAAACCAATGACTAAAAATCCGGCGAGTGCTAGTGCTCCGGCGTTCATAAATTTGCTATGTCTCGACTTGTAGCTTACAAGTCGAGTTCTGAGCGACTTTTTCTTATGAAGTTGCTTGCTGTGCGCATCAGCTAACCGAAGCTGTCGCTCAACCATCAAGCTACTTTTAGATACCGGAGGTGGTGCAGGTGAAGGTTCGACAGCTGTTGTGGGCGTGGTGGCCTGTGTAGGAGCGTGATAATGCCGTCCATCTGCCGGAGCGGCTGCGACGTCGCTAAATTTTTTAATCTGAGGGCTCTGCTGAATGTGTGTTCTGTGGTGGATGGTTGTTTTGTGGAGCATTACTACATGCTGTGGATGGGAATGCTTAGCGGGAGTAACATCCGAGAGAGATTGAGGCTTCTTGACGGCTTTACGATGCAGAATGGCTGTTTTTTGAGGTTTACGTGCGATGTGATTAACGTTGCTAGGAGTGCGCGAGTGTTGCGTGCCCCCGCCCACCATGCCGTCAATAGATCGGGGGCTAGGACTGGTCGTCTTTATGCTCTGTGTGGCATCATAGGTTCTACCGTTGATGTGGATTGTTGATCTACCGCTCATACTGCTAATATTTATTTTACCTAGTTCATACTTATATTAACACTTACAGTGGCTACTACAAGTACTTATTTGAGAAGCGGTAAAAAGGTGGTATAACGAATGGGCGCATGGAATTCCTAGACCCCCAAGCAAAAAAAAAAAAAAACAAACGACTCTACATCGGTTATATTCTGGTAGCAATTTTAATCAGTTTAGCTACCTATATTCTTTTAGCAACCGCTGTAGGGTATGAGTTATTACCATCTAAGGGCG
>JBGSMB010000072.1:0-2315 GCA_041740375.1 Saccharimonadales bacterium (SeqCode) | reverse complement strand
ATTCGAGATTTAGTTATACGCGTAGAGTTTGCTCAGAACAAACCCGCATTAGGTGAGTTAGTCATTGTCGGCAGTCCTGACAGCGCCCCACTGGTTGTGGAAACGATGGTTGATGAAAATACCGCCCTTTGTCTTAATGTTAGGTCTAGTAAAAAAATACAAAAAGGTATGCCGGTACAGCTTACCGGCAAGGGTATTGAGATTCCAACAGGACCACAAACAATAGGTCGTATTCTTGATGCTCTTGGAATGCCGCTAGACGGTAAAGATCCAATTGTCGGCGTACCCACCAAGGATATTCTGAAATTACCACCTAGAACCACAGACTTTTCTGCTCAGAAGCCTGAGATCCTAGAAACAGGAATTAAAGTAATTGATTTCTTCACCCCATTTGTAAAAGGTCGCAAGGTTGGCATTATTGGTGGTGCCGGTGTTGGTAAAACGGTGCTTACGATGGAGCTAATCCATAATGTTGCTCTTAGTGGCTCTGGTTTATCGTTTTTCGTAGGTATCGGTGAGCGTATTCGTGAAGGTCATGAGTTGTACGAAACATTGCGAGATGCAGATTTGCTTAAAAATACTTGTATGTTTTTTGGACAAATGAATGAAAACCCAGTGCAACGTAGCCTAATTGGTATCGCCGGGGTTGCCCTTGCGGAGTATTTTCGTGATGAAGAAAAGAAAGACATCTTGTTTTTTGCCGACAATATGTACCGATTCGTTCAAGCAAAAAACGAAATGGCTACAATTTTGGATCAAATGCCATCTGAGGGTGGTTATCAGCCAACCATATTCTCTGATGTAAAAATATTGCAAGATCGACTCAGCTCAAATGAAAACGGTTCGATAACCTCTGTGCAAACGATCTATGTACCCGCCGACGACCTTTCAGATCCTGCAGTGCAAGCGATCCAGCATGAGCTGGATTCGATCATTGTATTGAGTCGTAAAATTGCAGAGCAGGGGATTCGTCCTGCGGTCGACTTAATTCGCACTAGCTCCAGTCTGCTAAGTCCTGAAGTAGTCGGTGATCGTCACTATCTATTGAGTGTTCAGGTGCAGGCCCTTTTACAAAAATATGAATCACTTAGAAGTATCATTGCTATAATTGGAGAGAATGAGCTGTCTGCATCCGATAGAGCAGATTACAATAAAGCCAAGCAATTAATTAAGTACTTTTCACAGTCAATGCATGTAACGGAGGCTCTTAACGGCATAAAGGGTGAATTCTTAACACGCGACGAAACACTAAAAGGTATCGAAGAGATCGTAGTATAGGTTTTTTATGGCAGCTGACGATAAGTACACAATCAAGGAGGATACGAGCTCTGATAAATCACCCAATAGAGAAGCAGGCGGCATGCATGTCAAAGTATATTCGCCTTTTCATGTGTACTTTGATGGTGAAGCGGTTAGTATAAGCGCCGAAAATGACACTGGTACATTTGATATTTTAGGTAGACACAAAAACTTTCTCACACTACTTCGACCAGGTGACGTTACTGTAAGAACTGGTCGCGGAGATGATGAAAAAATTCCAATATCAAACGGGATTATGCACGTAAAAGCAGATGAAGTGATAGTTTTTCTCGACGTCTAAGAATATCTTTTGTGTAAAGACAACGGTTCTAGGTAAAAAGTCTACGTTATTAATTAATAACAACGTAATCAAAAGAGAAGCTTGTAGCGGCTGGTGGATTGTTTGTGGTGCCGATTGAGAAGCCGGTAGGCGTGCGAGTTACATAGTAATCTAGTGAAGCCGCACCAGTACCCACAGGAGATATAACGACATGCGGGGTCCTGCCGTACCCGTTTATAAACTGTACATTTGCAAGTATTCCTGCGGTTGCGCCACCGCCAGTATTAATAGTTACAGTTCCGGCGATGTCAGATCCTCCAACGGATACGGTACCACCGCCACCAACACCTCCGCCGGCGCTTGAACCAGGAGTACCCCCGCCAGTAGAAATATGACGATTGAGGGTAATATCATTATTAAGTGAGAGGGTTTCAATGTTCAGCGCAGGGGCTGAAATCGGTCCACCAAAAGATGCGCCTCTACTGACAGTGAGGGCTCCACCTATAGATAAATCGCCCTGAACAGAACCATTTCCTGCTATAGACAATGTACTTGCAACTTGAACGATGTCGAAATTACTGGTACCTGATACGGTTATTCCAGGAAGGCTCAATGCCCCCCCAACTCGAATAGTACCTGCGACATCAAGACTATCCCTGACTAATAAACGACCGTTGAACACCGCATTGCTTGCAATAGTTACTGTTGACTTCGGGTCGCCTATTTCGGTATTAGT
>JBGSMB010000071.1:0-3901 GCA_041740375.1 Saccharimonadales bacterium (SeqCode) | reverse complement strand
GGTGTAGTATTTGGTGTCTTCGCAGGAGTAAATTATTGGTTTCCTAAATTTGCAGGCTATCGACTAAATGAAAGATTAGGTAAGTACGCCTTCTGGTGTTGGATGGTAGGCTTCTTAGCGGCATTCATGCCCTTGTACGTATTAGGTATTATGGGGGCAACTCGAAGAACTGATAATTATGCAGCCGAAAATGGATGGCAAGGATTATTCGTCATTGCAGGTATCGGCGTAGCAATAATTGGACTAGGTGTGGCGTTAATGGTTCTTCAATTAATCGTAAGTTTCTTCCAACGTAAAAAGCTCCGTGATTCAACAGGCGATCCTTGGGATGGTAGAACGCTTGAGTGGTCGACAGCTTCAATACCTCCGTTTTATAACTTTGCGGTGATACCTGAGATAAACTCACGAGATGCGTTCTGGGAAACAAAACAGTCAAAAGCCAAGAAAGTCATAATATACGAAGACATTGTCTTACCAAAAAATACTGGCGCAGGACTTATGATTGCTAGCGCAGCTGGTGTAGTAGGGTTCGCTATAATATGGCACATTTGGTGGCTCGTAATTTTAGGGATGATCGTTGGAACATTGATTCTTGTTATTCGATTGAGCAATGACGAGACAGAATATGTTCTACGAGCGGAAGAAGTCGAGAAACTTGAAAAGATTCGCACAAAAAAACAAAAGGTGAGGCACGCATGAGTTCAATAACTACAGCAGAAAAACGCATGCATAAGGAAGTAACCGAACGATCTACTTTTGGTTTTTGGGTCTACCTAATGACGGACTGTGTACTTTTTGCTGCACTCTTTGTTACGTATGCGGTGCTCCGAAATAATACTTTTGGCGGTCCGGCAGGTAGCGACATATTTAGTTTGCCGTATGTACTGGTTGAGACACTAGTACTACTTACTAGTAGCTTCACTGTTGGACTCGCATTGCTTGCGATTCTGCAAAAAAATAAACAGAAAGCACTTCTGTGGCTAAGCATCACGTTTGCGCTAGGCTTCGGGTTCTTACTCATGGAAATTAATGAATTCCGCACATTGTATCATGAGGGCTATGACTGGCAGCGTAGCGCGTTTCTAAGTTCATTTTTCACTCTCTTGGGTACGCACGGATTACACATTCTCGTAGGTCTAATTTGGATGCTAGTTCTTATGTTTCAGGTGGCTAAACGAGATATATCTCATCACACTATCCGACGAGCTACTATGTTTAGTATGTTCTGGCATTTTCTTGATATAGTTTGGATTTTCATTTTTACCATCGTATTCTTAATGGGAGCAGTCTAGTATGAGTACCGCGAATAAAAAATCATCGGATCACTTCGCAGAACGATATGCCTCATATTCCGTAGGATTTTTACTATCAGTAGCGTTTACTTTAATTGCATTTGCGCTTGTAATTACTGACGCTCTTCCGTCTACATTTACTATCGCGATTATAGTTATCCTCGCGATCGCACAACTATTAGTTCAACTTTTGTTTTTCTTGCATCTAGGGGAAGAGAACAAGCCAAGACTGAGCGCGCAAGCGTTTGTATTTATGAGTATTATTGTATTCATACTGGTTGCAGGAACTTTGTGGGTAATGGCAAACTTAAATTACACCACTGCGCCAAAAGACATTGATGCGACTCTTATAAAAAATGAAGGTTATCAATTACAAAACGATAAAGGAAGATAGCATTAATAAATACAAAGCATATTATGACCTTACAAAGCCAGGGATAATTCGCGGTAACTTATTGACTGCACTCGCTGGTTTTTTCTTTGCGGCGAATGGTGATATTCAACTCACTACCTTAGTCTCGTTAATTTTTGGAATAATATTTCTTATTGGGGCTGCATGTGTTGTAAATAACTATATCGACCGAGAGATAGATTCTAAAATGAAGCGGACGAAGGATAGGGCACTAGTGACGGGTGAAATATCTGCTTCTCGAGCTTTGCTATTTGCGAGTGTAGTGTTTTGTGTGGGGCTAGTATCTCTAGTAATTGGTACTAATTATTTGACAGTAGGACTAGGCTTACTCGCAGTATTTATGTATGTAGTTGTTTACGGTTATGTGAAGCGAAAGTCAATTTATGGAACCCTCGTAGGCAGTATACCTGGCGCGATACCTCCTGTTGCTGGCTACACAGCAGTTACAAACCAACTCGATACTAATGCCTTGCTTCTATTTTGCGTGCTGGTCTTTTGGCAGATGCCTCACTTCTACGCTATAGCCATTTATAGAAAGAAGGAATATGCACTTGCGAAACTTCCACTTTTGCCACTTGTCAAAGGAATCTATCGTACTCGAGTAGAAATTATTTTATACATTTTCTTATTCCTGCTTTCAATACTTGGTCTTGTCACTATTGGCAATGCAAGCTATAGCTTCGGAGTAATAATGTTTGCGGTAGGCTCACTTTGGCTACGTTTAGCATTTACAAAAACTTCTTCTCAAAGTGTAGATAAATGGGCCAAAAAAGTATTTGGATTCTCTTTACTAGTATTACTCTTGTTTAGCGGCACATTGTCGCTCGATTGGCTTTTACCATAGCGAATAATCTTGTATACTACGCTTATGTTATTACTTCTACATGTCATCACCGCTATTGTTAGCATACTAATCACTACTTATTCCGTAGTTCGCCCCGGAAGACATCTCTTAAGCGCTGGATATGGTCTTGCTGGTGCTACGCTAGTTAGCGGCACAATATTAGTAATTAGTTCAGGAAGCAATCTTCTTCGTTCGTGTTTAACTGGGATTGCTTACTTTGGCGTAGTAGCTGTTGGACTGACGATTGCACAAAAAAGACTTGCTAAACAAGAAGTAGATAAGTAACTCTACTTACTATTTGACCAAATACTGTAGGCTTTTACCCAGCCCATTACATCACTGTAACCAACTAGGTCCGCAAGTGAACGTAAATAGGTAAATATCTTGCCGGATAATGCGACTTTACGGTATTCCATGACCGCAAAAGTAGGCCCAACAGGAATTACCATGATTGGCGCTTTTGGCTTTTGATTCTTTCGTTTACCTGACTGCAATCTTCTTCTAAGGTCCTTTGCGACAAAGTCAGCATGCTTCACTGCCGTATATGCTAACCCCGCATAAGGAACTGCGGCATTGTCGCCGATTACGTAAATTGATGCATGCGCCTGTAGATGATGGTTCACGACAACTCTGCCTCGTTCATTTAAAGTAAATGTGTTTTGATTCTCTCTAAAGAATGGGTTACACGCCGTACCAGCTGTCCAAATTACCGTATGGGTCGTGATTAACCCTTTGTCAGTCTTTAGGCCCCTTGCATTTTCTGCAGTTACTTTTGTTGATAATAGAAGATGCACCTTCAACTTTGCTAGTTTTTTAGCAGTACTATTGCTGGTTTTTTTAGACATCATAGGAAGTACTCTATCGCCACCCTCTACAAGCCATATTTTTAGGCCATGAGTGGAAATTTTATGCTTCTTCTTTAACTTTTTTACATAAGCACCGAAGCTCGCCGCAAGCTCAACTCCCGTTGGGCCACCACCGACAATGACAAAATTGTGTTCATCGTAGTTTTTCGACACAATAATACTTTCCATATGATCTCTTAATGCAATTATTTCATCGCCAGACTTTATTCCATATGCTCTCTCGTGGAGACCTTCAATATTAAAGAATGTAGTAACCGATCCAAGGGCACAAACAAGTTCGTCATAAGGAATCTTCTCGCCGCTCTCAAGTTCAACAGACTTGTGAATAGAATCGAGCTTTATTGCTTTGCCTATTTTAAGTTCAACATTCTCTATACCAAGCAATATCCAAGGTAGTGATATGAGTGCTACGCTAGAATTTTCGCCTACCGCAGTACGATACAAGGCAGGGTAATAGCGAAAGGAATCTGAATCGTTTACCAGAGTA
>JBGSMB010000070.1:0-13160 GCA_041740375.1 Saccharimonadales bacterium (SeqCode) | reverse complement strand
AGTAGTGATTGATGTTGTCGGAATTGGCTACGGTGTAAGAATGCCGGTTAGTGAAGTATCTGTTTTACAAAAAGACAAGAGTGTAACAGTTTATGTGTCCGAGATAATTCGCGAGCAGTCGTATGAGCTATACGGTTTCGTGGACAGTAAGTCTAAGGTCGTCTTCGAGAGAATAATTAAGGTAAATGGAGTTGGTGCTCGAATCGCTATTGCACTAATTGGTTTACAGGGTAGCGATGCTCTTGTTCGCGCTATTTCTAGTGGTGATGTGGGCTTTATAGTTTCGACTCCGGGAGTTGGCAAAAAGCTAGCAGAAAGAATTTGTACTGAGCTTCGGGGTGTATTCGTAGATTCAGATAGTATCATTAGCGCCGGAAACGGATTATCTTCTAGCTCAAAAGAAGCGAGTGAGGCACTTCAGGCGCTTGGATTCAAGTCTGATGATGCAAGCAGAATGCTACGAGACGTTGACTCAACATTACGAGTCGAGGATCAAATTAAATTAGCATTGAAAGAAAAATAATGGCAATAGAACGAATTATTGGTGCCGAGCTTGCAGATGACGATCTACCGCAGGAAGAGCAAAAGCTTCGCCCGAAGACATTCGACACATACATTGGTCAAGATAGATTAAAGCGTACTCTTCAGATAAGTATTGCCGCCGCAAGAAAAAGAGAAGATCCAGTTGACCATATTTTACTGTTTGGTCCTCCCGGTTTAGGGAAAACCACAATGGCGCATGTGATTGCCAATGAAATGGGAACGCAGATCAGGATCACGAGCGGAACAGCCATCGAACGAGCAGGTGATTTAGCGAGCTTGCTTACTAGTTTACAAGAGGGCGACATTCTTTTTATCGACTAAATCCATCGCTTACCTAAGCACGTAGCGGAGGTTCTATACAGTGCAATGGAAGATTTTGCGCTTGATATAGTTGTCGGAAAAGGTACCGGAGCTAAAACCTTGCGAATAGACCTACCTCCATTCACGATTATCGGTGCGACAACAAGAACTGGTACGCTGGCAGCTCCTTTGAGGGATCGGTTTGGAATTATACATAGGCTTGACTTTTACTCAGTCGAAGAAATTCAATTAGTTATTCGTAGGGCCTCGACAATTATAGGTACGAGTATTGATGATGAGGCTGCTCGTTCGCTAGCTATTCGTTCGCGCTTAACTCCTCGCATAGCCAACAGGCTGCTTCGTAGGGCTCGAGACTATGCAGAAGTGCATGGTGACGGTACGATTACCCCCGAACAAGTAGAAAAAACCGTAGAGTATTTGCAGATAGATGAACTTGGTCTTGATGCTACAGACAGGATGTTGTTAAGCGCAATAATTGATAATTTTGGCGGCGGGCCGGTAGGAGTGGAGACAATTGGGGCACTTCTCTCAGAAGAACGTTCCACGATAGAAGATTATTACGAACCATATTTAATGCAAATAGGATTTCTTGAAAGAACATCTAGGGGGCGAAAGACAACAAAAAAAGCAGAGAATCACATGAAAGGGAGAATTGGTGGAACAGCCTGAAGAAAAGACAATCAGTCTAAAAAGATTCGATATTTCGTTAATTGAATTTGATAAGAATGAGAAGATAATATGTGAAATCAGAAAGCATTATATTGGCCTAGTGGTTACCATAATTACAGGGCTACTAATCGCAACGATACTGTTTATTACAATTATTGTTTTATCAGTAGTTGTTTCTGGCATTGCTGAGGAAGGTGGCGCCAGTCAAGACATGGCAACGAACGTAGCCTATGCAATTGGTGGCCTTGTGGTACTAGGGACCATTCTGGCTACGTTTGTAGGAGGGTATATTTATCAACATAATGTCATGCTCGTCACCTCGGATAAGATTGCTCAGGTGCTTTATAAAACTATATTTGACAGGAAAGTATCTCAGCTCAGCATTACGGATATTCAAGACGTTACCGTAATTCAGTCAGGTGTTTTGCCTAGGATATTTAACTATGGCACGATCACAATAGAAACAGCCGGGGAGCAACAAAACTATACGTTTACCTACGCCCCAAAACCATACGCCAGAGCGAAAGATATTATTTCTGCTCACGAATATCACGAAGAACAACTCAGTAAGGTCTAGTTTTCAAATGGATTGGTTCGGCCATTGTCGAACAGAGACTCTATAGATATATTTTTATCCTGCAATACTTGGAGTTTAGAAATCGTATCTTCGTCTAATTTCGCTCGCTTCACTTCTTGAAGTCGCAGATCAATCTGCGCCTGCTCCGGTTCCGCTCGTGATAATTCACCGATTCTCATTACTAAGAATCCGGAGAGTGCGGAGAATACGACAACAAAAATAATCACCGCATATCGTTTTGCATAAGTGAATATTTGATTACCGTAGCCTTGAAGTTTTTCTGTGTAGTTGTTCATGGTTTTACAAATATGTTTAAGTTAAGTGTCAACGAATAACCAGTTATCTGACTATCTTTTGGTCCTTTTAAAGGCTGAACTTGAATCAATTTTACTTGCATTGTTCTTCTATTTTTTTCAAGAGCCCTCAGAAATTCAATTAGTTGAGGATACGACATGCCTGTTCCGGTAGCGGCACCAATTGAGTCAATTTGGGATACTGTAACTTCGACGCCAAGTATACCAGTGAGACCTTCTACTGGCTTCGCTTGAGTTACGCTCGGAGTGGCTGGTGCGGCAGCTGCAGGTGCTGGAGTAGCCGTAGAGGGGGTATCGGTAGTTGCAGGGGTGGCGGCTTTTGGCGCCACGGCACCTAGTTCTGATGTTGGAAAGGTAATGCTTCCTACTGTAGCGCCTACGTCTTGGGCGATTCTCTGGAGCTCAGCAATAGCTTTTGCTTGATCTTTACTTTTCGGCACAATTTTAGAAATGCTCTCTCTCGTTTCGCTGTATTCATCAAGCTCAGCACTCGCGCGAATGGCAGTTTTTCTTTGCTCTTCTAACACTAAAGAGTCGAGTTTGAGCGTGACGATATCCTCGGATCTAGTCTTTAACCATGTACTTGCATACACGGTAAGCCCTATGCCTCCAGCAACTATTGCAATGAAAAGTCCGGTAAGCACATAGTTGAACTTTTTAGGAGTTAATTTCATGGTGCAGCCTTTACTGAATTAAGAAAATAATACGGCGCATCTTTTTTCAAAAGGACTCTGACTTGGGCTGAGCATGTTTGGACCCTGGTGACATCATCCGTTTGACAACTCAGCTGTATAATATCTGCTTTCTCAAAAAGTGCATTTTCGGGATCTTCTAAATTTAATTGAAGTGTTGGAGCACTGGATGCTTGGTCCAGGGTGAAGTCTAAGCTCAATGCATTGTCCTTATTGGAAATACTTACCGTATTTAGGGTTGTTCCTGGAGGAACAACACTCCCGATCTGTTGGATAAGTTCAGAGAACAAGATCTGCTTACTAAGTATCTGTACTACTGTCTTTAGGTCAGCTGTAAATGAATTATATTCTGCGAGAACTTTGTCGAGCTGATCTTGAGCAATTTGAGTCTCTACTCTTGTTTTTTCACTAGCCGCAGACGCCTCAGAGCGTGTTAGGAATACATATCCGCCAGCTGCAATACCTACAATGCCAATTGCAGCAAGTAGCGCAGCGATACACCATCTGACGAGCTGACGATTGCGTCTACCGTAAAGCCGATTTTCCCTTGTTTCGCTGGGTAGTAGATTAATCATGAGGTTAGCTCCTCGACCTTCAAAAGGCTTAAGCCACCTGCGGTAGTGTAGATAGTAGTTTCTAGCTGATGAGGGGGTTGTAAACTTCCAAAACTCAGATGTTGCCATGGGTCACATAGTCGAGTGGGCACCCTTGTTTTGTCAGTTAAGTAGGTGCTAAGACCTGGAAGATTTGCGCCTCCGCCAAGAACAATTATTTGTCCGATTTCGCTATTTTCTGCACGTTCAGAGTAGTATCTCACCACCTTTTTAACTTCACTTATTAGCTTTCCAAGCTCTCCTTCAACTGCACTCACTATGTCCTTTTGTTTTTTACTAAGCTCAAGTCCATATCTTGTTTTGATTGTGTGAGCTTGTTGTTGTGATACGCCAAGATGTTTTGCAATCAAGTTTGTAAGATCATCGCTGCCGCAGTCTGCTGTACCCGTAATTCGTATAGTCTTACCGTCAAATATTGATAAGTCTGCCGCCGTAGAACCTAGGTCAATTATTAGCGTCACCACTCCAACATCTTCGGCCCGAGTTACTATTCTCGTCACTGCAGAGATATTTGTTTCTATAAAAGATACGGTAAGTCCTAGAGCTTGCGCTACGGTCATGTACGAATCTACAATATTTCTTGGTGCAGCAGTGAGTTGTACCTCAAGGCTACCATCGGGTAGCTGGTTGGTTATCTCATAGTCATAGTAAAGTTCATTGAGGGGCATCGGAATAGATTGTTCAGCGTCACCTATGACTGCAGCTTCCAACTCTTTTCTTTCCATTTTTGGAAGCGTCAATATACGACTAAAACTATATTCGTTCGGGAGAGAAATACCAACATGCTTGGTGGTTATTTTTCCGATGATGTTTTCGGATATAAGATCATAGGCTGCCTTTACAATAACTTCGGGATCAACAATAACACCCTTAGAAATGGCTTTTTGGTCAAAAGTTGTATTACCGTAACCAATAACTGTTGGCGCTTTGCCGGTTGTTTCAATTTGCATGACCTTAAGGCTAGATCTTCCGATATCTAGTCCGAATACAGGCTCATCTTTATAAAATAGTTTTGCTTTCTGGTCCATGCCACCCTTGCTACTTAACAAGCGACTTTCTTTTTTCGTTACTTGACTTGATTATATCAGATAAACGTAAGCTTTTTGCTCATAAAAATACCCTGTTAAAAACAGGGTATTTTTATGATGTTTGCCGATTAGGCTCACGAATCAAGGATTGTTCAAACCTTCTTTTCGGTATGGGTTAGGTGTTGTCGAAGTCGGTCGTTCGACAAATGTCTTCATGACATACCCTGTACAGTTGTTTGTGCAACCTGTTGGGAAGGCAATATATCGGTATTCACCACCTGCGGTAGTTGGGTTGGCGACTGCGTCTGCAGCTGCTTCATCAGCAACAGCGGCGTTAATAACAATTGCCGTACCATCTGGATCAATAAGACTTTGTCCGTCAATTCCAGCAAATGTAGCAGCTGTGAATGTTTGTGGATAAGCATTATTGTCGTTATAGAACTCTTCTAGCTTACTGTGAACATTGTTAATGTCTGTTACTCGTTGTGTGTCCCGTGCTTTTGCTTGTGCACCCTGGAAATTGTTTAGAACAAGTCCAGCCAAGATCGCAATAATGGCGATCACGATCAAAAGTTCAATGATTGTGAAACCTTCGCGTGCTTTAGTGATTGATTTTTGGAGCATTGGCGCCCACCCTCCTTAAGTTAATTTCAGCCTGTTTTTGGCTTATGCTTACACTCTACCAACATACTTAGCAACTATCAACAATTTTTTCTAGATTTGGCTCGATAGACTGCTGATAGGTCCAATAACGCTCGCAGCGATAAGACCTACCATGGCACCCATTATGACAATCATAATTGGTTCCAAGATAGAACTTAAGCTATCTACGGTTGCATCTACTTCTTCTTCGTAAAAGTCTGCAACTTTAATAAGGATTTCACCAAGCTGTCCCGTCTCTTCACCGATAGCTAGCATTTGAGAGACGATAGGGGGGAAGACTTTTGATTGTGCTAAAGGAACTGAAAATTGCTGTCCGTTGGCAACAACTTTTGCTGCTTCCATTAATTCTTCTTCGACAATAGTATTTCCAATAGCTTTGGCGGTAATTTCAATCGAGTCGAGTACCGAAACTCCCGCACTCATTAGGCTTGCAAATATACGAGAGAATCGAGCTATCGCAACTTTTATAACCACTGTTTTTAGGACAGGTATTTTGAGCAAGACCCTGTCTTTTGTTTTACGTCCAGCAACTGTCTTTAAGTATCGTCTCAAGAAGAAGGTTATGATAAATCCAGCTCCGACCAGAATATACCATTTTGTGACCATAAAATTACTTATTGCTAACATGGCTTGCGTAAGAGGGGGAACCTTAGCATTTTCACCTCCAAGATCGATAATAATTTTACCGATTCTTGGTACGACAAAAGTCATAAGAGCAATAAACACAGTTAGCGTAATGGTAATTAGTACAAGAGGGTAGGTCATAGCACTCTTGAACTTGGTGCGTATGCTTGCGTCCTTCTCTTGCTGGATCGAAAGTTTCTTTAAAATTTCGTCTAAGATACCGCCCGCCTCGCCTGCGCGCACCATGTTTACATAAATCGGTGAAAAGACATCTGGGTGTTTTTCTAAGGAATCTGCAAACGCCATTCCTCCTTCAATATCCTTTGAAATTTCAAGGATATGGACCTTTAGTGCTGGGCTATCAGTTTGCTCGACAAGGGTATTAAGAGATCGTACTAGCGGCACACCAGCATTGATCATCGTCGCGAGCTGACGGGTAAAGATGACCATGTCTCTACCTTTGACCTTACCGCCGCCCACAAAAGGTATTTTTATATTCCCGCGACCCTTTATGGGTTTAATGCTAATTGGGCGTAGACCCTGTTTTTGAAGCGTATTTCGTGCACTACTCGATGAGGCGGCGTCAATCGAACCACTCACTGATTTATTGGCTTTATCGACCGCCTTGTATTCAAACTTAGCCATACTATTCTCTTGTAACCCGCAATATTTCTTCAACAGATGTCATTCCAAGCATAGCCTTTATTAAACCATCCAGTTGCATTGTGACCATGCCGTCTTTTATTGCCTGTTGTTGAATGTCCTCGCTCGTACCGTTAGACATGATTAGTTTTTGGACTGCAGAAGAGTTACTTAGCACTTCATAAATTCCCATTCTGCCCTTGTAGCCGGTCTTGTCTTCAGGAAGATCTTTCTTTGGTCGATAAAAAGTTAGCTTTGACGTTTTCGGTGTGCCAAAAGCAGCCTGCGCCTCATTAAGGAGTGAGAATATTTGTTCCCAGTCTTTAACTGTTTTTATACCAAAGATTCGTTCGATTTCTTTCTTTTCGTTTGCATTTGGTTCATAGCTTTCAGAGTCTTCCGGGATAAGCCTTCGTACCAGTCGCTGTCCTATGACAGCTCTCACAACGCTCGCGATAAGAAAAGGCTCGATATTCATGTCTAACAGACGCGGCAAGCAAGTAGCCGCATTGTTGGTGTGCAGGGTTGAAAATACAAGGTGGCCAGTAAGTGCAGCCTGAACACCAAGTCCAGCTGTTTCGCCATCTCTAATCTCACCAACCATAATCACATTTGGGTCTTGTCGGAGCAGTGCTCGCAGACCGGCAACAAATGTCATGCCAGCGATTGGGTTAACTTGCGTCTGATTTACCCCTTCGAGTTTATATTCAACGGGATCCTCAATAGTTGAAATATTTACTTCCGGTCTATTCAAAATATGCAGAACACTATGGAGCGTTGTTGATTTACCCGATCCCGTAGGACCCGTTACGAGCATCATGCCGTGTGGCTGAATAATAGCTTCGTTAATTGTTTCTAGAGCCTTACCCCAAAAACCAAGCTCCTGGAGCGTTGACGGTTCGCTTGATTCATCAAGCACACGCATAACTACCTTTTCACCTTCAGCAATCGGCAGTGTCGATACGCGAAACGCAAATATTCTTCCATTTATTGTTATCTTAAATCGCCCATCTTGAGGAGAGCGGCGCTCATCAATTTTTAGGTTAGAGAGAATTTTTATTCTTGAAACCAAAGCGTTTAGGGTGCGTTTTGGTAATTTGTTGGCCTCTTTTAGCACCCCGTCGATCCTATACCTGACACTGACGTGCTTCTCCCTAGGTTCTATATGAATATCGCTTGCACCATTTTTAATGGCGTATTCGATGATAAGGTTGATTGTTTGTGCGATCGGGGAGTCTTCAGCTATGTCTTCTGCTGCAACTTTTTGTTCTTCCTCTTCTTCATCTTCGCCGCTTTCTGTCATGACCTTACTAATTTCGCTACTAATGTTGCCCCTGTATTGGTCGATTGCAGACAAAATTACGAAGTGAGTAGAAATGTATATTTTTACATTTTGCCCGAAAAGTTTATGCAATACATCCACTGCTTGAAGGTCGTCTGGATCTTCCATGGCGACATGTTTTTCGATGTCATCAAGGCCACCCTTGAAAACAACCATGTTGTAGAGGCGAGCAATATGTTCGGGAATTTGTCGAAGGGTTTCCAGACTCAGTTCTTTTGGATTGATGGTAACAAAAGGTACGCCAATAATATCCGCATAAAACTCTGTTAATTCTTGGTCGGTAGTGACATTGCTTCTGATAGCTAAATCTTGAAGAGAGACTTTTTCCGTTTCTGCCTGAGCAATTAACTCTTTGAGCTTGTCATTGTCGAGTTTATTTCTCTGAACGAGTAGTTCACCAACGGTTTGGTCTGGTATATGCATAATCGTAACCAGTATAGAGTTTTTATGTCATCTTGTGAAATACTTCGGTGCAACTGGTATACTACATTGTAAAGAAAAGGTGAAAAAACGAGGAGAATAGTATGGCAAAAAAGACTGAAAAGACGCCTAAAGTAGCACCAAAAAAGGCAGATTCTAATACCGAAGGGAAAAGTAAAGCACTCGAGCTCGCAGTTGAGCAAATTGAGAAGCAATTCGGCAAAGGTAGCATTATGCGTCTTGGTGAAAGCCGGCATGCTCAGATTGAAACATATCCAACAGGTAGTGTTAGTCTCGATATTGCATTAGGTGGGGGTATACCGAAAGGTCGTATTATTGAAGTCTATGGGCCGGAGAGCTCAGGAAAGACGACATTAACTCTTCATGCTATCGCAGAGGTCCAAAAAAAGGGTGGTGTTGCGGCATTTGTTGACGCCGAGCACGCGCTTGACCCAGTATATGCCAAAAGAATTGGGGTAGACATTGACAAGTTACTCGTTTCTCAACCAGATAACGGAGAACAGGCACTAGAAATTGTCGAGACATTGGTTCGATCAAATGCGGTTGATCTTATTGTGGTTGATTCAGTGGCAGCTCTTGTGCCACAAGCTGAGCTGGAAGGCGATATGGGTGATGCTCAAATGGGTCTACAGGCAAGACTAATGAGTCAGGCTATGCGAAAGCTAACAGCGATAATTAACAAAAGCAAAGCAACGGTTATATTTATCAACCAGCTTCGTATGAAGATTGGTGTTATGTTTGGAAATCCTGAAACAACAACCGGTGGAAATGCATTGAAGTTCTACGCATCGGTTCGAATGGATATACGACGTACATCGCAGATAAAAGTAGGCGACGATATTATTGGAAACCGCGTCAGGGTAAAGATTGTAAAAAATAAGGTCGCTCCTCCGTTTCGCGAGGCCGAATTTGACATCATGTATAACAAAGGAATTAGTATCGAGGGAGATGTTCTTGATTTAGCATCAAATAAAGATATTATTGAAAAATCTGGTGCATGGTATAGCTACAACGGCGAGAAGATCGCTCAAGGTAGAGAGGCTGCCAAGCAGTATCTAAGCGAGAATCCAAAAGTTCTTGAAGAACTATCTATAAAAATCAAAGAAGCTCCGCTTCTTGAAGAATAGACGAGCAACAGTTTTTAAAGTGAGCTAATGGTAATCACTGGTATAAAACGTCAAGTTAAGAGGGGTGATAGATTTTCAATTTTTCTTGATGAGTCCTACGCCTTTTCGCTAAACGCTCAAGATGTTGCCGAACAAGATATACGGATTGGTCTAGAGGTAGATTCTAGGAGATTGGTAGAGCTCAAGAAAATCTCTAGCCTTGGGCTAACTTATAATAAGTTACTGCGATATCTCGCGGTACGACAACGTTCGAGGAAAGAGTTGCAAGAATACTTTCGTCGGAAGCAACTTAGCGCATTAGAAGCAGATATTCTTTTGAAGAAAGTCGAACAAATCGGCATGCTCGATGACAAACGGTTTGCGTCTTCATGGGTAGATAGTCGAAGAAAGAGAAAGCACTCTAGCTCGCGTCAATTGCGCTACGAGCTACGTCAAAAAGGTATCGATGAGCGTACTATTTCAGAGGCTTTGGCCGACAATGAAATAAGTGATGACGCGGCTTTATTGGCGCTAATTGAAAAAAAACGTCGTATAGGTCGCTACAAAGATGACAAAAAACTTATGGTTTACTTAGTGGGTCAAGGTTACCCGTATGTGCTGGTAAAGGAGAAATTAAACAGCTCTACCATTGATTAATATGAGGGCTGAGGAATACTCGAGGCTACCTTTGTTTTAGAAGAGTCCTCGAAAACTATCTTTTGATTCGTTACTTCTCGTATACTTTTTCTGTCGAAGGTTAGTTGAGCGGTCTTAAGCTTCATAAGCATTCCTGGTTTGACGTAGAGCTTGATAATGTAGAGGCTTTCAGCGTCTACCGCAAAGCTTTCAACAATGCCAACCTTCTTACTTCCTACGAATGCATGCTTGCTTACGACTTTGTAGCGCAGATCCAGTAAAGATCTTAGACGTAGCGCGTCCTTATATTCAGATAAATGCTCATGGTCTTGAATTATAATCCCCTTTGGCGTTAGGGTGAAGATATCTGCCGGTAGTAAAAGCATGGGTTGTTGGTGGCTAGCAATCCTGCATTCAAGCGCATCTACGTGGAGCGTATCGGGGTTAATTATTAGCCCAACTACATTACCAATCCTCGCGCCAGACCTTATGCTGGCTATTGGGAGAGATGAAAGCATGGTGTTTTGTAAAAGCATACACTCTATAGTAACTAATAATGTGGTGGATAAGTGCTTTTGTTTTTAAAAATTCGCCATACAATTAGGTTAGCGTGTATAAGTTTTATACTACTGGCGCAAAACTTTTCGCTATCGCAATATTACTTAGCTCTATTTTTTCACGTACAGCAAATGCACAGCTTGAATCTGGTGAATCAGCTACAAGTACAGCTGTGCTTATAAGCGAACTTCAATCGAGTGAAGACGTAATAGAACTCACCAACACTTCTGAAGATACAATAGATGTTTCTGAATGGATCATACAGAGCAAATCAACAGGAGCTACCTCAAACTGGATACAGCGATTTATTTTTCCTGAAGACACATTCTTATACCCGGGCGGCGCGCTCCTCATCACTCACAGTGGATACCTCGAAGACCAAACAATCTATCATATGGCTTTTGATATGGCTGCAGACAGAGGTCACGTTCGAATTCTGGATAATTCGAGTGAACGTGTTGAGGTTGATAAGCTGGCCTGGGGAATTGAGGCGCTAGACGCCGAGACTCTTTCAGCGCCAAAGCCTACGCTTGGCCTATCGCTACAAAGAAAAATGGCAGACGAAAAATTTGTTGATACGAATAATAATTCGATAGATTTTGAATTAGCGACACCGACATTTTCTAGTCGAAATATTGCACCTGAAGTTATCGAAGAGCCAGACCCCGAAACGCCTGAACCTCCAATTGAAGAATCACCACAAGAGGAAGAAGCGCCAGTCGATGAGGAGGAGTCGCCTGCCGTAGAAGAGATTGAAGAAGTACCCCCTACTCCAGAACTTACCCTACTAAACCCCCTCGTAACTGAGTTTTTGCCAGATCCTGAAGCCCCGCTAACTGACGCGGACGATGAATGGATTGAAATATTTAACCCAAATAATTCTGAACTTAATTTAAACGGCTTTATTTTAAAGAGCGGGAACAGTTATAGCTATTCGTATACCTTTGGGGATGTTCTGTTGCCCCCTCTAAGTTACACAACATATAAATCTGTGGAGACGAACTTAACGCTAAGTAACAGCGGAGGAGCGGTTCGGTTAATCGATCCCAACGGAGAGATTGCATCAGATATAGTGTACACAGAGGCAAAAACCGCGTGGTCATATATGTTAGAGCAAGCAACTAACGCTTGGCTATGGACAACAACCCCTACGCCTGACGCAGTCAATTTGTATACACTTCCCGCAGTACCAACGCCCGCACAAAAAGTAGTTAAAGCTGCTAGCGCTAAGGTCACAAAAGCTACCACCGCGAAAGCTGCGACAGTAAAGAAAGCGACCGCAGTAAAAAAAGCCACAACAAAAAAGACGACAGACGAGACCCGCTCAGTATTTGTAGAGCCGGCATCAGTGGATGTCCGACCACCGATTCATCCAGTATTGCTTGCGATTGCGGCCTCGCTCGCTGTACTCTATGGGGGCTATGAATACAGAAGTGAGCTTAGAAATTTTTTCGCAAGGGCCTCAAACTACATTAGATCTCGCCAGTAAGATTGCCGATAATTTGCGAGGTGGGGAGATATTTGAGCTAATTAGCGATTTAGGTGGAGGCAAAACTACCTTCGTGAAAGGCATAGTTATTGAGCTGGGGGGCGATGAGGCAACGAGCCCAAGCTTTACTATTCACAACATCTATAAATCTAAAAAGTTTGAGATTCATCACTATGATTTTTATCGACTGAATGACGCAGGCGTTGTGGGTGCTGAACTGTCAGAAGTTATATTTTTACCAAATACGGTTACGTTTATTGAATGGGGAAGCGTAGTTCATGAGTCACTTCCCGCGACAAGGGTGGTCGTGACTATAGAACAACAAGATGGGGAAGGTCGGTTATTTCGCTTCGAATTCCCTTCAAAACTCCAGTACATATTTGAAGGAGTATCTATATGATTTTATTATGTATTAAAACCGATCAGGAGCAGGCCATGCTCGCCCTTTACAACGATTATGAATTGCTAAATCAAGTTAAGTGGACCGCACACAGAGAACTAGCCTCTACAATTATAGAGAAAGCAATAGAGCTGAGCACTAAAAGTGAAATTAAACTAGACTCAATAAATGGCATAGTTTGCTATGAGGGCCCCGGATCTTTTACGGGACTCAGAATTGGTCTCACTTTTGCGAATGCGATCGGTTATTCGGAAGGCTTGCCAATAGTCGCTAAAGGTGAGGCAGATTGGATAGATAAGGGTATTGATGCGATATTGCATGGAGAAAACCAGCGGTTAGTTTTGCCTGCATATGGAGCGAGCGCAAATATTACAGCTCCAAGGAAGTAGCTAGCAGTTGGCGCAAATGCCTTCGATCCCTACAGTATGTTTTGTTATTTTTTGCAAACCTGCGGTTTCGGCAATTTCCTGTATTCGGCGCTCTAGTGCTTCGTCATGAAAA
>JBGSMB010000069.1:0-8421 GCA_041740375.1 Saccharimonadales bacterium (SeqCode) | reverse complement strand
GGCTGTGCATGATGTGGGAGAATTTGTAGCACTCCATCCAATTGTAGACGAAGCGCCGCTTGTGATCGTGCTGGGGCTGACAGATATAGTAACCGTTGGTTTTGCGGTGGGTGTCGTACCCCCACCGGTAGTACCTCCTCCAGTGGTGCTACCGCCTGTAGTACCTCCACTCGGCGGAGGGCTTGTGGTGTTTGTATTTGAACTTGCAGTAGTCCCATTTGGTACAACCTTTGTTTCTCCTGTCGCACTGGTTGAGGTGGTTGTTGTTTGCCCAGTATTTGGATCGGTCGTAGTTGTTATCGTCTCGCCTGTTGCCGGGTTAACTACTTCAACCATTTTTTTACCATCAATGGTTTTTATGGTTTCTGTCGTAGATTCTTCTCCGCCTATTCGGTTTAAGACAGATGCTGGCACAAATAATCCAATAATTAGAATTAACCCGAGTAAGCTGCCGGCTACAATCATACTAATTGCTATGACTCGTTTGAATCTCATGACATCGAGAACTCCTCACTATGAATTTTACTATTTGGAACACCCATTGATTTCAGTTGTGCGCGAATAGATTTCATCATGGGAGGCGGGCCGCATAAAAATATTTCTTTTCCTTTGACTCCACCTGCTTCTGAATTTATGTACTCTGCCGTAAGAAAACCATTCTGCTCTTCGCTAACAAAAGGATGATATTTAAATTGAGGATAGTTTTTTGGTAGGAAGTCGGCCAACGCTTCCTGGTCGATAAGTTCGCTACGAGTTTGCACGCTATAGAACATATCGACCTGCGGTTTATTTTGGTTAAAGCTACGGGCAATGCTCAAGAACGGAGTTATACCGATACCTCCTGCAATCCATATCTGTGGAGCATTGTCGTACCTAGCCGGCAGAAACCTTCCAAAGGCGCCCTCTATCTCAGCAATGGTGCCCGGCTTTAAATTTTTTAGACTTGCCGTGAAATCACCCAGCGCCTTCATATAGAGTCTTAACTGACTGTTTGGCTCATTCGGCGACGAAGCAATCGAAAATGGATGCGCTTCTTGGGTGATATTATCACTCTCGCTCCATAAGAATCTAACAAACACAAACTGACCCGGCTTAAAATCGATGCCCTTGTGAACCGGCTCGAGGAAGACATGTACGACATTGCCCGGTAGCACACCACAGGAAATAACTTTGTAGGGTAGTCTGCGTACGAACATATTGCCAAGGAGCGAACGATAGACGTATGCGGCGAGGCCGATAATTGTCCAGGCAATGATATATATTTTCAGAAAAGGATCATGGTATACATCAGAAACTATCATAATGGTGTGTAGCCCAGCAAACACAAATGCGACACCTAAAAACTTATGAGTAAAAACCCATATTCGATAAGGGAGTTTTACGAAAAAGGTTATAAATAGTAAAACCACCATGCCCAAGAAAGCAATGATGCCATTGTTTATGGCAATTGCGTCTTGTACCTCGTAGTAACTAGCATCAAAGTGAATCGCTCTGGGTAATAAAAAGCTGGCAGCATCTTTTATGGTTGCGAGTGTTTGTAGCTCAATGTATCTAAAAGCGAGAAATACTGGATGAAAGAGAAGGAAAACGAGAGCAAGACCACCGGTGAGGTGATGGGCAATGTATACGCGGTTTAGTCCGCCAAAAAGATTTTCTAGCCATCTTCTTCGAATACTGAGCACTAAGTTTATTGCATAGAGCATAAAGCCAACCAGACCAGCAAGTCGGCCAAATGTTAGCAGTGTTGAGTTAAAGCTTCCAAACCTTACCGCTACCGGTTCGAGCATTGCCCATCTGACGACGGGTATGAGTGTAAAAAAGCCGATTAGTATCCAGCCGCTCCAGCGTTCAAGCCAATATATATAGTCAGAGTCTGACTTCATATTTTTGTACACATTTCTATATCGTAGAATAGCATAAAAAGCATAGCCAGATTAGAGTAGTTATGCGGTGGTTTGCGAATAGGGCTCAAGACATCATTTACTCTTGGGAAATGGCATTGTAATACTTCGTAAAAGAGTATATTTAGAATTAACATGAATGTGCATAAAACTTGGGTAAACCAGTTTTTGGAGTTTCGCTTTCGACGCACAACTTTGATCGCCGTTTTTTGTTTTTGTTTTGTTATCGGGGTGCTTACGGCGCCTAACTCGAGTATCTCGACATCTTGGCTTTTGCTATGCGTGCTTTTTTTGCCGGTTATTTTCAAACAAAAACTACCGGCACTTTTGTTTTGTGTTGCTAGCGCGCTAGTAGCTGGACAAGTATACGGACTAGCCGCATTGGCTCAAGAACAACCGCTGACAAATTTAATTGGCCAGAAGATTGAAGCTACGGCGGTGGTTAGCGAAGACGCATATTACGATAGTAAAAAGCGTCTTGTAGCTACGGTTGATTTGCGCACCGTGAACTATCCGATAGAATTGGAGACTAGCTCTCCAGTGCGCATTTCCACCTATAGTGTCTCAGGATTATTAAGAGGAGACATAATCACACTCAAAGGAAAGCTTGTTTCAACGCTAGGAAATGTATCGGGTGCTATGTATTTTGCAGATGTTGAGATAATCGGACGCGAGAATTCCTGGGCAAATAATTTTCGATTGCGCTTTGAAGCGGGGCTTCGAAATGCGCTACCAGAACCTCAGGCCTCATTTGTGGCTGGGCTACTGATCGGACAAAGAAGTGGACTTCCTGAAATATGGCAAGACATTTTGCGTGACGCAGGGCTTACGCACATCATTGCTGTTTCTGGCTACAACCTCACGATCTTAGTAGTTTTTATTCGACGTTTGCTTAAAAAGGGTTCACGCTATCAAATACTAATCATGAGTAGCCTGCTTGTTGTGGGCTTCTTGGCTATAACGGGTTTTAGTCCTTCGATTTTACGAGCTGCAATCGTAGTTGCGCTTTTGCAGTTTGGATGGTTTTACGGCAAGCAGTTTCGGCCGATTGTGCTTATTGCACTTGCTATGGCGATCTCGGCGGCGATCGATCCATTTCAATTATGGCGAAGTGTCGGGTGGTATTTATCATTTGCGGCATTTTTCGGAATTATTGTTCTAGCGCCACTGACAAATAAAAACCTTGAACCGACAATGAGTACTTCGTACAAAGACAATCAAAATCCTTTCAAGTCTTTGGTCGTAGAAAGTCTTATCGCCCTGCTTATGACAGCGCCCATCATAATAGTTATATTTGGAAGGTTTTCAGCCGTTTCTATCTTGGCAAATGTAATCGTCGCCCCATTTATTCCGCTCGCAATGGCGACGAGTTTTGCTGCTGGACTTGCAGGAATGTATATACCATTACTCAGTGGAATTGTTGCGATACCAGCATTAATCTTACTAACAGCGATTTTGGATGTTGCCAATTTGGTCTCGCAGCTTCCCGGGGCTAGCATTGAAGTGAGCGTCGGCTGGAGATTTGTAGCGCTTTTCTACAGCCTTGTTATTGCAGTTGCAGTATATGTATATAGAAAAAGACATAAAAGTACGGAGAACAACAAAAAGATCACGTGGTAAAATTAATCGAGAAGAATAGAGGTACAAATCATGTCTGGTCATAGTAAGTGGTCTACAATCAAACGACAAAAGGGCTTAAATGATGCAAAGCGAGGCGCAGTTTTCACGCGTCTTGGAAATCAGATTGCCATCGCAGCACGAAGCGGAACAGATCCGGCAACGAATACCACACTTGCTCTAATGATAGATAAGGCGAAAGCTGCAAACATGCCCCTAGCAAATATTGAAAGAGCGATCGCTAGAGTAAAAGACAAAGAGTCAGCCGCCCTTCAGGAAGTTATGTATGAAGGGTATGGTTCAGGTGGCGTTGGCGTCATTGTAGAGTGCGCGACGGATAATTTGAACAGGACTTATCCAGAAGTGAAATCTGCGTTTAATAAGGCTGGAGGAAGTATCGCTGAAAAAGGAGCGGTTGCTTTTCAATTCACTAGGAAAGGCAGAATTCGAGTAAAGGGTAGTGGCGAAGAGTTACTCCTTTCTATATTGGACGCTGGGGCCGAGGATGCAATTGAAGATGATAGCGAGACAGTTGTGTATACCGATCCGAAAGATCTCATGAAGGTTAGAGCGAATTTAATTGAAAACAGCATTGATGTGATTGAAGCTGAACTTACCTATGAACCAAATAATCTGGTGACAATCGAAGATGAAAAAACTTCAGACAAAGTAGTGCGTCTTCTTGAGTCACTTGAAGATCTTGACGATGTTGTTGCTACATATACAAATCTCGCATGACAACAAGAATATTGGGTATAGACCCCGGGACTGGTCGACTTGGTTTTGGTGTTATTGAGGTTGTTGGAAGAAAATCATCGCTCATAAGTGCGGGAGTTATAACAACAAGCAAAGATGAGCCTCACGAAGAGCGGCTACGGATAATTTACAATGACCTGTCCGAAATTATTGATGAGTGTAAGCCTTCTATTATGTCGATTGAAAAACTTTTCTTTGCTCAAAATGTTACGACTGCGATGACGGTGAGTCAGGCGAGAGGGGTTGTTCTCTTGCTCGGGGCGCAGAAGAACATGAAAGTACTAGAGTTTACGCCTTTGCAGATAAAACAGTCACTTACTGGTTATGGGCGCGCAGAAAAGCGTCAAATTCAGGAGATGGTTCGATTGCACCTTGGGCTAAAAGAAAATCCCGAACCAGATGACTGTGCAGATGCGCTTGCGGCTGCGATACTAGCCGCTACACATCTTGAAAACGAGCTACTTACCCCATAGAGCTTATGCTATAGTTTAACTATGGATATCGCGGGCGAAAGCAGTCCCAGCGAGCGACAAGGTTTCTCAATTCTAGAGCTCATCGTCGCTCTATTTGTGCTAACTACGCTTATGACTACAGTGCTCGGCATATTTGCTCAAGTTGACTATCTGAGCGACAGAAGCAGCGATCAGCTACGCGCAAATACGCTAGCGTTTGAAAAGATACAAACTTACGAAAATAGAAGCTTTGACAATTTGACAGCAGGAATTCTCGCTAATGCCTATCAGGTAGAGGATTTTTCCTCAACACTACCTTCGCAACTTAAAGGGCCGAAAACGGGTAAAGTATTTATAAAAGACATCAGCCTTACGCTTAAACGGGTAGACGTTCAGATTGTGTATCAAGACAGAAGAGTCGAACGCACGGTAAATTACTCTACTCTCATTCAGGAAAGTGGTTTGGGGCGATGAGAGAAAAAAGAGGCTTCACTCTTGTAGAGATGCTTGTAGTCGCTCCGATTATTATACTGGTCGGAATGATTTTACTCGGCTCGCTCATAGATAAAAATGGAGAACTACAAGAGCGCAATGCGAGACTTAACTTGCAACTCCAGGGGCAGGTATTGCTGCTTGATATCCAAGATGAGTTGCAGTTTGCGACTAGGTTTAGCGACACGAGCAATGATCAACTCACCGACCCCAACCCTCCGGCTGGCGGCTGGGACTATAACACAACTCCGAATAGCACACTTATTATCGAATCGGTAGCCCTCACTACCGACGCGAGCAATGATGCGCGACAGCCTGTTTACTATATTTCTGGGCCAAATACGGGCGACTTTGCCTACAATAATCTTATATATTTTGTTTCGAATAAGAACCTCACTCGGCGTATTATCACACCCCTCTCAACTGCCGTATCGCCGGCAAATTTTCGCAGAACCTCTTGCCCTCCTGCGGCGACAACACCCAGTTGTCCGGATGACACAGTCATCTCGACAAATGTGAAGTCTTTTAATGTTCAGTATTTTGATTTAAACGATGTTTCCGCAAACAGCGATCCGCTCGTGGCAGATAAAGTAAAACTAACTCTTACACTTGAGGCAGATGTTAATGGAAAGACAGTAGAAGAAACAGTATCTCTCACTATGAAGAAGTTGAACGCACTATGAGAACTAAACTAGAAAAAACTGGATTTATCTTACCTTTAGCAGTAGCGATGATAGGAATTATGACGGCGGTTGGAGTGATCGTTATTCAGTCTACAGTACAAAGTCAACGGAATGTAGCACGACATGGCTATCAACTCATGGCTCGTCAAGCAGCTAAGTCGGGCGCTGATTTTGCGAAAGAGCGATTTGAGGCCGATCCAAATTATAACGGTACGGCAGAGAACAGAAATACACCATGTAGCGAGCCAGGTATTCCAGCGGGATGCGATATTAATTCAACAGTTCTCTATAACTCGAGCGCATATCAGACAGATTTTTCAGTAGAGGTGCTTAGCACATCGGGAGATGGACAAACAAAAAACATTCGTGCTATCGGAAAAGTATATATTCCCGACATTGCTCTCAACGCCGCGTTCGTGCAAGATATTCGAACAGCAATTATACGCCGTGGTGCGGCAGCTACAGGAAACCCTACCGATTTTAGTCCGGTGCTTTGGTTAGATTCTAGTGATGCTACTACATTGGAAAAGGATAGTGTTACCACCACAAGCAGGACATATAATATTGCTCAAGTTCTTGAAGAGCGTACGAACGGTAGTGTTGCTTCATCATCTTGTAGTAGCGCGGATATTGAAATGTCAACACAAGGAGAAAACTCAGGAACACAAAACATAGGACTGCGATTTACTAGCGTTGATGTGCCCAAAGACGCAGTGATTACTAATGCCTATGTTCAGTTTGTCTCAGATTCAACTAAACAATCTGGTGCCATAACACTTCGCACTAGAGCCATTGCCGCAAATAACTTGAGCGCTTGGTCTTGTCCTGCGAGTAATCAGCTCAATAATGCAACAAAAACTAGTGCCTATTCAGACTGGAGCCCTGTTGATTGGAACATCAATGGTCAATCCGGAGCAGCACAACAAACCGCAAGTATTACTTCGGTTATTCAGGAGATAGTAAACCGCGGTGGTTGGAGTAGCGGCAATGCTCTTGGTCTTCATATTGCAAAGCAGTCTGGTAGTTCGGGGGTAAGAACTGCAAAAAAAGGTGTGGGCTGTACTGGTTGTAATCCATCTGACGTTAGACTTTATATTGAATGGCAGACAGGCTCTTCGTTCGTACAGGCAGCCGATAATGATGTCATTACTCGCTGGAAAGACAAGTCTACGGTGTCCGGTGGGGGGCGTGACGTTACGCTTATTAGTGGTGATCCTAGAAAACGTGACAATACGTTAAATGGCTCGCCGGTTGTTGAGTTTTATACAAATGGAAACTCCACTGAAGACATCCTGGGTAATTTAAATTTAGGCTCTGTACTCACATCAAGAACTGCCGCGACAGTTTTGGCGGTCATGAAGCCTATTACAACAGGCGGTGGAGGAGGAGATGATCGTTATGTGACATTCGTGCGTAGCTCAAGTGCGAACGAGACACAAAGCCCTTCAATATCATCGGCAATAAGGGCATTTTATAGAAGTGGTAGTACTTCTACGCTAACCACAGCAGTAAACGGACTAACTGCTCAGCCTATTACAGGAGCTGTTGGAAGCTCCTTTGGGTCTACTGCATGGGGGCTATTCACCAACCGTTTTAGTAATACGGACGAGGAAAGGTTTAGTAATAAAGGAATACCAGTAGATACGTATAGTGGCGGCTCTTCACTTTCTTATAATGTGGATCAAGTTCTACTAGGAGGAACGTCATCATCAACGGGAAATTATGTGAAAGCAGGCGACTTTCAGCTTGCCGAACTAATTGTATATAACAAAGAACTTAGCTGTGAGCAGATAGAAATATTGGAAACCTACCTACAGACTAAATGGGGTGTGACAACGAGCACTGGAAATTGTGCCGGTAGTACTCCCTTGGCGTATTAAAATACTTAAGCTTAAGCTACACTATACTTAAATGACAACAAAAAAAGCCTTCACTCTCATAGAAATAATGGTGGCGCTCGCTATAGTCGCCATACTAGCAACGGGCATAACTTATATTGGCAGGCGTGGGTCTAAGGAAAAAGCTAATCTTGTTCGTTCGCAGTCTGAGATGATTACAATTGCTAATGCCATTAAGCTGAATGTACAAGAGTTTAATGTCTATCCAGATGATGTAAACAGGGCACTACCCGCAGGAATTGAACAATATATAGCAACTCCAAACGATGAATGGCCAAACGCTCCATGGCCCGGGAGTGTGTATGATTATGAAAACTGGGATGGCGGTGAGGTAATACAAATAAGCGCTAGATTCTGTAACGTAGGCCAAGACTCTGTATGCAAAGCGGCTGCACAAAAATATCTGCAGGGAAAAGTATCGACAGCTACACTAAATAATTGGGACTCACTTAGTTCTGTGTACTACTGTATAAAAGAGAGTTCAACTGATGCGGCAAAAAAGTGCCGATCTCACAATACGAGGCCGGTAAATCACCCCGGGTACCGTATTGATATTTCTACAGCGAAGTAATTCAGTTCTCGTGAGATAATAGATCGTATGATTTCACGTATTAGCGGGGTG
>JBGSMB010000068.1:0-4906 GCA_041740375.1 Saccharimonadales bacterium (SeqCode) | reverse complement strand
TTGGTGAAGGAGCGAGAAAGTTTGTACATATTTCTTGCGGAACATGGGCTGCGCTTTGGCCATTCTTTATAGACCTGGATACTATTGCGTTTGTCACTCTTGGCCTTGCACTAGTCGCTTTGCTTCTTCGTAGAACTAAGGTGTTTACATCCGTTTACAGTATTAATCGGATTTCGGTAGGGGAGGTGTTAATCGGTTTCGGGTTAAGCGCAAGTGCATTTCTAGCATCATCTGGAGCGGTATACGCGAGCGCCGTGTTGATAATATCTTGGAGTGATTCGTTGGCGGCGATTATTGGCACTAGGTACGGCAAGAACCATTACTTTAAAGTGATGAGCTCGAACAAATCATTGATCGGATCGTTTACCTTTTTTGTATCTACTTTCGTAATTGTTTGCGCGTTTTTATACTATGAGTCCAATGGCACGGTAGTTAGCGATCCTTTTCAAATTCTATATGGTTTGGCGATAGCTGCCTTCGTAGCTTTATCGCTAACTATAGTTGAGCTTACCGGCGTGTATGGCATGGACAATCTTACGATCCCTCTATTTGCGACAATTGTCCTAAATATTTTAGCGATACATTAAAAAACCGTGCACCAAGATTAGTGCACGGTTTTTGGGATTGGTCTTCTAGCTATTTGCTAATTGCCACTGTTCTGAAAAGTCTTCACGCATTTTCCTGACCCAAGCTTTTTTCGCATCGTCGTCAGGGAACATCTCTTCGCCCTTTCCTTCCATCTCTTCAAGAAGGGTGTAGTAGTTTGGAACTTCCTTGAGGTGGGCAACTGCTATTTTTGCAGAAATTACATAGTCATCTGCATGTACCTGCGTAACTTCACCGTACATCGAGCCATGTTCCATCTCTTCTTTGATTCCTTGAATAAATTCTCCGAGATCAATCTCATCCCAATCTAGGCCAATCGTGTCACCGATTTGCTTTGCGTGCTGGAGGGTTAGTCCTGGCCACTTTTTTGTGTAATCCTTAACGTAAAAATCAGCTGTTGAACTGCTCATTGTATTCTCCTTCTTGTACTTCTAGTATAGACTTAATTACGTAAAGAAAGTGTAAATTCGTGATACGAAAACGTAATAAAACAAATATATCTTCAAAGAATTATATCGAACAGTTTGTGTATGGGGCGACGGATGGTGCAATTACTACATTTGCAGTAGTGGCAGGTTCAAAAGGTGCGGGATTTTCAAATACAATAGCCCTGACTCTCGGTATCGCAAATTTGTTTGCAGACGGCTTCTCAATGGGCGTAAGCGCGTATTTATCATTTATGGCAGAACCAAAGCCAAATCGAAGTTGGTCAATTAAGAGAGCGTTGGTTACGTTTTTAAGTTTTATTGTCATCGGAGCCCTTCCGCTAGTTGCATATATCGTTGCCGAAATAGTAAGCCCTGATACCGACAGTACCTTTATTCGTTCTGCTGTAGTAACAGTTATTGCCTTTGCTTTCATTGGATTGGTAAAAGCACGAGTCACGTCTACTAGCTATCTGAAATCTATTTTTGGAACAGTCGCAATTGGTAGTACTGCGGCCGGCATCTCATTTTACATAGGGTATTTTGTCGAAAAGCTGATCAATTAAAAAAACTCCTACAATAGGAGTTTATTAAATGGGGCGAGCTATGGGGATCGAACCCACGACCTTCGGAACCACAACCCGACGCTCTAACCAACTGAGCTAAGCCCGCCATGTAGATGTAATGGAAACAGGGGTGATTGTACACTATTTTGAGGATTGTTTCCAGCTAGAATATATTACAAGCATGAGTAATTTTTGAATCGGTCTCTCTGTAGTATTCTTAAGGACATGTCAGAAAAACCTCGACTTTCACTGAATACAAAGACCTCACCACTTGGTAGACCGAGATATGACTCCAGGGGAAACTGGTATCCTCGTGTTCCTAATAGCTTCGGGCTACCAGCCGGAGAAACCTGTCCTGGTAAAACAGACTTTTGTCGAGAATTTTGCTACGCGATTGAAAGCGAAGGCAGAACTGCGGTTTTTGTTGCAATGCAAAAGAACCTTGACTCACTTCGAAACAGAACCGAGGACGAATCATACGAATTACTTTCTGAAATGATGAAGGAATATCGGCAGGTAATCGAAAAGTATCAGGTAGCAACTGAAGATGATATATTTCGAATACACTGGGATGGTGATTTTTTCTCAGAGGATTATGCGCGGGCATGGAAGAGGGTGATCATGGATCACCCTCAGACAGTTTTTTGGTTGTATACTCGTTCCTTTACTAGCGAGCTAGATGTAACACCTATATTTTTGGTAAACAAACCTGAAAATCTTGTCTTTTACCTCAGCGTTGATAAAGGAAATGTGGACGAGGCGCTTAAACGTGAACAAGAGAATGGCAAGATACTCATGGCTTTTTGCGGTGCGACCGAACTGGAAGCGGAATTAGTGGCAAGGCAAGCCGGTAAGAGCACGCGAGCAGTAAAGTCTTGTCCAGAAAATAGCGGAGAGATGCCGATCATGAGTGAGGGTAGAGGGGCGTGCGTTGACTGTAAGCTATGTATTAAGTCACGCCCAAATATATTGTTCTTTGACCGACCAGGAAATGGTCAGATGGAGCTATTTGCTCAACCGGTTACATTGAAAAGAAATCGAGATCCAGTATACGATAGAAGTTTAGGTGGAGTAGCACTAAGTTAGTAGTAGGTAATAGTTTAGTGTGAGTGCTCTTCTGCTTCTTCGGCCTCCATAGCAACTTCATAAGTCTCGTGCACGGTATTATGTGGGTGGTGTACCGGTGCGTAAATTGAATACATCTTCAATGTTTCTTCGCCCGTATTGATGACATTATGCCAAGTTCCGGCAGGAATAAAAATTGCAAAATCATCCTTAGCTGCCCACTCTTGGTCGAGTAAATCTTTACTTGCCCCCATTACAACTTTTGCACTTCCTTGTTCTATTCTCAGAAACTGATCTGTATCGTCGTGTATTTCAAGGCCTACTTCTCCTCCGACCTCTATAGTCATGAGAGTCATTTGTAAGTAAGTGCCCGTCCATGCTGCAGTGCGAAAATTTTCGTTTGCAAGAGTTAATTCTTCTATGTCTACGACATATGGTGCTGATCCTTTATCCATTTTGATTCTCCTAATTAGAAAATTACATATCATCAAGAAGACATTAGCTACTGTCTTCTCGTAAAGTTAATTGCTATGCAATATGCATGCCATTGTCAAAATCTACTTCGTTTTTCTATAAAGCGGCGTTAACCTACGCACAGTAGGGCCGTATATCCAATCTAACACGTTAACAAAGAAATAGCATGTCCGATGGACATATTATTTCTTTGGTGCCCCGGGCAGGACTTGAACCTGCGACCTTGAGCTTAGAAGTCTCCTGCTCTATCCAGCTGAGCTACCAGGGCGTGTAGGTGAACTATCACCATATTGGGGTCCCCGCGAAACCTGTTTCGTGGAGAATAGGAGGAAATGCGCGAGATCACTTCAAATTATGCAGATTTACTCTGCAGAATTTGGGAGTGATTGGAGCAGATTTCGACCTGGTGCGGGTGGGGGGAATCGAACCCCCGTCCCAAGTTTGGAAAACTTATATACTAACCGTTGTACTACACCCGCATGTGTAAAGAACAGAAGCAATTGTAACAGATTGAGTTGCCTTATAACACTTCGATTTTTGCGCCGATTGAGTTTAATCTTTCTGCGATTTGTTCGTAGCCTCGATTGATTGTGTAGACATTTCTCAATATTGAAACACCGGGTGCGGCAATCATACCAATCAAAATTATTACTGCCGGTCGTAGGCCTTGCGGAGAAACAATGTCTGCTGATTTCCACTTCGTTGGGCCATTTACATATGCTCTATGCGGATCTACAAGCGCTATGTCTAGACCTACCTTTTTCATTTCCATAAACATTGCAACTCGATCTTCAAATACCCAATCATGAATAAGAGTCTTTCCTTTGGCTACTCCGGCCATAGGGACAAAATAAGGCAGATGGTCAATGTTTAGGCCAGGGTATGGTCTTCCGTAGAGTTTTTCTAGAGGAGCTACTAGTTTTCCATTGTGCTTGTTGATCGTTATGTCACATAAGGTAGTGTGGCCATTATCTGCGAAATACGTACTACTTAGCTCAATGCTCAGCCCCATCTTCTCTAGCTTTAGTAGTTCAAGCTCGAGGAAATCAATCGGCGCTCTTTCTATTGTTAACTTTGAGTTAGTAGTCACAGCGGCACATATGAACGTCATAGCCTCTACGGGATCTTCGCTAGGAGAGTAGGTGACAGATTTCTTAATATTTTTCACACCCTTTACACGAAGAGTTGTTGTGCCGATACCTTTTATACTGACACCAAGCTTTTGCAGATAAAAACATAGGTCTTGAATACCATAATTGGCGCTAGCCATCTTGATGATCGTCTCTTCTTCAATACGAGCAGCTGCAATTAATATATGTTCGGTGGTCGTATCACCAGATTCATAAAGTACTATTGGTCGCTTTGCTGGCTGTAGTTTTGCGTCTACATGATACGCAGTATTTCCAGTTTCTACACTAACCCCTAGCTCTTCAAGCGCATATAAGTGAGGGAGTATTGTCCTTTTTCCTAGCTCACAGCCTCCTGAAAAGGGAATGTCAAAACTAGGCAGTTCGTGTATGCATGACCCCATTAGCATGAGTGCGGCTCTGGTTTTCGTAGCAGAGTCTTTATTTATGGATTTGATATCTAGTGTTTTGGGAGGTCGTATCTCTAGGTCGTTGCCAGGAAGCCATTTTGATTTAACACCGATACTGTTTAGGACTTCGATAATCCTGTTTACCTCTTCAATACGTGCAACTCTCCGTAGCCTAGTGACGCCTTTATTGAGCAGGCTCGCACATAGTAAAGCTACAGCTGCATTTTTTGAGG
>JBGSMB010000067.1:0-4342 GCA_041740375.1 Saccharimonadales bacterium (SeqCode) | reverse complement strand
CCATCTCGACGGAGGGATTGTTAAATATGGCCAGGAGTTCGGCGACGATGGTCTATGGGACGGCAAATGTTATGTATTTGATAAACGACGAAGTATTGCGTTTAGCGATTCTGTGCAGGACATTGGCGAATGCTCTACATGTGGAGAAAAAACAAGCAACCAGATAGACTGTGACAATCAATTTTGTAGCGAGCAACTTATTCGTTGCCAGAAGTGCAGTAACTCAAATACGTACTGCACTACCCATTCAATATAAAAAATCCCTCCTAAGAAGGTTTCGTGTAAACCATTCCAGGAGGGACACTACTACGCGCTAACAGTCTTTTAAGCGTCTGCTATTTTACGAAGATCTATACCTCGTGCAAATTGCATCACACCGGCAATGATCGCGTAAAGTCCAAGTAGCCATACAAAGGCAAGACCGCTTGCTGCTGGTTCGCGGAGTACCGCGCCACCAACGATAATTGCTAGTACGCCAACGATACCGCTAAGTACTCGTCCAGTAAAGCTTGCAAAGTGTCCGAAAATCATGATTACTAGATCAATAATTCCTTGAACAATTAAGCTAATACCGATGATAAGCAATAGGGTTTCGATGGTAATAAAAGGGTGTCGTAGTGCATATACACCAACGCCAATTCCTAGTACTCCTAGAAGGGTCGTAAGCATCCATCGGAAGCCTCCCTTTCCAATTGCACCGATACCTAGAACTAAATTAACTATACCTGAAGCGAGTACAAAACCGCCAAATAGATATACTAACGTTACTACTGTAAGACCTGGCCACACGATAGCCAAGATTCCGAATATTACTGCGAATATTCCTTGAATTACTACAGCCCACCATAAATTCGCGTCCTCATCCTGCATTGCAGGCTTCGTATTGCGATTAACCGCCATAACAACTCCTTTAATTAGTTATATATAATGTTATAGAGTTAAAAGGCAATATTGTCAAACATAAGTGACTAAGGTCTATAATGAGGTTTGAAGAAAATTATAAACGAAAGTGAAATAAATTATGGCAAAAGAGCCCCTGTTAGCGAAGCAAGAGTTTAGTAGCGAAAAGGAAGCAAAAGAGGCGTTGAGATCATTTCAGATATTGGCTGGAGTGGTACTCGCCGTTCTAGCGACAGGCATGGTGTTCTATCGTTATGTAGAAGATATGAGCTGGGTGGACTCGTTCTACTTCTGCATCGTTAGCCTCACAACGGTAGGATACGGAGATATTACACCGAAAACAGAAATCGGAAAATTATTTACATCGTTTTACCTACTTATCGGTATAGGTATTATCGCTGCATTTATTAGCAACTTAGTAAAAAGCAGGCTCGCAAAACGCGCACTTAAGTACTACGACAGTGCAAGCAAGAAATAGTCACCCCGAAAAGAGCTACTTGGTATTTTCTGATTTGGTGGTATAGTAAAGTTAATTTAAAGAGGAGCTCGGTATGTTAGAGGTATTTGTCGGTCTCTTGGCTGTTGCCATTGGAGCAGTTTTCTGTTTCAGCGGAAATATTGCCATGAGAGTTATATTCCCTTTTTGGGGATTTTTTGTTGGATTTGTAGCTGGTTCGGGAGCGGTTACTGCAATATCAGGTGAAGGGTTCTTCAGCACCGTGCTTGGTTGGGCGGTTGGATTTGCAGTCGGAATTGTTTTAGGTATTTGCGCCTATCTCTTCTATGCATTTGCCGTCGTTCTCGCGTTTGCATCGTTTGGATTTGCGCTCACAAGCGCTACTCTAGCTGCAATTGGTGCTGATTGGAACTGGCTCATAGTGCTACTAGGTTCTTTTGTTGCCGTCGTTCTGGCTGTTGCGGCGATTCGTTATAGCGCCCCAACACTAGTTCTGATAGTTGTAACTTCATTTGCCGGTGCATTTATTGTTATCCAGGGGACTTTACTCGTATTCAACATTATTGAATTGAATGGTTACGCACGAGAAGATGCAATTCGTGTTGTTCGCGATAACTGGCTATGGTTTGTTGCATGGCTCGGTGTTGCGGCTCTAGGTTTAAGCGCACAATTTGCAACTCGTCGACAAAACCAGTTGACCATGCAAGATATGTGGGATCAATCAGCTCACCCTGAGGATGTGTTCCAGGTACTAGTAGTACCAAAAAACTAGTAAATATATCTAGAATCGAAAAAGCCCGGCATGTAGCCGGGCTTTTTTGTAAATACTTAGTAGTTATGCTTTCTTTTTTGTTGAGGGCTTTCCGCCGAGTACTACAATAGTTGCAGCGACCAACGCGGTCACAATTGCCACAGCGATCAACCTCCATAGTGTTAATGGCGATAGCGCGAGAGTAAACAATGATACAACTGACAAACTCACTAATAGTCCCTTCCTGTGTGCACCTATCCAAAGCGACCAAGCCGGAGCCGAACCTTTAAAGAGTGACTTTTGTATATTGCCTTCAAGTAAATATGAAATTCTACCCCTAAGTGCTACCGCTCCATTAGCTTGTCCACCTGCATAAGCAATTACAAGCAACACGATACCGAGTATCCCAGAAAGTATCAGCTGTTCGTAAAGAGGGGTCGCGATCACTCGCCAAGCATCACTTGCAGCAGCTTGATACACAGGATTCGGTAGATCAATAAGCAGCACTTTGGCAATTCGTATTGCAATCCCAAGAATTACAGTAAGTGCTACATAGGTAGATAATCCTATAATGACTGCCTTGCGTCGATTACTCGCGAGATATACGGCACCAATGAAGAACCCTATAAACGCAACGATAGAAATTAACCTGATATTTTTTGCGTTAACTACTATCTTATTTGCTATTCGAAGCTGATCTGACTCAAATAGCGTAATACTGCCTACCCTGTCCGGTATTTTCCTATCTGCAAGAAAACTAAGGTTGGAGTCACGTAAACTATCGTTAATCCCAGAATAAACCTCCGAAAGATCAATGACACCATCCTGGCTTGCATTACTTCTTATGACACCAAGTAGAGTGCTGTGCGCTTTGGTCTGTGAATCTACCCATACGCTCGCAAACTTATCAGACGCAATAATGTTTTTCACAGAGCTAAATGTAAATGACTCGACCTGTGTCGCTATCGCTGGTGCTAGAAACTGGGCTCGTTCAGGCAAAGCATCAGTAGCGATAGTCGTTATATCTACATTTGAAAATATTTCTTCTGTGGCTTTTGTAGCTACTGCTGTTTGAATCGATTCTTGCTCAATGAGCGGCGCGACTGTCTCTACGTACTTATCAGTACTTATGAGAGTTCTGCCAGCCCATATTGAGAGTTGAGCGACCACAAAGATAGCCGCCGATAGCCCAAGCATAACTACAAAACCCGTGGTTCTAAATATCTTCTTTCTAGATACCGAAGTTCTGTGTTTTGACTTTGAATCTGCCAGTTGCTTTTTTAGCTCAGCGTTTTCTTTTTTTAGCTTCGCAATTACTGCTTTTTCATCATTTTTTTTGGGCATGATGGTTGTTGCTCCCTTAATTATTAACAATATAATACAATATTTTATTGTATATAACAAATATAAGATAGTTTCGGCTTAGTATTAGTGGTGGACGCTCAATATTACTGATACAATATCATTCGAACTAAAAGCATAAGCATCGAGCTTACTAAAAGCAGTTATTGATTTGGAGTTACGAAGTTTGATTCAGCAACAGCTACAAGCCCTACACCTGGTTGCATCTGATACGGTGCCGTTGACGGCAGAGACTATCTATTCTCTTGGTCCACTCACCATCACAAACACTATGTTTTATGGGGTTATTATCGCTTCGCTTTTAGTCGGTATACTGCTTATTCTCGCACGAAATAGTCATCCAAGGAGCAGTTCGAGGATGAGTTTACTACTGGAAACCTTGGTAGCATATACACTCCAAACTGGACGCGAGACCTTTGGCGACGACAGCAAGGCTCGGAAGCATCTACCATTTCTAGCGACGATTTTTCTGTTTATACTTTTTGCAAACTTATCCGGTTTATTACCGGGTGTAGGTTCGATCACGATTACAAGTGACGGGGTGACCTCTCCTCTCTTACGTCCATTAACCACCGACCTTAATGCAACACTTGGCCTCGCCGTTTTTACAATTATCTCTGTACAGGTGTACGCCTTACGTGAACTGGGCGTCATGGGACATCTACAACACTACTTCTCAAATGAACCATGGAAACCTATGAACTTATTTATAGGTATAAACGAAGTGTTGGGTGAGTTTATACGTATCATCACGCTTTCTATGCGACTTTTTGGAGTTATATATGCGGGTAAAGTTTTGTTGTATGCAGTAAGTTCATTTGCGGGTAATCTTGGTTGGGCGGCTGCGGTTCCAATTACTTTTCTCGAAATTT
>JBGSMB010000066.1:0-8341 GCA_041740375.1 Saccharimonadales bacterium (SeqCode) | reverse complement strand
GCTTCTGCTTACCGGCAAACAGCGCTTGAGACTACGCTTCTTGGTAGGTACGCAAGAATGATAAATGACAATAGTAAGATTCTAGAGATTTGCGGAGCAATATAAAGACAGTATGAATGCAATAAAAACACCTATTATTAGATACAGTATTTGTGTTTCTGGCGCTGCAGCAGGAGTTACGGTAGAGGCAGATAAAGAGCTTGCAGTCCGACTTGGGGCCGCGATAGCAGATTCTGGACATGTGTTAACAACTGGAGCTACCGTTGGACTTCCTTATTATGCCGCTCAGGGAGCAAAGGGTTCCGGAGGCATGTCGATAGGCTTTTCTCCAGCAGGATCGATCAAAGAGCACATGAAAAAGTATAGATTACCTTCGAGGTACTTTGACTACATAAACTACACGGGCATGTCCTACGTTGGCCGAGACGTGTATTTAGTTCAATCCAGCGATGCAGTCTTAACCGTCGGTGGGCGCTTTGGGAGTCTTCACGAATTCACCACAGCACTTGAAGCAGGTATTCCTTGTGGTGTTTTATTGGGAAGTGGCGGCGCGGCTGATCTTATACCGCAGTTAATGGACGTCCTCGAGCCACCAAATAAAGGTGCAGTGCTCTTTGCTCACGACCCAGAAGAATTAGTAAACAATATGATCGCTCATCTTGATGAGCTTTACTATGATCTACACAGAGATATTGCGCTTGGGAAAGAGTGGTATATCAGTAATGATCATGGAAGTCATAGTGGTTAAAAAAATGCTTGCGGTTTTCATGATAAGACGGTAATCTAAAGTCATAACCAAAAAATAAAAAAGGTTTTAAAAAACAAAATGCGTGAAGTTAATGTTAGAGACGTATTAGTCGTCTCGTGTGTATCTATTTTTAGTTTTGCTGCGGTATTCGCAGGCATCGTTGCTTAAACTATTGTTACAATAGACTGATGTCTAAAGATAACTTGTTTGAACTACAATCTGACTATTTACCTAATGGCGATCAGCCTGAAGCTATACGTCAGCTCGTTTCTGGCATAGAAGCAGGATCCAAAGAACAAGTATTGCTTGGAGTAACTGGTTCGGGTAAGACTTTTACTATGGCAAACATTGTTGCTGAAGTACAAAAACCTACCCTGGTCTTAGTTCATAACAAAACACTTGCGGCGCAGTTATATAACGAGTTTAAGGAATTCTTTCCAAACAATGCGGTACATTATTTCGTAAGTTATTTTGATTACTATCAGCCTGAAGCCTATGTACCAAGGTCTGATACATATATCGAAAAGGATTCTCAAATAAATGAAGAAATTGATCGATTGCGCCATGCAGCCACTGATTCTTTACTTACAAGGCGTGATGTACTGATAGTAGCGAGCGTTAGCTGTATTTACGGAATCGGGTCTGTTGAAGATTATGCTGGTTTATCAATAACAGTTAAGAAGGGCGAGAGAAGAGTACGAGATAAATTCCTTAGGCAGTTAAGTGATATCCAGTACGAACGAAATGACATAGACTTTCATCGAAGTACGTTTCGAGTGCGTGGAGACGTCGTCGATGTGTTTCCTTCTAGCGAAGACGCTGCATACCGATTTGAATTCTTCGGCGATGATGTAGATCGTATCACTAGGATTAACCCATTAACTGGTGAGATAGAAGCCACCCTAGATGAATATAGAATATTTCCGGGAAGTCACTACGTCACACCGTTTGACAAACTAAAGGTTGCGCTCGGAAGTATTAAGCTTGAATTAGATTCACGACTAAAACTTTTTAAGAAGCAAAATAAGCTACTTGAGGCACAGAGACTTAAGCAGCGAACTGATTTTGACATCGAGATGCTTGAAGAGACCGGGTTTGTCAAAGGTATTGAGAACTATTCACGCTATCTTACAAACCGTGAAGAAGGTGAACAGCCGGCAACGTTAATGGATTATTTTCCAGATGATTACTTAATGTTTATTGATGAGTCACACATGACGCTTCCTCAAGTGAGAGGTATGTATAACGGGGATAGAGCTAGGAAAGAAGTACTAGTTGAGCACGGCTTTCGACTGCCCAGCGCTCTCGATAATCGGCCCCTGACATTTTCAGAATTCGAACGTCATATAAATCAAGTTGTGTATGTTTCAGCAACACCTGCGGCGTATGAGCTCGAAAGATCAGGAAAGCCCGTAGAACAAGTAATCCGCCCAACTGGACTCGTTGACCCAGTTATATCCATTAGACCAGTCGACGGTCAAGTTGATAATCTAATCTCAGAGATCAGGAACACAATAAAAAAAGGCCAACGTGTCTTAGTGACAACCTTAACAAAAAGAATGAGCGAAGATCTTACTGATTATCTTAAGGAAATAGGTATAAAAGTTCAGTACATTCATAGTGACGTAGACACTTTAGAAAGAAGTGACATATTACGAGACTTAAGGCTTGGAGTTTATGATGTAATAGTGGGTATAAATTTACTGCGCGAAGGTCTTGATTTACCAGAAGTTAGTTTAGTGGCAATTCTTGATGCTGATAAAGAGGGGTTTTTGAGAAGTGAACAGGCACTTGTTCAAACCATCGGTCGTGCAGCTAGACATCTCGAAGGCCGTGTAATTATGTATGCCGATACCGTAACAGGATCAATGGAGAGGGCTATTAGTGAAACGAACAGGCGCAGAAAGATACAAGAAGACTATAACGTTGCGCACGGCATTACCCCTGAAAGTATTAAAAAATCTATAGGTATTGGCATAGAGCGTTTAGAAGCGAAAACAGAGAAGCCAAAACTAGATTTGAAGAAAATACCTAAAGATGAGTATGGTCACCTAGTTAAAGATTTAAACGCACAAATGAATCTCGCAAGTGCGAATTTGGAATTTGAAAAAGCAGCAGAATTACGTGACCTTATTGAAGAGATAAAACAAAAAATGTAACAAATAAAAGCGAATCTAGATGCTTTTAAAATACTTTAAGCCAGTAGCTATCATGGCTCTCTACAGGACATGTTTGATTTGAACAGGGGTAGAACATGAGCTATACTGAAGTGATATATGACAAAATTAGCAAAAAAAGATATTGAAAAAATTGCAAAGCTGTCTCGTCTAAAATTAGATGAAGCAGAAATTGAAAGTTTCCAAAAGGAAATATCAAGCATACTTAATTATGTAGAGCAACTCTCAGAAGTTGATACAGATGGACTTTCTCCAACATATCAAGTTAGCGGACTTACAAGCGTCACTCGAGAAGACATAGTAATTCCTTATAACGTAAGTCGTGACCAACTACTCATGAACGTACCAAAAGTACGAGATGAACAAATAGAAGTTAAGCGAATGATCGTATGAAGTGGGATCCAATACAAACAATTGCCGAGAAGGTATGTTCTGGGAAATTATCTGCTGAAGAAAACGTGAAGCTTTCTCTTAAACAAGCAAAAGAATTATCTGAGTACAATGCACTAATATCTGTTCTTGAAGAATCTGCATTGGATCGCGCGAGAGAAATCGACAAACTTGTTGCCACTAAAAACTTTTCCGGTCGACTTGCTGGTGTTCCATTTATTGCCAAAGATAATTTCCTTGTTTATGGTGGAGCTACGACGGCAGCTAGCAACATCCTTAAAACATTTGAAGCACCCTACCAATCAACAGCTATTGAAAGGCTTGAAGCAGAAGGTGCGATTTGTATCGCTAAGGCAAATCTTGATGCATTCGCACATGGTTCAAGTACTGAGAATAGCGACATGATGGTTACGAAAAATCCACATGACGAAACGAAAGTTCCTGGAGGGTCATCGGGAGGATCGGTTGCTTCAGTAGTTCTCGGTATAACACCATTTGCCCTAGGTACAGATACCGGAGGTTCGATTAGGTTACCGGCTAGTTTTTGTGGAGCGGTTGGACTAAAGCCTAGCTACGGTCTTGTGTCTCGCTATGGGGTAGTGGCAATGGCGAGCAGTACGGACTGCATTGGACCTATAACAAACTCTGTAGAAGACGCAGCACTCGTTCTAGATGTTATGGCTGGGCCTGATGTTTATGACAGTACAACTATAAGTCGCCAAAAATCATACACATCAATAAAACCAAACTTAAAGGGTAGAAAAGTTGGAGTAGTAAAAGAATATTTCAGTGAAGGTGTAGACGAGGGGGTTAGAGAAAGTATTACTGCTTCGATTCAGGCCATGAAAGAAGCCGGTGCAGTTATAAGCGAGGTCAGTATTCCGAGCTTACCATTGGCTCTCGGTGTTTACTATATTGTTTGCCCTGCGGAGATTAGCAGTAATTTAAGTAGATACGATGGTCAGAGGTTCGGTCATTTTGCTGGTGATGCCAAGAATCTTGAAGATAGCTACGCTTTAGCAAGAGCCGAAGGCTTTGGACGTGAAGCGAAGCGTCGAATAATGATAGGAACATATGTGTTAAGTTCAGGATATTACGATGCATATTATAAAAAAGCAGCACTTGTTCGAACAAAACTAATTCATGAGTTCGAAGATGCATATAAAGAAGTAGACTTTCTTGTTGGCCCAACTTCTCCGATCACAGCTTTCGGGATAGGCGAAAACATTACCGATCCTTTAAAAATGTACCTGATAGATATTATGACAGTGGCTGCAAATTTAGTTGGCGTACCGGCAATTAGCATTCCTTCGAAACCAACAGAAAATATGCCAGTAGGTTTACAGATAATTGGTCAGTTCAAGCGAGACCTCGAGCTACTAGAATTCAGTCTAGGCGTAGAGGAGGCAATACAATGATGTTAATTGCAATATCAGTAATTGCTTGCGCAATTATGCTCATAGCTCTTGCCGGCCTTATTTCTAAGGGTGGTCAAGAGCTTGATAAGGCGCCTTTTCGAGAGTCTTGGAAAAAAATAGTAATTCGCGCAAAAGAAGAATCAGGCTACGAGATATCAATTATTAATGCCGATAAACTATTAGACGCTGCTTTAAAGAAAAGACGCTATAAAGGAGACACAATGGGAGAGCGTCTCATATCAGCCAAAGACGTACTTACAAAGCGTCAACAAGTATGGAACGCTCATAAGCTTAGAAACAGAATAGTGCACGATGAGAATATAAGGCTCGATAAGCGTAAGGTTTATGAAGCACTTTCTGGCTTTGAATCTGCATTGAAAGATTTGGGGGCTCTATGAAGGTAGGACAGTTTTATCCCACGATTGGTATTGAATGTCATGTTCAGTTTAAGACCGTAACGAAACTTTTTACACCTATAGCTAATGATGCACGTGAGGCGGAGCCAAATACGCTAGTCGGCCCATTATGCTTCGGACTACCGGGCACTCTCCCGGTTCTCAATAAAGAAGTAATTGCACTCGCGATCAGAGCCGGAACAGCCCTACAGGCCGAGATATCTGAGTACAGTAAATTTGACAGAAAGCATTATTTTTACCCAGATCTTCCAAAGGGATATCAGATCACTCAGTTTGATCAGCCTATTATCCTAGAGGGACGTGTAGAGGCTGTATTGCCAGATGGAGAGATTAAAGTTGTACGTATTGAACATGCTCACTTGGAAGAAGATGCTGGTAAATCGACGCATCCGGAAGGCGCAGACTATAGTCTTGTAGACCTCAACCGAGCGGGGACTCCGTTGCTTGAAATAGTTTCAGCGCCAGACATGCACTCTGCGGCTGAAGCTAAAGCTTTTGCGCGTGAGTTATATTTATTAATGAAGTACTCAGATGTTTCTGAAGCCAACCTGTACTACGGCAATATGCGTTTTGATGTAAATGTGAGCGTAAGTACAGTTGAGGGTGAACTGGGAACGCGCACTGAAACGAAAAACCTTAATTCTTTCAGGTCAGTAGAGAAAGCCGTAGAGTATGAAATCAAACGACAAACAGAGCTATTAGAAAAGGGCGACACTATAGTTCAAGAGACTCGGGGCTGGGATGACGCAAAACAGAAAACATTTTCACAGCGCTCTAAAGAGGATGCGCATGATTATAGATACTTTCCAGAGCCAGACATCCCGCCAATACAGCTTACCCCCGAATATATAAAGAAGATCGCATCTCAACTCCCAAAACTTCCAAAAGAATTGAGAGACTCGTTTTCAACGCTAGGATTAGATCGCTCTCAAATCGAAGCTATTATCTACGAACCAGAAATTGCCCACCTGCTTAGTAGGGTTCAGGAGATGCACGACAGGGGAACCGCCCGGATAATCGCCAACTGGCTCACCGGAGAAATCGCTAGATTATTGAGTAGTCACGAAGTTACGGTAGATGAAGTAGTCACGGCGTTGCCAGGTCTATTAACCATAGCGGGCATGATAGACGGAGAGCAGCTTAGCTCCACGGCAGCCAAAGATATACTTTTACCTATCATACGTGAAAAGCTAGACCCAAAAGTGTATGCTGAGCAGCACAATCTCCTTCAAGTTTCAGACGAGAGCGATCTAATGGTTCTTATTACAGAAGTGATAACTTCAAATCAAAAGGCTGCAGATGACGTGCGGAATGGTGAAGACAAGGCAATTGGATTCCTGGTTGGACAGGTTATGAAAGCCAGTCGAGGTACCGCAAACCCTGCTGTCGTTGCAGAACTCATAAAAAAACAACTCACAAAGTAACACTTTCGTGACAAATTAGTTATATATTAAATAATATCGTGTGTTATAATACAAGTATGGATTCATACGATGTTTTAGTAATAATTTTGTCAATTACGCTAGCGATTTGCTTAATCATAGCAATAGTATGCCTAGTCCTATTGTCCTACATTTTAGGATCGCTAAAGAGAATTATGATAAAAGCAGAAGCAGTTGCAGATAACGTTGAAGAGGCGAGTGAATTTTTCAAAAACACAACCTCTGCAGGGGCTGCACTTAAAATGTTCACCAATATAGTAAGTATGTTCTCAAAGAACGGTAAGGATAAAGATGTCAGATAATAATTCAAGTAAAAAAGTCGCAGTTGGTGTAGTAGTTGCAAGCACCATAGGTTTTATCGCAGGCGTTTTGTTTGCCCCTAAGAGTGGCAAGGAGACTCGAAACGATATAAAAGTCGCCGCCTCAAACGCAAAAAGCGAACTAGAAAAGAAGTTGAAAGTTTCTTATAGGGAATTAAACGAAGTAATAGCCGAAGCAAAGGCATATTATGATCGAAGTAGTGAATCGATAAAAAAAGATCTTGGTAAATTACTTGATCAAGCAAAAGTATCTCAGGAAAAAGTTAAAGAGATTCTAAGCGCAGTTCACGATGGCGATTCTCACGATCCAGATTTAACTAAAGCTCTTGAAGAAGCAAAAGCTGCTATTGAAAATCTGAAGTCTTATATAAAGAAATAGTTACTTCGTTTTTGTTTATTTCACTTCATTTCTATGACTGGTTATAAAGTATACTTTATAAACCATGGGAGTTTCATCTAAGCCGAGTCACGGAGAGTTTGTGCATTTGCACAATCATACTCATTACAGCGTCCTAGATGGATTACAGAAGATTCCGGCAATGCTGGATCGTATTGTTGAACTGGGCATGAACTCTGTCGCCCTTACCGATCACGGAACCCTATCAGGTGCTATAGAATTTTATCAAGAGTGCAAAAAGCGAGACATTCGTGCCATTATTGGCATGGAGACGTATGTTGCTAATAGAGGGCACTTGGATAAAGACCCTGCCAAAGACAGGTCTCGGTACCACCTGATTCTCTTGGCTATGAATAATACAGGCTATCAAAACTTGATGAGATTAAGTTCGATTGCTAATCTCGAGGGTTTTTACTTTAAACCACGCGTTGACCATGAACTACTAGATAAATATAGTGAAGGGTTGATCGTACTGAGTGGATGTATCGGTGGAGAGGTCGGTGAATATTTTCGCTACGATCAACCAGAAAAGGCACTAGAAACGGCGCAGTGGTATAAAAGTATTTTTGGCGACAGGTACTACATAGAAGTTCAAGATCATTCACATTCATGGGATGAGCAGAGAAGAGTTAACGAGCAGCTCATAGAATTGGCCGCAAAACTTGAAATAGAAGTTGTTGTTACCAGCGACGCCCACTATTCACGCCACGAGGACCAAGAAGCTCATGAGATTTTGCTCTGTGTTCAAACCGGCTCATTTTATGACGACAAAGATCGGTTTAGTTTAAAGGATACAGACCTATTCATCACCGATCCTAAAGATATTATTAGTCGCTGGGGGAAAGAACATCCTGAGTTTATTTCAAACACTGCAAAATTGGCTGCTCGATGCGAGGTTACTCTTGAGCTTGGTGGCATTCTCATCCCTAAGTTCGAAACACCGAGCAACCATACTGAAAAGTCATACTTAGAGCTATTAACCTATCAAGGTCTCGCGTGGAGATACGGCAGCGTTACCTATAAAGCGTCACTT
>JBGSMB010000065.1:0-7923 GCA_041740375.1 Saccharimonadales bacterium (SeqCode) | reverse complement strand
AATCTACGGTAGGTAGTTTAGGGGTGATATGCATTACTGGATAGCAAATATTTCTGCCTTTCCACTCTACTTTTGAAAATTCATACTTATAAAGCGACGTATTAAAGAGAACGATTTCTTGTATAAGCAGTAGTGGAAAATTAAATATCGACGCTGTGACCGCAGGTTTACAGGTGAGACCTACAATAATCACATGTCCCAAATTAAAGAACACTATTGAAAGTCCACAGATACCAGCGAGCAATAGGTTAGAAGTTAACAGAGCGTGGATAATTCCAAATGTACACGTAGCCACGATAACTACAAACAGAATCGAGATTACTGCAACGTACTCGATTTTTTTATGTGTCTGCGGGTATCTAGTACGAACTGCAGTTTCTATTTGATTTGCTAATGATTTTTCAGTCGTCACTACTAAATCATTACTAGAACGAACAAAGGTATATTCGTTTTGTTTGTAGGCAGCTTTCGCAAAATAAGACTCCGGCAGTATCGAACGCGTGACAGCTCCAAAGCCACCGAGTGCGCGTAGATACTTCTTATCTACCCCCCAAAAAGTACTCAAGATTGGAGGAGACTGAAGTAGTTCTCGTGGAAAAGCTAGTTCATACCAGTAACGAAGAGGGCTTAAAAACGATGATTTGGTCGTCGAGTGCAGCCTTCTCGGTAAGACGCCTACCATACGAACATTTTTGTCCATTATATGAGTTACGATATTCCTAAGCGTCTTAGGATTTACTCTCACATCGACTCCCGAGAAGAAAAGCCAATCACCACTCGCTGCATCTGCCAGGGTCTGATAAGCTTGATTTTTAGCGAGCCATTTTTCTTTTGGTGGCTCACCACTAATAAATCGAACCCCTCTATGAGCAAAACTTTTGATAATATCTGAAGACCTGTCAAAAGAGCAGTCGTCGAGAACAATAATTTCTAGTTTTGGATAGTCGCTTTTTAATAAGTTATGAAGACAATCGGTTAAGTCGTTATCTTCGTTTCTTGCAGGTATTAATACGCTGAGCGTAGGCAGTTCCTTATCGCTTTTATGATTGCGTATAGAAACCGGTTTGGTTCTTTGCATATTAATGATCGTTGAGACCAAAACTACGATAGAGCTAAGTAGTGAGAACATAGCCAGTAGTAGAAAAATGTCAGACTGTCGCGCTGATGTGTTTTCTAGCCATTTTACCGACAACAACACCGTACAAGTCGCTACAAGCAAGACTGTACTAGTTCGAGCTACGACACGGCGTTGATGCCTCCAGTGCATCCGATTTTCAACTAGTCTCAGGACATTGAGTAACTGGTAAAAACTAATGATACCGATTAGTACAACCCATGGTTTGAATAGTAGTCCAATAAACACACCTGTAGAGATCGCACACGCAATTGCAATCAAACTAGCCAATACTCTACGCAATGAAACAAACGGCACTAACAAAACTACAAAGATCAGAAATTGTGGAAGTAATAGGATAAGTAAAGAGGCTGTGTTCATATTTTCTTTTCGATTATGCTTGGTACCAGCATACTAGGCTTGTCATATATTCAAAAGAGGAGTATATTGACAAGCAACACCTACTTTTTATAGTAGGCTTTTTATTTTTCGGACGAGAGAAGGAGCACTGCACAATAATGGCTACAAAAAAACCAAAGGTCGTTACGAGACGAAAGGTTGAGACTGTTCGTGAGCGAGCAGATAAGGAGCAGGCAAAAAAAGACAAGAAGCCAAGAACACGTAAAGTAGCTGGCGCAGCGTCTAAGCCTGTGAAAGGGGCCAGTAAAGTACTAAAAAAAGAGTACAACCCGATAAAGTTACCCGAAACAAAAGTTACCAAACATCTAACTAAGAGCCGATCATGGATTCCGCCATATTTTAAAAAGAGTTGGGCTGAGCTAAAACAGGTCACTTGGCCAACAATGCGAATGGCAGCAAACTTAACAGTCGCGGTGATTATTTTTTCTGTGGTGCTCGCATTGTTCGTAAGACTTATCGATTATGGATTCGAAAAATTATTTAGAGAGGTTATTTTATAGTTATGAGCAACAAAAGATATGATTCATCAAAACAGTGGTATGCAGTACATACCTACAGTGGCTATGAAGAAAAAGTAGCCGAAGCTGTACGCCAGCGAGCTGATTCGCTTGATATGGCAGACAAGATTTTCCAAGTACTTGTACCGAAAGAAAAACAGATCGAAATCAAAAATGGTAAGCGAAAAATTGTTGAAAAACGAATCTTCCAAGGTTATGTAATCGTACAGATGAAACTTTCCGAAGATGCCTGGTACATCGTTCGAAACACACCGAATGTCACTGGCTTTGTTGGATCTGGAACCGAACCTACACCAATTGACCAAGATGAAATTGAAAAGATCATGAAGCGAATGGGTCGCGAAGAGCCAAAGCATAAGTTTGACTACACAGTAGGCGAAGTAGTAAATATCGTCGACGGGCCATTCAAGGGCTTTGATGGTGCAATAAATGAAATTGACGCACAAAAAGGTAAACTCAAAGTTCTCGTAAATATGTTTGGTCGTGAAACACCTGTCGAGCTCGACGGCCTTCAAGTTAAAAGAGTTTAGATGCCTTTACAAGAAGGACCACTGCTTCAAGAAGCGATTCTACATAAACCTATCCACGAGTTTACTCGTGATGAAGTGTATGCGACTCTTAGAAATGAGTTCGTCAATACACGCGTTAGCCCAAGACCTGCCGAAATGTCGAGAGTACTCGGAAACTAGCTGGAAGATTTGATATTGAGCTTCAAGTAATCAGGCTTGATTCAGCGAATGAATAACACTAGACAACAGGGGTAACCTGTAGTATAATTTTACCCTGTTACAGGAGAATAATCGACCGTCGCTTCATTGGTCGCATGAGTAATAATTATTCTCTTATGTTCATAAATGTAATATCAAATTACTCCAAAGGAGTCATATGGCTAGTAAGCCCGTCAAAGCAAATTTAAAAATGAAAATTCCAGCCGGAAAAGCAAGCGCTGCTCCTCCAGTTGGTAGCACCCTTGGACAATACGGAGTCAATATGATGGATTTTATCCAACCATTTAACGACGCTACGAAAGACATGGGTAATGTTACTGTTACCGCGCACATCGCTATTTACGAAGACCGATCAATGGACTTTCGAGTTGTTGGGGTACCTACAGACGATCTTATCCGCACAAAGCTAGGAATCGATAAAGGATCTGGAAGGCCAAATACGGAAAAGATTTCTAAGAAATTATCGGATGCTCAGCTTACTGAAATTGCGGAAGCTAAAGCACACGAAATGAACACTCAAGATATCGATGCTGTCAAGAAAATTGTTGCCGGTACCGCAAGGTCAATGGGCGTTGAAATAGAGAAATAATCAAATTAATTTTGTGGGACGGTCTTTTTTAAACCGGTTTGCACCACGAAGGAGAACCAATAATGTCAAAAGAAGTAAAAAAAGCTAAAAAGCCAGAAGCATCCTCAAAAATTGCAAAGGAAGAACTCAAAACAGCTGAAACCGTTGCTGCAGTCGAGGCATTTGCGAACTTAGAGGCTCTTGTAGAAACCGAAGCGATTGCAGAAGCAATAGTAGAGGCAGAGGCAGAAATTGCAGCTGAAGAACCAACGACAAAGGCAAAGGCCGGCAAACGAAGCGCAAAGGCCTTAGCGGAGAAAGAACAACTTGTTGCCAAGGAGGAGAGAAAGAAAACTACTAAAGAGCAGCAGGAAGCTCCGGTTGTTCACGCAAAGCCAGCAAGATCTCGACTAGAGCGTGCTGGTAAAAAATTACGTGAGGCAACAGCAAAGGTAGAAAAAGACAAGGAATATAGCGCGAAAGAAGCACTTGAGCTTGCTGTTCAAACGTCTACTACTAAATTTGACGGTACCCTTGAACTCCACGTAAATCTTAATATTGACCCAAGGCAAGCAGACCAGAACGTTCGAGATAATCTTGTATTGCCATCTGGAACAGGCAAAAGTGTTCGAGTTGCTGTATTTGCAGATGGCGACGAACTAGCAGCTGCAAAAGCCGCAGGTGCAGATGTATATGGAAATGAAGAGTTCCTACAACTCCTAGATAAGGAAAAGATTGAGTTTGATCTTCTTATTTCAACACCATTGCTCATGGCAAAGTTGGGTAAGTATGCACGTCTACTTGGACCAAAAGGTCTAATGCCTAACCCAAAGAGCGGTACCGTTACTACTAACATCAAAAAAGCAGTGGAAGAAGCAAAGGCTGGCCGTGTCGAATACCGAGTAGACTCGACAGGCATAATCCACGTTGCATTCGGAAAAGTTAGCTTCGGCACAGAAAAGCTTATGACTAATCTTGAAGTACTACTTGCCAGCATCAAAGCCAATAAGCCTGCAAGCGTTAAGGGTAACTACGTAAAATCTATCCATATTTCAACTACTATGGGACCAAGCGTCAAAGTAGCTGTTTCAGAGATATAAGCACAAGTTTTTGCATCTTTTATGCATCTAGTCTATTTGATGTTATATTAGGTATATGCGGAGTCTGGTAGTTGCTGTAGGGCAAAATAATGTCATTGGTAACCAAGGCGATATTCCTTGGCGCGGTGGCATGCCCTCTGACATGAGGCGATTTCGTGGTTTAACGATTAGGCATCCAGTAATTATGGGTCGGCTTACGTTTGAATCTATTGGAAGTCCTCTTCGTGAAAGAACCAATATAGTTATATCTAGACGTGTTTTGGAAATTGCTGGTTGTGTTGTAGCTAGGAATGTAGAGGAAGCATTAGAGCGTGCAGATGAAATAGATCCAGGTAATAGCTTTGTCATAGGCGGAAGCCGAATTTATAGAGACGCTTTACCATTTTTAGACAGAATGTATATTACAGAAATTGACGGTTCATTTCCTGGTGATACATATTTTCCGGCAATTCCAGAAGGTGAATGGTCGCTAAAGCATAAGGAAAGAATTACAGACCGCACAGACGACTTTGACAGCACGTTTTTGATATACGAAAGGACGACTAACGATGGCAACTAGATTAAAACAACCAGAAAAGAAAACTAGAAAACCTAAGATTACTATAGATAATCCTCGATTTATTACTGATTTTAAGCAGTTAACCAAGACTGTCGAAAGTCTTCGTTTTTTAGGTAACAAAATAGTACTTACCCAGGGTGTGTATGATCTAATTCACGAAGGACATGCAAGATACTTAGAGATTGCCAAAAGTTACGGAGACATACTCATCATCGGAGTTGATTCAGATGAGCTAACGCGCCAGAGAAAAGGCCCTACAAGACCAATTGTCCCTCAAAAAGAACGGATAGAGATGTTGCTACATCTTAGACACGTTGATTATGTAGTTATACGTCATATCGACAAGAAGATTGGTGATTTGATCAAGACAGTTAGGCCTGATGTACTGATCACTTCTTCCTCCACAAAAGATTTTACTCGTGACGAAATGCGTCAATATAAAGATTATGCCGGGAAAATTGTTGTTCTCCCTGCACAGAGTACAACATCGACAACAGCAAGAATTCGCCAGCTATCTATCGATGGTGCATCTTCACTCGCTAAAGAAATTAATAAGCTTACTCAGGACTTTATATCTAAAATCAGAGGCGTCTAAGAGATGGCAAAAGCCGAAACCGACATTCTCTATATGCCGGCTCTCCACAAAGGTTATGTAGATTATCTTAAAAAGCGAAGTGGAAGTGTCAATATCCTTGGAGAAGAGCTGGTTCATGAGGTACCTCGGCTCGACCGCGACATTCGAGCAGTCAGCGCTGAACTAATGAAGGATGTGGTACAAGTAGTAGTGCCTGAGAGACAAGTACGTGTGATTAGGGGTATTCCTGATATTCAACAGATCATTGATAGCGACGAGGCGATTTATATGCCCGATGAAGACGTATCGCACAATTTCGCAGCAACATATTTAAGCATGATTGGAAGGGAAGTGCTTTTTGAAAATGTTTTCTTACGTTGGGACAAGAGGCTTTCTACTAATCAAACTGACTCAAAAGCGGATGTTGTCGTCTCGACAGATGAATTGGATCAGTTTTTCATAGATTTAACCTTAAAAGAAGCTGTAAAAAGTCCTGACTGGTGGAGGCAACTGGGGTGTCTTATTGTCAAAGATGGAGAAATACTACTGCAGGGCCACAACCGACCATACCCAACGGAGAATTATTCACTTGAGACATTCGGTGATCCTCGCAGTAACTTTGATGCCGGGGAACACATAGAGCTTCAAAAATGCATTCATGCTGAGGCTGGATTAATAGCTCGAGCAGCAAAAACCGGTACAGCACTCGAAGGTGCGCTATTAGTTGTCACCACTTTTCCGTGTCCAGTATGCGCGAGGTCAATTGCTGAAGCTGGAATTTCTCGGGTGATATACCAAGATGGATACTCTCTTCTTGATGCGCAAGATATTTTTGCCGCAAAAGGTATCGAATTAGTTAAAGTCGATAGAACACCAACTAGCCAACCCGAGTAATTACGGGTCTTTCTGGATCGCCACTTCCAGACACGACTTGAAGATGGAGATGAGACACACTCGCGCTATTGAACCTTGTATCCCCGAACCTAAAAATCATAGCGCCACCTGCAATATCTTTGGCTCTTTTTATACCACCAATTATCAATTGTAGTTCCGCCCAAGCTTCAGCTTCTAGTTCGTCGAGAGTTTCAATGTGCACCTTGTGAACAACTAATGAATGGTGAGAAGTGTTTTTGTATGGAAATCCGCTATCCGTGACCGACCAATACTCATGACTGTCATCGATTGGATGAGGATGATAGACGAAATGCTCCGGACAAAACGGACATACTCCATCGTCCTTAATCTGACGTATAAGGCTAGCGTAAGAATCGTCACCTGGTCGTTCTGCATTCACTTCATTAACAAACTGTGCCACTATTGTCTCCTAAACTGGTGTCGGCATTCGCATCGCAGGATGAGGTTCGTAATCGGTTAGTTCAAAATGTTCCGGTCGAAAGTCTTTTATGTTATCAATTGCCTCGGCGTGAATGATTGAGACAGTACCAAGAGTTCTCGCTGGTCGGTTCAAAATTTCTTCAACGTTCTCATACTGACTTTCATATATATGTACGTCAGAGAACGAGTGGACATATTCGACAAATCGATAATTAGTTAACCTTGCAACCATCATCCCAAATGCTGCGTACTGAATCATATTAAACGGAACACCTACAGGAAAGTCACCACTTCTTTGTATATGATGAATTGAAAGTTCACGAGTCGCAGGATCTGCTAGTGCATGAATCATGCCGTGGCAGGGAGCAACCACTACTCTTCGCGTCAGCCCTTCATGTTGAAGCGTGTATTGTGGAATCCATGGCGTTATTACATGAGTACGCAAATATGGACGCTCAGTGATTTGTTGCATAAAATGTGGTATTTGATCAAACGACTCACCTTCAGCAGTCGGGAAGCTAGTCCATGCCGCACCGTAGGAACCATCACCAAGGTCTCCGGGCTCCAAGTCAAAATCTGCACACTTATCCGCTGTAACCCAGCGATCCCACCATTTACAACCAAAGGCTTCTAACTCTGCCTGAGTACGAGCTCCGTTTAAAAACGCGATGTGTTCTGCGAGCGCTCCCTTAAAAAGATTACCCGAAACATCTCTTTCCGTGATTGCAGGAAATCCGTTACTCATGTCATAGCGTAGCTGCGCACCGACTATCATTTTTGCTTTTTCTCCTTGGATTGGCGCAACCTCTCTACCCTCGGTGTAGATACGCTCAAGTAAGTCATGATACTGCGTATCCGGCTCTCGATCTTCGGGGGGTCTATACAACACTTCCATATATAAACACTATACAACAAAATATTTTCGCAAATGATGTAAATTTAATTTGAATTACTGTGCTTTCAGAGTAAACTTTCTACTATATGAATACGCCGCAAGTGATGCGGGT
>JBGSMB010000064.1:0-15227 GCA_041740375.1 Saccharimonadales bacterium (SeqCode) | reverse complement strand
ATCTGTATGAAAGGAGATGAGATACAAGCTCATACTTATACTACCTACTTGCGCCAGCAGCCATAACGGTAAATCCATGGATGGCTGAGAAACCAGTAGAAGTAGGTAAGCAATTTGACCTATAGTCGCAACGACAAGCCCGTGCTTTGGGCCATATCTGCCAACAAATTTTGCGTTGAGCAAATCATACAATGGACGGAACAAAAACCAGAATGTCAGAAACGCGAATACCGCAGAGAGGCTGTAACCTAATTTATACAAGTATATGGGTACAAATATACTAACCATGCCATTTGCAAGAGAGCGCAAGAATACATTTGCATATATCTCACTCAACTCGTCAAAAGAAACAGTACGCCAATGATGACGCTTATACAGAAGCATGTTGATAGATTTTTGTAGCATGTTTTTATTTATAAACCGAGTGTTTGATCGCTAAGCCGACTCTCCTGTATATCCGACTGATCAGATATTGAATTTAGATAATCCGTAATCTCATTCTTAATTGTTTCGATATCTTCCTCGCTTGGTCGTGTTGTTGTGTCTATTCCTTCAAAACCAGAATCACTATCATTTGCTGTCTGCTCTTGGATCAGCCTGACTGTCTCAACTGTCTCTGATCGCAAAAACACCACAAGGTTTATTCCCGAAAGAACTAGGGCGATGGTGATAGCAACTCCTATCGCAAACACTGGATTAGTTCCGGGCTTTGCTTGCTTCATTGGCTTAGGTTTCGCTTCGACTTCTGCTGGCTTTAGCTCAACAGCAGCTTCAGGTAGATTTTTTTCCTCACTCATGACTCTTGACCTGCGCGTAGTTTCAATTTTAAGGCCTCCATGCTAGCAATTAAATCTGCCGTAAGCATTGATTTTAGTCGCGTCACCTCGTCTGATAGTTTTTTTTGCGTTGCTCTTGTCGCAACAAGTTGTGACCTGAATGCCTCCGGTTTTTCGGTACAGTTCATAGAAATTGTATCGTTCAGATTAACTTGATGTTCGGCGGCGTATGATTTGAACGCAGAGGTCTCTTTGCGATATGTGGCCAGCAACAGATCAACTATCGACGTATCGATATTTTGTGCTTCCAGACGTTTTTGTAAGGCGCTCAGCCGAACATCAATACGGGTATACACTTCTTCGCGTTTTTCTTCAGCGGCCAAAAAAGTATCCCTGACTGAGATTATTTTTTCTTGAGCAGCAATGCACGCGCCTTGCAGACGACTTTTTTCCTCATCATTTAAACTAGCAGGGTAGCGCTCTTGATTTACTTGTATACGAGAGTTCTGACTTGTGTCTTCTACGCTAGAAGTTTGGTCATTTGTGGTCTGTGCATGCACTATCGCTGATGGTAAAAATACAGCAACCAGTAGGCTACATACTAAAATTCGTACTTTCATGTTATCTCTTATTGTAAACTAAAGCGCTTATGGAAGCACTAGTTTGCCATTTTTGACCCAAAGCAAGTCTTCTGCAATCAAATCTTTTATAATTTCATCATACCTATCGTCTTTGAGAGTATCACGAAGCACGTGGATGCTCACTGCCCTGCACTCTGCTACCGCGCGCAATATCCTACCCCTTAACTCTCTGCGAGAACCTTTGAACTTAGACTGCTTGCGATACTGTGAAGAATTTTTAATACTGCCCAGTTTCTGTCGTTTTAACTCCGTTCCATAGTCCATTAAAGCCCAATACCACATCCTAGGATTGTCTTTAGGAAGTAATTCGTCGAGGATCAAAGCAATTTGTTTATCGGACACAGCATCTTCATTTTTAAAAAAATGATGGATTACTACCGTACGAATATTTGTCTCAATAAATAATGAGGGTGTATTATCGCAGTAGACAGAAATAGCATGTGCAGTATTGATCCCAATACCTTTAAATGTCGATAGGGTGGTGAGGTCCTTTGGAATTGCGCGAGCATTCGTATGTCTGACGATATCGTATAGATATCCTGCGCGCCGATTATAGCCCAAACCTTGCCACATTGTTATAAAATCACCCCTACTATTAGCAGCCGCCGAAGTGATGGTAGGCATAAATACCATCCATTGATTATATTTTTCAATAACGCGTTTAACTTGTGTCTGTTGTAGCATAATTTCAGAAACTAGTACTTGATAAAAACGTTGTTCGCGATCTTCCGCTAATTGTCGCCACGGTAGATCTCTCAAAAAATCTGCTCTATAGGGTGCGAGTGAATGTTCAAATTCAGTTTTAATAGAAGTTTCTATTGCCATCGGTATCTATATCTACCACATCAACTACTTTAACCGGAGAACCACCTTCTACTGAAATTACATAATCTGCCGTTTCCGTTAGAGACGATTGCCGAAGTACTACGTACGTATCATTAAGCCATCTAAACGGTGTGATGAGTCCTCCTGCGGAATACAGTACGGTGTCCTTCTTTTGCTCAACATCCCATACAACAATAACCCCCTTACCGTCTCTATAATCGAACCAAGTACTCTTTTTTTCTGAAGGATTGGTTACGTATCTTCTGTCTCGTGGAACTGATGCCGGCGATTCTATCTTTTCTACCTTTTCGGCACCAGTTTTGTAGCCGTACCAGGTATTATTCGGTGAAGACATAGTAAGTTGGTCGTATGATGTTCTCAGCAACGTCCATGCTTGCGAATTAAGTACAACCTGCTTGTTTGTTTCGTTGGCATCGATAGTATAAACCGATACGTCCTTATTCTCGCCATATGTATTGCTCTCAGCAACGATGACCTTACCACCCATCAAAGCAATATCATTAAACTGATTACTCTCCCCAAGTAGGTGAGAATTTTTACTCGATGCGTCGTAACTAAGCAACTGCTCTCTTGCCGGATCTGCTGCGCTTAGGCCTGACTTAACTTTTACGAATATAACCGAATCTTCGACCCAGCCTATAATTCTAATTTGTTCAGAATTTGAAATTTCAACTGGGGTGTTTGTTTGTGAATCATACAAAAATAAACCGTCCAAAATAAAGCCATCCGTATTTCTCTTTGCGCTACGAGAAGACACGAAAGCAACGTGCTTATTATTTTCTGAAACAGCTAAAGTCATGTCCTCTCTCTCAGCGCCAGTTCCTTTAACCAGCAGCTTCTCGTTCTTCCCATCTGCGTCAATTTGGTACAAATCGAATGTCCCATCTCTTTTCGAGAAAAAAACAATAGGTGCTGCAGCGACAAGCACTACTTCGCTTCTATCTTTTTCATTAATAGGCTTTTTTTGTATTTCTGTACGAAACCCGTTCTTTGAAATTGACACATTAACAGTCTCAGAATCATTATCTTCGATAGTCAACACTGCTATTCCCGACTCGTCAGTGTAGACACTGTTTTCACCGGAGCTAATCTCTGCGCGCTCAACAGGTTTCGACGTTAACCAATCGGAAACTCTGTATGAAAGCTGGATCCCCGTCGCCACAAGACTCCTCTCTCCGAGCGGATTACTTCCCCAGCCAATCGTGATGGGCTCGGTAGATTCAGCATAGGCAACTTTGTTTATATTTAGTGTTGTCTTGCCAAGATTAATGTCTTCGAAGCGTGCAATTCCATTTGAGTCTGTCTTCACTTCCTCGCCAGCAATACTTACCGACACACTACGAAGTGGCTGACCCGTTGTATCATCAAGAACTGATACTGAAGCAGATGCTTTGGCTCCAACGGTATTCAGTACCATGTAGCGTGTTGTAGGGTAAGAAATGAAAGCCACGACAAAAAGTACCATACCTACGACTAAAAAAACTCGAGCTTTTTTACTTCCAAATAAGGCTTTTAGTGAATTATTCCTCTTCTGACTTACTACATTTTCTTGTGATGCGTCCACTATATCAAGGACTGTGTTGCTTTCCTCGACTACAATTGACTCAATTGCGGCATCTGTTGGGTCTAGTTGTCGGCTGTTACTTATCGTCAACTGATCTTCAACAATAAAGTCTTCTTGTCTTGCCTCTTCAGGAACTGGACCCATAAGTTCTTTGAGTTTCTCAAGTTCAGCTTTCGCTTCTTGATCTATGTTTCCGGGTTCTGACGATGATTGTTTAGACATATGCACTAACAGTGTAGCAAAATAGCAACTACTAATACCCTTAGTAGAGTGCTTCTTTACCGACCCATATATATTCCCATGATTCGGGCTCGGGCCCTTGCAGCTCCGCGCCCTTAGGGTAACTTGGAATAAATCCAAGGTCTTTCATGACTTTATAGTTATCGGCCGACATATACTCAAAGCAAGGTGACGATTCGAACTCACGCAGGCCAGCCCAACCACACTGAAAATCTACAGTGTACCCGGTGTGGTGACGAGAATAACCTGGAGGAGCTACAGTTTCAAGAAGCAGAGAGATTGCTTCATCATAATCTCCTGAAGCTATAGAATCAGTATCGTTTATGTCCACGCCTTTCTCGGCTAAACGCTCAATAAACAACTCAAGCTGATCGCTAACCGAACGATAAACTGAAGTTACTTGTAAGGGTAGATTATTGTTATTCATTAGATTAATGAGGTTTTGAAAAGATTCATCGGTAAGCTTCTGAGCGAAAAATCCAGGAGATACTTCAACCAATTGGTTAGCCATAGGCACACTTCTTAGCTCATATCCACGAGCACTGGCTAGATCCTGAATACGTTTATCTGCAGCAGGATCTGCTGTGATTACCGGAGGTGCCTCTATCTGTACAGTAAACGGATAGGCAAAGCCGCTATAGAGTGCCTTAAATTCTGAGGGAGTAAAATCTTTTAATAACCTGGTCGGGGGCAACTGTTCTTGGATATTTTCAGTAGCTATAGATGTCACTCTGCCTACAGTCTGTTGACTACGGCTCGAAAGATACACTACGGTTGCGCCACACGCAAGTACTACTATTCCAAGTAGTAGTGCCTTCGACTTGAGCTTAGGGCGTTTCTTTTGCGATGGAAGCTTTCGGGAAGTATCAACAATTCTCATATATGTATTGTAGCGAGTCGCAAGTCATGGTTTTTAATTACTTTCGTATTAACTAGTGTAATACTAAACATCATGAATCAAATAGATCTAGATAAAGCCCTTCTGCACTACAAACAATACGACCCCTTGCTTTACGATATCGCGAAGACAATTAACGTAGCGCTGCCTCAGGAAAAGAAACAGAGTGATTACTTTAAAGAGTTGTGCGAAAGCATTGTTTCCCAACAGCTGTCAGTGAAGGCGGCCCGAACCATATGGCTTCGATTCAATGAATTAGTTATCGACGTTTCACCGCAAAATATCCTTCAAGAATCCGAGCAGAGCTTGCGAGCAGTCGGACTATCACGTCAGAAAATATCCTACCTTCTTGCCCTCTCCGAAACGACTACTTCGGGTGAACTACAATTCACAAACTTAAATCATCTAACTGACGAAGAAGTAGTTGAGCAACTTTGCCATGTAAAGGGAGTCGGCAAATGGACAGCAGAGATGTTTTTATTATTTACGCTAGGAAGGAGGGATGTGTTTTCTCTCGGCGACCTAGGGCTTCGCACGGCAACAACTCGACTCTATGGGCCCAATCTCTTAAAGGAAGATCTTGAGCGCATAAGTGCTATCTGGGCACCTCATAGGAGTATTGCCAGCCTTATTTTATGGGCAACACTAGACAATCAACCAAAAGACTAGATACGATCGTTGAGCCATTCAGCAATCTCGTTCGGTACTGGCATAGTGCTTAGTCGAGAGTGTCGCACTAAAAGGAAATCACTCAACAATGGCTCTGACTTTATCTCCTTTAAAGTAACCGGCTTCGTCCGTCTTAAGAACTTCATATGAACCGCCCACGAAAACCGTGGATCCAATGTATTCTCAAAAGGATGTCCTGTGACCTCGGCTAAGCCGACTATGGATTTGTCTTGCATCGAATGATAAATATAAACAATGTCTCCCGGTAACATAGTTTTAATGACATTGATCGCCTGATGATTATGAACGCCATCCCATAAAGTCTCAGATTCTTTTTCAAAATCATCCACGCTATAGGTATCGGGATCTGTCTTCGCCAAAAAATACTTCATAGTGTTTTCTTGCACTTATTCATAATCGCCTCCTGTGCTTCCAGTATATTCCTCGTAGCTCTGTCCGCTTGCATATACATTGCTCGCAAGAGGGTTTCCTAGGTACCGTAAGTGCCATGGCTCATATTGATATCCCGTTATCGCTATATCACTTTTTCTGTAGCGAACTATGTAGCCAAAGAGGTGAGCGTTTTTCGCAATCCAGTCTCCTTCAATTGTCTCACCAAAACATTCATCAAGATCGCAAACAGATGTACTAGATCCAACATCTACTGCAAGTCCAGTCTGGTGTTCGCTGTAGCCCGGGCGGGCGCTAAACGTTTCCGCCTCCGAAGCACCATACTGAGCTGTGTAATTATTAAATAGTGTTGCTTGATCGTTATACGACCGGTAGGCGCTGATAACCTTCAAATTTATTCCAGCAAGCGCAGCTGCCTTAAATAGCTCTTCAAGTCCATCTGCTGCCTGTGTCTGTAGTAGTACCTCAGATGCCCTGGGTAGATTCACGCTCCTTAAATTTGTTGGCTCATACCCAAATGGCAAAGGGTTCTTTTTATTTACCAGCACATCACTAGATATAACCTGCTGGCTTGAAGTTTCTAACTCTACCGGGCTTTCTTCAGATGGGTCAGAAAAAGACTGTACTGACTGTGTTTCATATGATGAGCTAACGGGCTCAATAACTCCTTCTGAACCTCCGTTATTTACAGCTTGTGCTACTAAAAATCCAAAGAATATGATCAATATGCCCGTCGTGGCGATTAACGCATTTTCGAAGTAATACTTAGTGTGTGTCACGCTAATAGTGTACAGAAACTTTCGTTCCTATTGGAGCCCATTCATAGACGTAACGTGCATCATCTACGCGAGAGTTAACACATCCATGGCTCACATTAGCCTTTCCAAACTCATCGTGCCAGTACGCACTGTGTATCGCATAGTTAAACTTGAACCAGCTAACATATTCTATATTCGGAGTTGAATATCCCTGGCCAGACATGGTCATTTTTCTAACTTTACTAGAAATCTTATAGTCACCTAGCGGAGTTGGCGTCTCTTCTTTACCGCCAGAAATCGGGAAGGTTGCTTGTATGGAATTTTTTTCCCAAAGTGTCATCGTGTGCGTAGTTAGATTGATGTCTATCCATGTATTTGCTTCTAACTTTTCAAAGCTTGAATATGTCTCCTGCCTTGACGCTAACGATACTTTTCGTATAGATCCATCTAAGCCTGAGTCACTCACACTGTCGACAATATCTTGGACGCCGGTGTATGCGACACCGTTACGCCCCTCCCTGAGTACTATCTTTTGATCCCCACGCATTTCATATATTTCATTCCACGACGAGTCACTATTCTCTGCTGCGACCCTCTGGACTGCATCATATAGCTTATCTACATCGTAGCCATACTCACTCGTAAATGAATCAACTTGGAGGCTTATTCTCATAAGATCTATGTTTTGTATGTTCCTGACAGTTTCGCCCGCCCGAACTTCAACTGCACCTTCGGAAAATATTTTAGCTTTTTCAAAATCTTGCTGAGCTTGAGACGTGGTGTAGAGAGGGGTGATGAGTTGCGGGAGAAGAGAAATCCCATTTTCGCCCTTTGAACTAGCCCCGCTAATCTGACTCAATAGCGAATCAACCGTTATCCCTATGCCATTAGCACTGGGTACAACTACAAGAGCCCCCTCTTCGATTACTATTTTCGCATCAACTGCATCCGTGGAGCTGGCTAACATCTGTAGCTCAAACTCTTTGAATTTTTTTGCATCAACAGTTACTTCAGGTTCGAGTACGTCTTTACCCGAAGTATGCTTCCAAACAACGTTATCTTTGCCCAAAGCAGCGTTTAGGGCGGTATCTTTTGCATCATAAGTTATGCCCATTTCCTCCAGTGAATAGGGACGATACTTCTGACCACTAATGACCGTATACTTCCTAAGTTTTAAGTCCTCGAGCGCTTCTTCTAGCTCTACGGTTGTTAGGCCAGATACATCTACGCCGAATACTGAGCTCAATTCAGGAGTTTTATAGGTGTCTGCGAATACTCGAAACCCTCCCAATGAAAGACCGCAAAGGGCAAAGATAAACACAGCGATGGTTAGCAGATATGATCGCGTCCTTAATATTTTTGTCTCACAAACGACAGAAGACTTTCTGCCCTTTACAGCAAAAAGAGTCGCCGCAGTTTTGCGGAATTCCATTTTTGTCTCACTTTTTTATGTGCGTTTTACCGTTTTTGTATCGGTTTTTGGCTATCGCCTTTTATTATGCACCCAAATGCTACCTAAACACAAGTGGTTTACGAGAAGTTAGTACTTCAGTAAAACATAAATACCTACTCCTGTTGTCGTACCTAAAATAAGTATCAGGACTAGTAGTACTGCTCTTCTTTGCTTTTTTGATTCCATAAAGGTAGCTTATCATGATTGAGGTTCGCTTTTCTTTTTTTCAAGTGCATCAATCCGATCATGGTCTAGACCATAATGATGCGCAACTTCATGCCATACTGTACGTTTAATTTGCTCTTTTAACTCAGCAAGCGTCGAACAGCTGTAAAGCATAGGTATCCGAAATATTGTTATCTTGTCTGGTAACACACCGCTATAGCCTGAACCTCTCTGAGTCAGTGGTATGCCCTCGTAGAGCCCGTACAGCGACTCATGACGGTTAAGCTTCAGGCGCACGCGCTGTTCTGGTGTTGGTTCATCAGCAATCACTATCGAAACATTCTGCATGTTTTCAATTTGTTCCGCAGGCAACGATTCCATTGCCTCATCAACAAGTTTCGAAAATAGTTCTTCGTTTATGTCTAACACTAGATTTACTCCTAGATTTTACAGATTTATGTAAAACTATTTTTTATTTATTGAAGTTATCTTTGAGCGAATATCCTTTATCACGACATCTGGATTATCAATATTCTTAAGTATAATTTTTTCGCTACTTCCAAGCCTGTCCATATTTAAGACAATATTGCCATAATTGTACCTGGCGCCTAATGGAGATTGGTCTAGGACTATCGAAGTGAATGCAGCGATACTGTGAATGTGTTTTTGCTTTTGGCCCACATAGCTACCGACCGTTACAGTTATTGCTGTGGTTGATATGCTGTACTTAATTTTTTTAGCATTCGCATACGCACTTAATATCGCCAGCACAACTAGTAGTAAAACTAGAAGCCGAACAAGATTACCTAGACTCGAGGCGTCAAAACTGACAAAATCGCCGATTGCGCGCAATATACGGGAGACTAATAAGAAAAGGGCACTCCCGATAACCGCGATCACAATCATCTGAACAGTCAAAGGTACAGAACTTTTCGCTATTGGTAAGTCGTTATTCATACCGATCAAGGTGACAATCTGTTAATGTCCCTAGGGAACAAGGTTGCCTCTTTTACGTTTTTAAGTCCAATGGTCTTTTGAACTAGCCGGTCAATTCCAAAACCGCAACCACCGTGCATTGGTAGTCCATACTTAAATGCCTGTAGGTAATACTTAAAGCCTTCGTGGGTGACATCAAGTCCGGCGTTGTTCATCTGTTCAATCATTTTTTCGTGATTGTTTTCACGCAGTGGCACTGTTGCTATTTCTAGACCTCGGAATAATAGATCACCCCACGCAACCGTATCGTCATCATTAAACTTATGATAGAACTTGCCGGCTACTTTAGGGAATGCTACCGCGTAAACAAGGTCGCTTCCGTGCTGCTTTCGTGCATACTCTGCAATCCATCGCTCTTCGTCTGGTGTTAAGTCTTTTTCTTTGGTTGTATCAGTTTTTGTTGCCTTCGTGTACATTTCATGAATTTCTGAAATCGTAAAAGATGGTACTGTGTCGCTCAGCAACAACTCCGGCGCTTGTAAACTCTTTAGATCTTCCGCATGCTCATGGTAGACCCTCTTCAGTGCATGCTTTGTCATATTCGCTACCATATCCATGACTTCCTGATGGCTCTCTACAAAGCCCATCTCGATATCAAGCATAGTAAGTTCGGTAAGGTGCCGCGTAGTGGCGCTTGGTTCTGCTCGGTAGCTGTGGCCTATCTCATAGACTCGCTCAAACGCCCCTACCATAATTTGCTTATAAAATTGGGGACTCTGCGCTAAGATCGCGGTCTTGTCGAAATAGTCGACCTTAAATACTTCAGCTCCACCCTCTGTTGCTCCTGCGAGCAGCTTAGGTGTATCGATTTCAATAAATTCATTCTCATGCAAAAAATCGCGAATATATCGCGTGAGGTCGGCTCGAATTTTGAATATTTTTTGTTCTTGTAAGTTGCGAATATTTATAACTCTGTTTTCAAAGAGAGTTTCTAAATTTTCTGACCTATGGTCGATCGGCTTATCGATCTCAATAGGTGGCACTTCTTCGACGGGCACCATGACCGTTAACTTCGCATCGTGGATTTCGGCACCCCCGGGCGCTCTTTCCTCGGCGACTACCGTTCCTTCAACCTTTAACACGGTGCCTATTTGAAGCATTCGTAGCTTCTCTACCTCATCATGATCCTCTACAACTACTTGTGTCACGCCCGATCGATCCCGAACGAGTATGAAGCTCAGGCCGCCGAGTAACCGCTTTTTATGAAGCCATCCTTCAACGGCAATACTGCCGCCAATGGTTTTTGCTACATCTCTTGATAATGTTCTTGTCATAGGGTTTTATTCTACCACCGTTGCTTCTCTGTCAGAACGAATTTCCTTGGCGCGCTTCATCGCAACAGCACGCAAATCATCGTACTGGTCAAATTCATCGACAATTTGTGCACCTATAATCGACTCTATAACGTCTTCGATACTAATAACGCCGACAACTTCTTCAAAATCATTAACAGCCAAGAAGAGGTGTTGATGAGTCTTTAAAAACGCCTTGAGCGCCTGTTCGAGCGTGTCGTGCTCTCCGACATACACGACACCCTTTCGCATCACTGCTCCGACCGTCTTATTTGAACGCAAATCAGCCGCATCTTTCAAGAATAGTGTCCCTACATATTCCCCAACATTATTCTTAACAGGGAATCTCGAGAATCCACTTTCATGTAATTCTCCTAGCTCAACCGGAGACAAAACAGTGTCCTCATCAATAGTTTTAACAACTGCAAGCGGAGTCATCACTTCAAATATTTGCTTATCGCCAAAGGTGAGGGCGCTAACTGCAATCTCTGCCTCAGACCTACTGAGATGGGCGGCTTCGGCATTCCCTTTGATCGTTTCAACCATTTCTTCTCGTGAATGAATCGTGGCGTACACATCACTAAGCGTAATGGCTTCAATCGCTTGAGCTGGATACTTAAGTAGAGGGTGTAGGTAGCGAAGTACTACATCGAACACCGGAGCGCTTAGTGATGCAAGTCGAAGCGAGGTGCCTATGCGTTTGCTTCTCGGAAGCACAAGCCGGGATACTATCAGAACGATCGCTGAACACAGCACGGCAAACCAAGTCCAAACTAGACTGTCCAATAGCAGGACTATGCTGGCGCTAGCTAGACCTATAATGAGCCACATAAGTAGCCATAGTTCTGCTCCATACTCAGATCGCACTTTGTAAACCCGAGCAGCCATTACATTCCCACCCCGCGATTGTCGCTTCAGCTCTTTTAGTCTGAGCGTTTCATAGCTACGTATAGTTAAGATAAGCCCAAAGCAGAGCAACACAAGGACAATAACCAGCAGTAAGGTGAACATACTTATATATAGTGTACGAATAAATTGGTCTGCGCGCTAGGTTAGACAACAGAATTCTTGCTATACTATGACCATAAACTTTGAGTAGAGGAAAACATTTTGGACAAAAAATTTTTGGCAATTCTTGCAGTGGTACTAGTAGGTATTCTTGGGGTGTTCCTATTTACGAGAAGTGATACCGCAGAATCTCCATCCGGTTCAACCGGAGGCACAATCTCCAATAACTCAAAAGGTAACCTCGATAGTTCAGTAGAAGTAATCGAGTATGCCGACTTTCAGTGTCCTGCCTGTGGCCAGTTTTTCGCCATAGTAGATAGCGTCGCGAATAAATACTCAGATTCTGTTAAATTTACTTTTCGACACTACCCGATCGATACCATCCATCCGAACGCGAGAGCTGCGCACCGTGCTGCTCAATCGGCGGCCAACCAAGGTAAGTTTTTTGAAATGCACGATAAACTTTTCATAAACCAAAATGCATGGAGCCAGCTAACCGACCCCACTGGAGTCTTCGAAAGTTATGCAAGCGAACTTGGATTAGATATTGCGGTGTATAAAGTAGACTTCGCGGCGGCGACCACAAACGACATCATCAATGCCGATACCGCTGAAGGAAAATCAAAAGGTGTAAGCGGCACACCAAGTTTCTTTATAAACGGTGTAAAGATTGAAAACAGTGAATTAAATACAGTCGAAGCTTTTTCTGCAAAGATCGACGAAGCGCTCGCAGCATCTAAGCCAGCGCCCGCCGAATAAATTGCATCTTTAATTGAATCTTAGAATTCAATATATTGTTGCCAGAACGCTCGCACAGAACGAACGTGAATTCGCTTTCGGTGCGAACGCACCGACTTGACCACTATGGCCATAAAAACCCTCCACTCCTAAATGTCTACTGCATCGATTTGTCTATTTTTGACGCATCGTTTTATTAAATGTTAGTTTTACCCCTTAGTAGCATGCCCCTGTTATTGCTACTCCAGCATTTGACACTAGACTGCCATTCTATAGAAACGAAAAGCTTATGTCAATCACGACCGACGTTCTTAATTGCATCACCTACATCGCGCGCAAGCCTCTCCGGCATAGACATGCGACGAGCCTTCTCAGACTCTAGAGTTTTGTGAAGTTTATTAAGCACATGGTTCGGCTTGTGCGCCCCGATTTTTTGAAAGTCAACGTCCAGCTGCTCGAGCTCTTCATCAGGCAAGCTTTCTAGTCGTATAAATTCATCTCTCGCCGACCTTGAAGAACGAATTAACTCATCAATCTTAAGATGCAGTGCCTTGCTGTCTCTGTTTTGAGTATTCTGGATTAGGATTACCGTCAAAAATGTCAAAATCGTAGTCGATGTATTTATGACGAGCTGCCAAGTGTCGCTAAACCCAAACATAGGACCACTGAAGGCCCAGAAGATTACCAAGAATAGTGCGGCTACAAATGTCGATGGCGAACCTATGATTAACGACACCCTGAGAGCTATTTTATGGAAGGATTCTTTCACTTGTAAACTCCTTCTTGCGTTAGGACTTAGATTTTATTCATGCACTACTTTGCTTTTTTCGCCTATACCTCTTATGATAGTGCTAGATCTATAAAAAATAAACAAGTACAAAATCAGCATGCACGCGTCAGTATTTACAGAACTTAGTCTAGTTATCGCCATCGGAGCCGGAGTTGCGCTGATTATGCGTCTTCTTAAACAGCCATTGATCATCGGTCACATTATCACGGGTATAATCGTTGGCCCCGCCGTACTTCACATCATTCAATCTGAGGAAACTATAGAGGTATTTGCAAAATTTGGAATTGCCCTACTCTTATTTATTATTGGACTTGGACTCAACCCAAGAGTAGTTAAAGAGGTCGGAAGAGCTTCTGTCGTCCTGGGTCTCGTGCAATTAACGTTTACTTCTATTCTAGGATTTGCAATTGGTCAGCTGTTCGGCTTCTCCAAAACAGAAAGTGCCATCATTGGCATCGGACTTGGATTTAGTAGCACGATCATTGTTCTTAAACTCCTGAGCGACAGAAAAGAACAAAATCGCCTAAATGGCAAAATATCCATCGGTGTACTACTGGTAGAAGATATTGCCGCTACGCTAGCACTCGTATTCGTCACCGCACGATCAAATGGATCATTTTCTCTCGCATCCTTCGGTGAGTTAGGCTTTTATGCCATTGCCGTAGGACTCCCAATACTCATCGTGAGTCACAAAGTACTCCCTCGGCTAAACCAGCTAATTGCTGGCAGCCAGGAGTTTTTGTTTTTGTTTGCGATTGGCTGGGGCTTTGGTATTGCGGCACTGTTTGCAAATATTGGCTTTTCTCTTGAGGTTGGAGCATTATTCGCGGGTGTTGCCCTCGCGTCACTTCCCTACGCACAAGAAGTATCTTCAAAATTACGACCACTTAGAGACTTCTTTATAGTCGTATTCTTCATTTCACTTGGTGCAGGACTCTCGTTCACGAACATTAGCGATGTATGGGTGTATGTTCTTGCCTTTAGTGCGGTCGCCGTATTATTCAAGCCTTTCCTATTTATGCTAACGATGGGCTTACTGGGTTACACAAGAAGTACTAGCTTCAAGGTCGGTACAGCTTTATCGCAGATTAGTGAATTTTCACTAATCTTAGCTGTTCTAGCCTTCCAGCAGGGGATCATTCGTCAGGAAATAGTCACCATCATGACACTAGTTGCGCTCATTACAATTGCCATATCTACGTATCTCATAACCTATAACGCGCAGCTCTACTCATTCTTCGAAAAGTACTTGGTGCTATTTGAGCGTCGTAAAACCCATGGCGACACAACAAGGGCAGAAAAATTCGAGATGGTTCTCTTTGGCTATAGCAAAGGCGGGCACGAATTCGTTCGCACCATGCAAAGCATGAAGAAAAAATTCGTAGTAGTAGATTATGATCCGGATATTGCCGATATCCTAGACCGACGAGGCCTGCCATATTTATATGGTGACGTGACCGACATCGAACTTCTTGATGAGCTTAATGCAGATTACACGAAGTTATTCATATCAACTATCGGGGATTTCGAGACCAATAAGTTCTTGCTCCGTTGGATAAACAAAGAGAACCCCAAAGCTATCTTTGTATGTACCGCCGACACAGCTAGTCAAGCAGCTGATCTTTATGAGTTAAATGCAGCCTATGTCATGTTGCCGCACTATGTCGGAAGCGAAAAAATAAGCTCATTCATAAAAAGAAGTGGACTTAAGAAAACCAAGTTCAATAAATACCGCGAAAAACACCTGATCTACCTTGCACTCCAAATTGAAGACACCAAGACTACTCATAGGCGAAAGCTAGGCAAAGCCATCCTAGAAAAACTCGAAGAACCCATTACATTAAAGAAAATAGGCTAGATGGGGTTGTTCTCTGATTCTTTCTTTTTTTGGAGTTACCATATCTGAATGTACCGCCACAAACATCGACTACATGACCGCAGTCATCACACCCTATGAACCCGTCACCCATCCAAGCCTTGAC
>JBGSMB010000063.1:0-13634 GCA_041740375.1 Saccharimonadales bacterium (SeqCode) | reverse complement strand
GTAAACAAGGCATCTTCCACTACACTCACCGATTTTAAGTCTCCCATCCAGGAGACGACATCGCTTAGTGTGTTGCACGCGTATACATCTATTCCGTCGACTAGCGATGCTTGCTTGGCTTGTGCGGCTGGAATCACAGCTGAATGAAACCCGCTTCCAGCAGCTCGAGATAATTTACCGATCAATCCTCGAACTGGCCGGATAGTACCATTTAGGGCAAGCTCACCGAAGAAAACAGTCTTTGAAAGATCCTTCTCGAAGACACCACTAGCATTATCTAGAAGAATACTCACCGCAATCGCGACATCCATGCCTGCACTTTCTTTTGGCAGATCTGCAGGTGCGAGGTTAAGGACAAGTTTTTTCTTTGGAAAGGTGATACCCGATGACGTGAAAGCCGATCTTAGCCGTTCTTTTGCCTCATCGACAGGCTTACTAGCTAGTCCTACTATTGTTACGCCGGGTAATCCATTTGAGGTATGACATTCTATCTCTATAGTGGCACCATTTTCATGACCCTCGGATATCGTATATGCCTTAGTTGCCATACTTCGTATTGTACGACTAAACTTGCGAATATAATCAAAAAACCTAGACGTTGGCCGCGGCTTTCGTCTAGGTAGTAGGTAGTTTGGTTTTATTTATAATGTTGATTTTCTATGGAACAACGGCTTGCGAGAAGCCGTTGTTTTAAGGGGCATTTTTGTTTTTGAGCACTTAATTTATTCAGTGCTATATAGATACTATGACTGCTGCCTCAGTATGTCAATCATAATCTTTACGCTTTTAGCAATAAACTATCCACAGGTAATTACATTGAGCGGGAAGTCTAGCTCATAGCAGTATCGCGAGAAGGGCACTTTATAGTACTTTCACGTCAATTTAATTACTACGCATGGTTCACCCATGCAGTAAATAATAATATCTCCTTGAAGCATGGAGATAATCAAGAGCCAGTCAGTAAAGTGCTGGACAATAAAGTAGTAACCGTATGAAGTTAGCCCAATGCCAAAACCTGTGATGTCATAGCGAGAGTCAATCATCGCCTCAAAGTGGTTTGGTGAAGCAACCCATTCTTCAACAGCTTCTTCAGAAGTGTTTGCTGCGTTTATGTTTTCAGAAACAAAAGAACACGTTGCTCCTGCTTCTGTAATGCATGTGTAGCCACTTATACCGCTACTATTCTTATGACTATATCCACCCATCAGCATTTCTTTAGTTTTTCTTTGAACTGATTGATTAAGTCATTCATCTAATGCTGATGGCGCTACTACTACTTTTGCTCTTTCTGCGTCAGTAGGCTCTAGGAGCTTCTCTGCGGTTGGTGGAGTTAATTGCGATGTAGTAAGCCACAATCGCTTGTTCTATCGCTTGTATGGGACTGTCGGTAGCGGTGGGGCGTATTGGCGTTAAGAAGACAGTTAAAGAAAGATGAATCCAGCTAGCCTAACCCATCCTTCTCATAGTATCTTGAGCGTATCAGTCGGCATGATCTATGCCAAAAACAGCTAACATTCCTGTAAATCCTTACCAATAACTGGGCTAAAAAATCATACGATTTGGACCTAAGAAGTGGTCACGAAGAAGCAAGATCAACATAGTAAAGGCACATTATTTGTACTAAAAACTAGCTACTAAATTGTATTTTTTATACGCGTTTGCACAAAGTAAAAATGCGCATAATAAGAGCTTTATCTAAAAAAAATTATAGCCCACTATACAAAAAATAAATTGTCATAACAACAACATTAAAATTTACTAAAATATCAGATATATTTTACCAATTATCACTGTATTATTGCATTATCTACAACGTATACTTATTGACATTATGTTAGCAACATGTTATTTTTAAATCAGTTTTTTATAACAAAAAACAAAAAAACGGTCGGTAAATTGTATCGATACGGATAGCGCTCTTCACCATGAAGAGCGGTCAGTCACTGCAGTTCCACAAGCGCTAAATATTAATATTTTTTGAGCGGATTTGTTGGCACTGCTACACGAGAACGCCACTCCCTAAAAAGAGCGGCGTTTTTATTTTTCTTACGACTAGTACATAATCATTAATCAACAATCATGAAAATCAAAGCATTACTACTATTTGTGTTCAGTGTGTTTGGCTTAGCTACTCTAATGCTAGGTCAGCAGCCTAACGTAGACAGACCAATCGTGATACTTCTATTTTTCACATTTTTAGCCGTTGCGGTGTATAGCGGCGTAGTTGCAATACTAAAGTATCTAGGGGTGGGAAAGCGTACCTCGATAATTATCGGCACAACTATAACCAGTGGAATCGTAGCGATCACTATGTTGAATTCGTTTGCTTCCCTGGGCGTATTTGAGTTAGCGGCCCTTTTCACTGTACTTATAATTTTTGGATGGTATATACATCGGTCATTCTGATAACGTTACGCCTAATTTTTGCTATACTAAAAGCTACGTATGGATGGACCAAATAATGTCAGCCCAGAACTACCACTCCCGACTGGAAATCCGGAGAATATAACTACCTCTGAAGAAGTCTTGCCTGCGCCTAGTCCAGAAAAGAAATCTATCTCTATTGAAGGCGGGTCATCTGGTAGTATCCCTGCTCAGCAACAAATAATAAATGATCAGGCTCAAAGCCAAGCCCAGGTTATAACACAGGCGCTACCGGTTGATCCTTCGCTACAAACAGGCGCTATTCCAGTTGTGGCTGATGATGTAGATGTTTTGGAAAAAGAATGGGTCAATAAGGCAAAAGCTATCGTTGACAGCACAAGGGATGATCCTAGACTTCAAAAAGACGAACTTGCAAAATTTAAGGCTGAATACATACAACATAGATTTCACAAAGAAGTTAAGCAGTCGGAAAATGCGTAAGTAGCCAAGCTAATGATTGCCCTTATTACAATACTATTGGTGCTAGTTTCTACCGGCGCACTCATTTTATTCTTAAGATCACGAAAACTACTACGTGAGGCAAAAAATTACGAACGTGGACTAAAGATGATTCCTTTATTAATTCATCTTCCGCCGCCCAGTGACGATATCGATGCAGGGGGAAGAGACGCCAGGGACCTTGCCGATGAAAATATCTCAAGAGCCCAAGTTCTTTACAACATTATCGCAAGTACATCGAAGAAGGGCTTCAAATCTAACTTTTATGGCCAGAGACACATAAGCCTAGAGATTATTGCAGCCGAAGGGTTTGTTCATTTCTACACAGCAGTACCGTTAAATTTAGTTCCTATTGTTGAGCAGGCAATCGTTAGTGCGTATCCGACGGCAAGATTAGAAGAGGTCGCAGAACACAATATGTTTAGTCCGGTAGGGAAAATAAGCGGAACAATAGGCGGAGAGTTAGTGCTTAAGGAGGATTTTGCCTATCCAATCGCTAATTATCAGGACGTAAAGCGAGACACAATGCAAACAGTATTAAATGCGCTTTCAACACTTGAAAAAGAAGACGGTGTTGGCATACAGATATTGCTTCGTCCGGCAAACTCTTCATGGAGGAAGCATGCGACCGGAGTTGCCTCAAAGAAACGTAAAGGAAAAGATAAAAAGAAGGGGGGAGAAGTAGCTTTTTGGTGGATGAAACAGCTTGCTACGGCACCGGTGAAGCCCCCCGAAGATAAGTCTAAGTCTTCTTCAGATCAAGGAGGTCCACAACTTTCTTCAATGGATCAGGCGCTTGTAGATGCGATAGATGATAAAACAAAACATCCTGGCTTTGAGGTGCTTATTCGGATCGTTGCATCCTCAAACATAAGCCAGCGTTCGCAGGTTGTCTTAAATAATATAAACGCTAGTTTTGCGCTCTTTGATGCGCCGGGGAGGAACGGTTTTAAGTTTGTTCCCGCAAAAGACATAGAAAGTTTTGTAACATCGTTTATCTTAAGGTTGTTCCCGCAGGAACAGAATAGTAACGTTTTAAATACAGTAGAGATGGCGAGCTTATTTCATTTTCCGGATCAAAGCAATATCCCAACCTCTCAGTTGCAACGTCAGGCCAGCAAGCAGGTAGACGGACCCAGAAATGTTTCAGACGAAGGACTCGTACTCGGCTATAACGTATTTCGTGGTGCGAAAAAAAGAATAAATCTAGACCCAGACGATCGCAGAAGGCACGTATATATAGTAGGCCAAACAGGTACAGGAAAATCAGTTTTTTTAAAGAATATTGCCATACAGGATATGCTCAACGGCGAGGGCTTTGCATTTATTGACCCGCACGGAGATGCGGTAGACGAGTTGCTCGGTAAGGTTCCTAAAGAAAGAGCAGAGGATGTAATCTACTTTAATCCAGCGGAAATGGAATTTCCATTAGGATTGAACCTTTTTGAATTTGACTCCCCCGACCAAAAGGACTTTTTGATTCAGGAAGCTATCGGCATGCTCTACAAGTTATACGACCCTCAACACCAAGGTATAATTGGGCCTCGCTACGAACATTGGTTTAGAAGCGCGGCATTGACACTCATGAGCGATCCGGAGGGCTCATCATTCATAGATATACCAAAAGTGTTTACCGATAACGACTACGCAAAACAAAAGATTGCGCATGTAAAAGATCAAACTGTGCTGGATTTTTGGAATAAAGAAATGGCAAGTACTAATGACTACCATAAGAGTGAAGTTCTCGGTTGGTTTGTGAGTAAATTTAGCGCGTTTCTAAGTAATGAAATGATGCGCAACATCATTGGACAAACAAAAAGTTCTTTCAACTTACGAGACGTTATGGACAATAAAAAGATACTTCTAGTTAACCTAAGTAAGGGTAGGACGGGGGAGCTAAACTCAAAACTACTCGGAATGATATTTGTAATGAAGTTTCAGGCTGCGGCCATGAGCAGAGCGGATATACCAGAGTCAGAGAGAGTCCCATTTAGCTTGTATGTTGATGAGTTCCAGAACTATTCGACGGACTCATTTGCGGAAATACTTTCAGAAGCTCGGAAGTACGGACTTAACCTAATAGTTGCAAACCAGTTTATATCGCAATTAACCGAGGAAATACGAGACGCAGTATTCGGAAACGTTGGTACGATAGTATCTTTTCGAGTAGGCACTAACGATGCAGAGTTTTTGAGCAAGCAGTTTACTCCCGTTTTCGACATTGATGACCTCCAGAGGATCCCAAACCACAACACGGTGATGCGTATGCTTATCGGAGGGGTACCGACTCAACCGTTTAGTATGGCTACTCTCCCTCCGCTTGGAGAACCCAATATTAAGCTCGCTGAAGCGCTAAAGCAACTGTCGCTAGCTAAGTATGGACGACCAAAAGCGGTCGTCGAAGCAGAAATATTCAACCGCTTAGCCACAAAGGAGGCCCCTAAGCCGCAAGTAAATCCCGGGGCGCCATCAATGCGTCCACTAGGATCAACTACACCAGGACAGCCTTTAAAGCAGCCAGGAGCATCATCATTTCTAGATGAGTGGTTGGCGAAGCGTAAAGCGAAAGAAACATCGTCAAACGCAGCTCCTTTGGCTACTCCTTCGATAAAAGAAAAAATTGAAAATTCGCCTCAGTTGGCTCCTGACCCACTACCGGAAACTTCACCAAAACAAGCCATGAAAACAACAGAAATACCTAAGCCGGTGCAAGAGGTTACCGCAGACGCTAAGGCTCAAAAACAAGATGATAAAGCGACTGTTGTGCCGCAAGCCTCACCACTGCACGGTGAATTGAACCACGACGACACCATTCACATAGATAGAGATGGCACGTTTAAGGCAAATGAAGATTAGCCTAGGCTGACTTTTTTAGTCGATATTTTCTAATGACATAGACAAGTGTTTCGCCGACAATTCCAACAACGAATCCACCTGCAAAGAATATAATTCCTATCGAAGGCGATAGTTCGCCTCCAACTCTTCTTGCGACAAGATATGCAATCAGACTGCCTATAAACGCGCAAATACTTCCAACAAGTATCCCGCTCGGTCTGGCAATCGTTTTTCCAGTAACATCACTTACTGCTTCTACAGTTTTTTGATGAACCACTTTGCTTAATGTACGTTCTGGTTTTGAAAGTCGTCGCCTCACTCTGGATAAGGTTCGATCAAGTGTTTGGCTCTTAAGCTCAGAACTCCACCATCTTACTTCAGTTGTGTCTGCATCTGATTTTTCAGCAAGAACTCCGGCGGTTTCTTTTGAATATGCAGCATGATTTTCAATTTCATTTCGAGCATTTTCTGCTCGTTCTGCAGAATTTTCTATTGAGTTTTTGGCGCGTTCGTTAACCTCACTGCCTAGGTTTTCTGACGAATTAGCGATTTTTTCGCTACTTGAAACGTGTGCCTCTGGGCTCTTGGGCGAATGGCGCTCACTCATTGATCAACTCCTGCATTTAATTCCGAACGTACTATGGCTACCTCTTTAGATAGTAGACGGCTTCTCGCGTAGAAATATCCAATAATCATCACTCCAAAGAAGCTAATTAAGATGGTGGATCCTGGTCCAGTATTCGGTAGGCTAGTTACGGTTTGATATGTTGCTCCAGCTATAGGCTTATCTAGAGATACTATAACTTCGTTACCGTAGATATTTCTTAGCTTATAATCAAATGAAAGCGGATCAGAAAGTGAAGGTGGCGTGGACGGGATAGGTGATTTGACCTTAACTTGAAAGGTTTTTACGATAGTACCACTAGCTGGTATGGTAGCGGCTGGCCAAGTTAATCGTTGATTAGTCCGGTCGAAGGACGCTCCCTCGTAAACAGTTAAATCTGCATATTCTAAGATATCGTTTAGTGAATCGGAGTCAACAATATAATTAGTCGCTGGTTCATTCCCTGAATTACTTATTGAAAGTGTGTATTTGAGCTCATCTCCACCTTTTGCAACTGTTCCGTTTGCGTCTTCAATTGACTGAGTTAGGTTGGCGACTCCTTTTGATAATGAAATTCGAGTGTATGGTTTTGTGACGGAATCATCCACCTCACAGCTTTTACTCTCACTGTATGACGTTCCTCTTGCTGGCTGAGCAACTATTTTTGCGTTAAAAGGTCCTTCGGTGTCAATTTTTTGAGTATGAGTGAAGACGTTAGTGTTGTTTACTGTACCAAAATCTTTCACTACCTTTCCGTTAACAACAAGCTGTACTTTTGACAAAGAAGCACCTTGAGATAGAACAACCTTTGACTCAAAAACTCTAGTGTCCCACTGCGGTCTGTCGGTGATCTTAAGGTACTCGCAGCTTGCTATTGGCGCCTGACATTTATCAAGCTGGTTATAGGGCAGTACTTCGCCATTTGGACAAGTGATTACACACTGGCTTACATCTCCGTTAGGTATTGGCAGGGTTGTTCCTGGGCAGTTGTTATCGATTGTGACACATCGTTCTTCTTCGGGATTACTATTTGTAACGGGCGCTGTATTTTTTGATTCTGCATTCACAATGTTACAGGTTCGTCTAGTTGGCTGATCGGTAGCTCTAATACGTACTTTTAGCAGTATATATTGCCAGTTTTGAGAGGGCTGTAAGTCTCCAAAGAACCAAACAAGCTTACGTCCGTCTTGACCGAAGTAGTTTGGGAGGGAACTTGACTGTTCTACAAATTCAAAATCAGGAGAAAGCTCATCGGTAATAGTAGGGTTAAGAGTTGGTGCATTCCCTGGATTTCTAAACTCAATCTTATAGTTAAAAACTTCACCAACCTTGTACTTTCCGCTACCAATCTGTCGTTTTACTAACTCTAGCCCTGGGTTTTTGGCGACCGGCTCAAACGTAATATTTCCGCAGCCTTTTAGTAAAATCCAAAATCGCTGTCCCTTCAGGAGTCCATTACCCGTAGCTACCCCCGTAATAGCTGGATAGTAGTTTTCATAATTCTTTATGTCCCATACATTCAAAGAGCGTTCATATATTGTTGTACCTGTACCGGGGATCTGAACCGGAGTATCTACCCCGGGTGAATCGCCGCGACCAGTAGTTATATAGTTTCTTTCTCTTGAACGCACTTGAGTTGACTGTGATGCCTGTACATCGGAAAGTGTTATTCCGTAATAATCATAAATTTGACGAATATCTGCTCTACCGTAGGTGTCTTGACCGCTTGATATTGCTGAAACTATCTGCTGCTTGGTAGTAGCGCCGTACACAATGTCATTTGTACTCGTAGCTAGGGACGTCTGAGCTGGCGAGAGAATCATAAGCATCTGCACCCCTAGAGCCAGTACGGTGAATATTGCGCCAAGTCGTCGCATTGACTCTTCTTGATGTAGTCGACGAGCATAGAAGGTCAACTGGTGGGATAAGCCAGGGTGAAAGGGTAGATTTGATATAATTTTGCGAAACATAATTTTTTGTTCAATTACATAAGCATATTGAACCATGATTTAGTGTGTTCAATCAAGGATTCGATAGTTGAGTTTCAGCTAATTTCTTGTATAATGTGAGTAAGAAAAGCCAAAAGTATGTAAGTGAGAGGGTATGGCAACAAAGACACAAAGTTCTGACAACTATGGTGCTGACGCGATTCAAGTTCTTGAAGGCTTGGATCCAGTACGAAAACGACCCGGTATGTATATCGGTAGTACAGGTATTACCGGACTTCATCATTTAGTTTGGGAAATCGTTGACAATGGAATTGATGAAGCACTAGCCGGGCACGCAACCTATGTTTCGGTTGTCATGCTAAGTGACGGTGGAATTAAGGTACGAGATGACGGTCGAGGGATTCCAACGGGCGTTCACTCAAAGACAGGCAAAAGTGCTGTCGAAACAGCACTCACCGTACTTCATGCAGGAGGAAAATTTGGTGGAGGTGGATATAAGGTATCCGGTGGTCTTCACGGCGTTGGCGTAAGTGTAGTAAATGCACTCTCTACTAAACTTACCGTCACCGTATACCAAAACGGGGAGATCTTTACCCAAGAATACGCAAAGGGCGTACCCCAAACAGAACTTACTGTAGTAGGGAAAACAACAGAAACAGGTACCGAAGTTGTCTTTTACCCCGACGACACTATCTTTGAGACCATAAAGTTTAACTATGACACGATCCTCGATCGGCTACGACACTCAGCCTACCTTACTAAGGGTATACGAACATCTTTAGAGAACGAAAAGACAGGGGACAAGGTCGAGTTTTATTTCGAAGGTGGTATTGCATCGTATGTTGAGCATCTAAACGAAGTCACCAAGCCGATCCATGACAAGATTTTTTACTGTGAGAAAAAAGTTGACGATACTGTTGTGGAAGTTGCATTACAGTACAACGAGAGTTACGTAGAAAACACCAAGTACTTCGCGAACAATGTTTATAACCCTGAAGGCGGAAGTCATATGGTTGGCTTTCGTACGGCACTTACGAAAGTTATTAATGAATATGCACGAAAGAATGGGCTTCTGAAGGAGAAAGAAGATAACCTAACTGGCGAAGATGTGCGCGATGGATTAACGGCAGTAGTACTAGTTAAAATTCCAGAGCCTCAGTTTGAGGGTCAGACAAAAAGTAAACTCGGTAACCCTGAAGTTAGAGCTCAGGTGGAAAGAGTGACTACAGAATATTTGAGCTATTTCTTCGAAGAGAATCCGGGTGCGGCGAAAGCCATCATATCTAAAGCGCTGATGGCGGCAAGGGCGCGAAAAGCTGCACGTGCTGCGAGGGATAATATTCTTCGTAAAGGAGTCCTCGAGGGAGCTTCTATGCCCGGCAAGCTCAATGATTGTGCAACGCGCGACCCCAGCCAAGCGGAGCTGTTTTTAGTAGAGGGAGACTCGGCAGGCGGTACTGCGATTACAGGAAGGGATAGCTACTTCCAGGCAATTCTTCCATTGCGAGGTAAGGTGCTGAACGTGGAGCGCGCGCGTCTAGATAAAATGCTAGCCAACAATGAAATTGTTAATATCGTTAAGGCGCTGGGCGTCGGTATAGGATCAACAGAAGAGCAGTTCAACATAGATAAGCTTCGATATAACAGAGTTATCTTAATGACCGATGCGGACGTTGACGGTTCACACATCGCAACACTACTTCTCACGTTCTTCTATAGATACATGAAGCCTTTAGTTGAAGGTGGTCATATATACTTGGCAAAACCTCCACTGTATAAGCTCATGAGCGGAACTACAATCAAAGCGTACGCCTTTGATGACGCTGAGCTCGAGAGTATTCTTCTAAAAATGGTAGAAGACCGTAAAGCAAAGGGTGTTGCCATAATTAAGCCCGAGGATAGTCTGCAGAAGCAAGCTGGAATTAGCGACGTAGGTCGTTTTAAGGGACTTGGCGAGATGGATGATACGGAGCTTTGGCAGACGACAATGGATCCTGAACAACGTGTCCTCATTCAGGTTACGGTAGACGATGCAGAACGTGCAGATGCTATCTTTTCAATGCTAATGGGCGAAGAAGTTGATGTACGAAAAGAATTCATTTTATCGCGTGCAAAATTCGCAACTGACCTGGACGTATAGGAGTAGATATGGCAAAAAAATTGAATAAAAAAATTGATCAATCCACAGTTAATTTCGATCGACCATACCGAGTGCTAGAAGACGGTAACGTAGTCGATGTAATGAGCAATAACTTCCTTCGTTATTCCATGAGCGTCATAGTTTCTCGCGCACTTCCCGATGTGCGTGACGGACTAAAGCCAGTACATAGACGCATCCTGCATTCTATGAATGAAAATAATGTTCGCAGTAACGGCAGAACTATAAAGAGTGCCCGAATTACCGGTGATGTTATGGGTAAGTACCATCCTCACGGCAACGTGGCGATATATGATGCGATGGTTCGAATGGCGCAGGATTGGAATATGCGTTATCCACTCATAATCGGACAGGGTAATTTTGGTAGCATGGATGGGCATGGCGCTGCCGCAGAGCGTTATACTGAAGCAAAAATGCACCAGCACGCTGAGGCATTGCTAGAAGACATTGAAAAAGAAACAGTAGACTATCGTGATAACTACGATGGAAGTGAAAGAGAGCCGGTTGTTCTGCCAGCACGCCTACCTAACTTATTACTAAATGGCCAAATGGGTATCGCAGTAGGTATGGCGACATCCATCCCTCCGCATAACCTTACTGAAGTTGTCGAAGCAACAAAGCACTTGATGGACAATCCAGACGCAGAGACGAAAGATCTTCTGATGTTCATAAAAGGTCCTGACTTCCCAACGGGTGGAGTTGTATACGGTGGCGAAGGATTAAGAACTGCATATGAAACAGGACGGGGAAGCGTTACTGTTCGGGGTGTTGCCGAGATAGTCGATCAACCAAAGGGCGGGACTCAAATTGTTATCTCTGAAATACCGTATGGGCTTAATAAGGCAACATTTATTGAAAAAATTGCCGACCTTGTAGTTACAAAAAAAGTGACGTCAATTTCTGATATTCGTGATCAAACCGCTAGAGGTGAGGTTAAGATCGTTATTTACCTAAAGAAAGACGCATATCCTAACAAAGTGCTCAACCAGCTTTATAAGTTAACACCACTGCAGTCATCATTTAGCTTTAACGTAGTCGCACTTATAGATGGTCGTCAGCCGAAGCTACTTGGCGTAAAGGAAATTCTTTCAGAATTTATAAAACATCGGCAAGTGGTTGTACGACGAAGAACAGAATTTGAGCTTAAGGCCGCCAAGGCTCGCGCGCACATCCTTGAAGGATTGAAGATAGCTATTGATAACATCGACGAAGTTATCAAAATTATTCGCGCAAGTGAATCATCAGAAGTGGCTCAAAAGAATTTGATGGAGCGATTTAAGCTAAGTGAGATTCAGTCAAAAGCTATCCTCGATATGCCGCTTCGACGACTAGCAGCACTAGAGCGCCAAAAAATCGAAGATGAACTCGCGGCTCTACTTAAGCTGATTGCTGAACTAGAAAGTATTCTTGCAGATCCAAAGAAGATCGACGCGATAATACGCGATGAACTTGATGATTCAGTAAAGCGATTTGGTGATGACCGGCGTACAAAAGTCATTGAGCACGAAGTCGGCAAACTTGGCGACGAAGAGTTGATTCCAGATGAGCAAGTAGTGATTACAATGACTGAAGCAAACTACGTAAAACGTACATTAGCCTCTGACTATCGAAAGCAAAATCGAGGCGGCAAAGGTAAGCGTGGGGTAACAACCAGAGAAGAAGATATCGTAAGGCACGTCGCCGCACTTAGCACGCACGACTACGTACTATTCTTCACGAACAAGGGTAGAGTATTCAGGCTTCGTGGCTATGAGATACCTTCAGCAGGACTTGGTGCTAAGGGTACGGCGATCGTAAATCTACTCCAGCTGAGCCCAGAAGAAACAGTAACAACAATGATCGGTATCCAGAAACAAGAAGAAAACGGCTTCCTATTTATGTGTACCGCTCGGGGAACAGTCAAGAAAACGCCATATTCCGCCTACATGAATGTTCGAAGCACGGGCTTGATTACTATCAAGTTAGACGAAGGCGATGAACTAAAGTGGGTGAGACTAAGTAGTGGAGAAGATGAAGTGTTAATCTCCACATCTATGGGACAGGCTATGCGCTTTAACGAGTCTAATGTTCGTCCGATGGGCCGTAACTCAAGAGGTGTGCGAGGAATCAGATTACGCAAAGACGACACAGTAATTAGCATGGACCTGGTGCGACCAAATTCAGAAATAGTTGTTGTAAGCGAGTTTGGCTACGGGAAGAGAACCAGCATTGATCAGTTTACTGCTCATACTCGAGGTGGTGTCGGGATTAGAGCAGCGGCCGTTACAGCGAAAACAGGTAAGCTTGTCAGTGTTCAAACACTTACAGACGATAACGTCGAACTATTACTTATCACTGCCGGTGGTCAAACTATCCGAGTTGCCGCCAAAGGAATAAGTAAACTTGGGAGGGCGACTCAAGGCGTAAGGATTATGCGGCTCAGCGATGAGGATAGTGTTGTCTCGCTCGCTGTTGTTGGTATCGAAGAAGAAGTAGTGGAGGTTGAGGAGGCAGAGTGAAATCCTACGCGTATTTAATCGCACCATTATTTGGGTGGATCTTTGCCCAAGGTATCAAATATGTGTTTTCACTAAGCAAGGACGGTCTACAACTCAAGGATCTATACTCATCTGGCGGATTTCCCAGTTCTCATACCGCGGGAGCTGTAGCACTCGCATCACTTATAGGTTTAACCGAGGGCTTCGCTTCGAGTATTTTTGCAGTCGCTGCCACGTTCTCAGTTGTAGTTATGTATGACGCGTTGGGTGTTCGGCGGTCAACCGGAGAACACACCATACTTTTAAAAAAAATGACCAAAGATAACAAGCAACTCAAGGAAGATAGAGATAAGTTGCATATCTTTTTAGGTCACTCTCCGATAGAGGTATTCGGTGGCGCGGTTGTGGGAATTGTAGTCGGAGTAGCGATTTCTTTGTACGTGTAAGTAGTAAATATTCTTGACAAAATTACAGTGGCTACTGTAGGATACAGATCGATATTTGAGGAGTTCTGTTAAAGACTCTTTTGAATAGTTTGGTCCTTAAAAATTGAATAGTACAGCGTCAACGTCAATATATCTGATAACTTTCTTTTGAAAGTTTGAAAGATAACAATATGTTGTAAACAAAAAAGTCAGTAGATTACTGAAGTTTTGGATGAACATCTTTTTTATGGAGAGTTTGATCCTGGCTCAGGATAAATGCTGGCGGCGTGCCTAATACATGCA
>JBGSMB010000062.1:0-3201 GCA_041740375.1 Saccharimonadales bacterium (SeqCode) | reverse complement strand
CGTTGGCGCTTCGTTATCCATATCGGGTAAATTGCCATAATCATCGTATGTAAGCATAAGTGCCTTTGATTCTATTTGTCGCAGTGTCTCTAGCGCTACAGCTACAAGGATCAGTAGGCTTGTACCTCCAAGCTGTATCTGTTCTGACGGTATAGGAAGGGCTGGGATCTTCACAGAAAGGATTAGAAGTAAGAATGGCATTACACCAAGCAATCCAAGTGAAAGTGCACCAAAAAGGGTTAACCTACTAACAATTTTAGACAAGTACGTTTCTGTTTCCTTGCCGGGCCTTTTATCTTCAATAAAGCCGCCTTGCTTCTGTAGATTCTCTGATATTTCTTTAGAATTGAATGTGATGCCTGTGTAGAAGTACGTGAACATTACTACTAGAAGGAAATACACAATTGGGTAGATATACGGTTGCCAGCCACCTTGTGCGTAGGCTGCGGCGGTAGGCTGTTGGAAGATCTCAACCAGCTTTGTACCGAACTCCGCCCAGGTTGGGTTGCTTGAATTTGTTAATATCTGCCCGATGAATGAAGGGATTGATAGGAAGGCTAGCGCAAAGATGATTGGGATGACTCCAGCGATAATGAGTTTGATTGGTAAAACGGAAGTTATTCCACCATAGCTTCGACTACCCTGGACACGTTTTGCATAGGATATTTTGATAAGCCTCTGCGCTTCATTAAGGTATACAACAGCCACGGTTAGGATTAGCGTAAGACCTATCGTAACGCCAGTTACAGATAAACCTCTGCTATCGATTGGTAGTGTCCTACCGAATATCTCAAATTTTGCAGCGTCAGTAACTGTTGCGGCAACTAGTTGATTAGCAATTCCAGGTAGGCTACTAAGGATTCCGATAGTAATCAAGATTGAAATACCGTTACCGATACCTTGCTCGGTAATTAACTCACCAAGCCACATCAAGATCATTGCTCCACCAGTGAGCGCTGCTACCATAAGGATCCATCGCTCAGTAGTTGCCCCAGCGAGCACGTCACCTAGGCCACCAAACTGACTTGCAGACTGACGTATTAAGAATATTGTTCCAACCGATTGAAGAATTGCCAATGGGAACGTAAGCATGCGGGTATACTGACTGATTTTCTTTCTTCCGTATTCACCTTCTTCTTGCTGTATATGTTCTAGCTTAGGAAAGGCTTTAGTTAGAAGCTGCATAATGATGCTAGCCGTAATATAGGGACCTAGCCCTACTAGCATAATTGAGAAGTTAGCGAGCGCGTTACCGCTTAAAACATTAATGAAGCTAAGAAGTTGCGGTACGGTTGCGCTGGTAAATACGTTGTCTAGAACTTGTTTAAGTTGTTCAGGTTCAGCAAACGGTACTGGAATATGAGAAAGGCCACGAAAAACAACAATTATAAATACTACAATGAGAACTTTTTTCTGCATTTCGCTGTTTTTCAGCGACCGTCCTATGAGTCCCCACTTCATATAGTATTGTTACCCTCCAAAAATGTCTGTTATTTTGCTTCTTTAATCGATTGTCTCTTTGGTCGTTCAGTTGCTTCGAAGCTTCCACCAGCTTTTTGGACTGCGCTCAATGCATTTGCTGAGCAGCTCTGAATCTTGATAGTGTAAGGCTTAGACACCTCTCCGCGCAAGATTAACTTAGCAGAAATATACGGATCGGCGATAATTCCAGCATCAGCAAGTGAAAAATTATCAATAACCTTAGACTTAACTTTGTCTAATGAGCCTGTGTACACTTCTTGAGTTAGAGGCCGCTTTGAAGTAAACCCTCGTAGCTTTGGGATTCTCATCGCAAATGGCATCTGACCACCCTCAAAGCCTGGACGTACGCCACCACCAGTACGAGAATTCTGACCTTTAGTACCTCGTCCTGCTGTTTTACCCTTACCAGCAGAGATACCTCTACCAACTCGTGTTGTTTTCTTATATTTAGTGATATTTAGTTCGTGGTATTTCATGATTTTAAGCCACCTTCTCAGCTTTAACGGCCTTTTTCTTCTGCGATGTAGTGGTAATCCACTCTTCTCGAGGCTTTAGGGTCTTTAGCGCGTCGATTGTTGCGTAAGCGGTGTTTATCTTGTTGCTTGAACCGATCGACTTAGAAAGAGCGTTTGATACGCCAACTGCTTCTAGTACTGTTCGTACAACACCACCAGCAATCAAACCAGTACCTTGTGAGGCCGGCTTAATCAAGATGCGAGAACCGCATACTTTTGCGAACACTTCGTGTGGAATTGTGCCGTTTGATAGAGAAATGTTCACAAGATTTTTCTTGGCGACTTCCGTGGCCTTGCTTACTGCAGCAGTAACGTCAGCACCTTTAGCAATGCCCGCACCCACTTGACCTTTTTGGTCACCGACAACTACTAGAGCGCGGAACCTAAAACGACGGCCACCCTTAACAACGCGGGCTACTCGATCAATAGCTACTACTTTTTCTGTGTATGGAGACTTCTCCATCTCGTAATCTCTTTGTTGTGGATTCATATTAAAACTCCAAGCCTCCTGCGCGTGCTGCATCAGCAAGTGCCTTTATGCGACCGTGGTATAGCCGACCGTTTCTATCAAATACAACTTTTGTAACCTTTGCTGCCTTTGCCTTTTTAGCAATTTCCTCACCGACAACAACTGCTTTTTCTGTCATAGTCCCTTTAATCCCAGCTTTTCCGACAGTAGAAGCTGAAGCGAGTGTTGCGCCAGTCTCGTCGTTAATTATCTGAGCGCTAACGTGTAGGTTTGTAATGCTGACAGTAAGTCTAGGACGCTCTGAGTTACCAACTACGCGTGCACGTATGCGATCTTTTCGACGCCTTGTGGCTGTAAGTTTTTTAGTAGTTTGTGCCATAGTCTATTCCTATTTCTCTTTCCCGGACTTACCGCTTTTACGGATAATTCGCTCGCCTACATACTTAAGACCTTTGCCCTTATAAGGTTCTGGCTTCTTAAGACTTCGAATCTCAGCGGCGACCTGTCCAACTTTTTGCTTGCTGATGCCTGATACAGTAATGATATTTGCTTCTACAGCGACCTTTACATCATCTGGGATTGAAAACAATACATCATGGCTAAAACCAAGGGCCATTTTTAGCTTGTTACCCTCAAGAGCTACTCGAAATCCAACACCATTGAGCTCTAGTTTTTTCTCAAAACCATCAGTTACGCCAATGATCATATTGCTCACAAGTGTACGCATAAGACCGT
>JBGSMB010000061.1:0-3305 GCA_041740375.1 Saccharimonadales bacterium (SeqCode) | reverse complement strand
TAGGATTTGGCCGGAGTGTCGACAGACCGTCGACGATCTGCATGATGCCGGAATCAACACTTGTTTGCTTACGAACATGCGTGACGGCGAGAGAGCAATATCTCTCGCGAGACAATTAGGTACTGAGGTACTTTATCAAGGTATGCCAACTTATGATGGAGAGCTAAGAGTAGACACACCCCCCAAAACCGACCCCTACATGTACCGAAAAGCTGTGTGGAATGTTGGTCACGGACACCACGGCCCAGCTACTGTAATGGTGGATGATCAGTTAAAGAATTTAATCGGTGCGAGAGAGTCTGGTTACGTGGAACGATTTTTTTGGACAGTACCACGGGGTAGATCTCATTTTGGCGTACTAATTGGAAGAACGTTAGAACTTCCTGTTGGAATTGGAGTGTTGGCAAACCAAAACATCAGAAAATTGAAAAATGGCACCTACGGTGAATGGTAGATATTGCTTCGAAGCCAGAAAATGCATACCGACGATCAAAGAAAAATGACTCCCAGGAAAGGGGGTCATTTTTTTTGGTGCGGATGAAAGGGCTTGGGCACCCGTGGCGCCCCCACGCGAGGTGCTTCGCACTTCGGTCTTGCGAAATGCCACTGGCATTTCTCACCTATCGGTTCAAGTCCTTCAATTTCATGTCATGAAAAAAGCCGGTCAAAAAAGACCGACTTTATTCATGGTGCCCCATAAAGAACGCACACCAAACTTTTATTGGGGTCAGAAACCAGAAATGTGAAAATGTAGTAAGACAGCACAGAAGTGAAAGCCATGGAAACCGTAACTAAGTTGCAGGATTTGGTCCACCTGTCGCTAATTCCCAGAGATTACCATCTGGGTCGGCAACGTAACCGCTTTTTCCGCCCCAATCACGAGTCTGTATCTCAGTAATTATTATAGCACCACACCGTATTGCTGTTTCAAAAACCGCTTCTAGCAACTGCTCATCCTTAACATTCATGGCCAGTGTAACGCCATTCCATGTACCCTTAGGAGCTGGCTCTGCTCCTGCTTCGACCGCCAGGTCGTCTATGGAGTAGAAGGATATCAGGGTCCCCCCTACATCAAAAGCACACCAGCTATCTTCAGAACCATCAGTTTCTATCCAGCCCCATGATTTATAGAATTCTCTGATTTTAGAAACATCTCGGGTACCTAGAGTCAATAATGATAAATGCTGAGGTATTTTATCCATGATTCAATTATGACTTAAAGCACACCTTTAAAACAAGTAAAAGGGCAAAAAGGACTTGAACTAATTTAACAGATAAGGAGCAAAGAAGATGAAAAAGACACCGAATATCGATGCCTTAACCAAACTTTTCTCATCTGAGAAAAGTGAAAATACCTTTTGGTGCGGATGAAAGGACTTGCCCACGTTCCGCGGGCCCAGACTTTACAAGCAACAAACAAGTTTGTAGCTGAAAAGATCTCTTGCGTCGAGCCACTGGCTCGCCTCACCTTCACAGTGAAGGTTCCAATCTTTTCACCACATTCCAAGAAAAAAAGACCCCCCAAAAGGGGAGTCGTTTTTCTTGGTGCGGATGAAAGGACTTGAACCTTCACGCATTGCTGCACTAGTTCCTAAGACTAGCGTGTCTACCATTCCACCACATCCGCATATGTTAAGTTGTAAGGTTCAATTATTATACATTGAAAGCCAAGATTAGCGTGTCTGTCACGATACTACTTGTCAGCAAGCTGACAAATCGTCGCGACCCCACCTCAACTTGGAGGCATTCGCCTGCCAGGTCTCCGGTCTTGCAAAGCGTCACAGACGCTTTTCACATTCCACCACATCCGCATACTATTAATTGTAGAGCAGGACTATTCTACCGCACAATGAGTCTCTATAACAGAGCCATTTATCATCGCTCCGATTAGCTCGACCCTTCCTTCAACTTGTTCTGGTTTATTTACTCCAAAACGAGGTTCATAAATACTCGACCCGATTAGCCCAGTGGTAGCCCCTATCGCGAATGCCGTGGAAAGCTTCGTGACATTTTCCGGTCGCTTATTAGAATATGCCTTACCGTCAGGGCTTATACCAGTTGCGACGTACTCTAAACCTAATTCAGTCCAATTTAAGTCGGAGGCATCATGAGCCGATCCGTAGACTCCCGATGCTTTACCTCTTTTAGCGACTGAAGCTCTTACAGTTGTGTATTCACGAGGATCCATTGTGAGTCCATTAGAAGCACTAGCCAACGCGGCCACAGAAAGCTCTGGTAGTACGCCAGTAACTAAAACTCGCATGCTCGATTTTTGCTCCTTCAAATAACCTGTAATCACGCGTAGACCTTCAATAGAAATTCCCATTGCAGTAGTCACGATTTCTGGACGGTGCACTCGATCATAGTATTCAAGACGATTTTTCATGGCTTCAAAGCCACCGGCAATCTGTACATCGAATAATACTTCAAGTCCAATACTTCGAAGTGCCCGTAATCGATCATTAATCTCAGAATCGCTTAACGCCTCTGGATTATTGACCATTATTGTTGATATTTTATCTGGGAACGCAGCTATGACCGCATCAAGAGTTTGCTTATCAAATGCTTCAAAAGCAAGGGCGATGTTTTGAGTGGTAGCGGACATATAACAGCTCTTTCTCCACCCGATAACTTAGTTTCGGTTGATTATACTATCTTTCGATAGAAATGCAGTGTTGAATCTCCATATTCTTTAACTGCAAGTGACTTAAATCCTTCTATATCTACAGAAGCTTTTGGAGGTAGCGATAGGATATATAGGCCTTCATTTTTTACATGCAGGGCGAGCTTTTGAAGCAAGTGTTGCTGAATGTCATCATATGGCGGGTCAGCGACAACCAAGTCGAACCTCGCCGAGACATTATTATCACTCCAGCCGGAAGCATTTGCTCGAACAACTTTTACTTGATTGACTATCCCTAATAGCTTTATGTTTTGCTGCATTGTCTCGTAAGACTCTCGGGTAATGTCTGTTGCTACTGCGCTTTTTGCACCTCGACTAATCGCCTCAAACGCAATTGCGCCAGACCCTGCGAACGTGTCGAATATAGTCATTCCGGTAATATCACCGAGTAGGTTAAATATTGCGCCACGCATCTTTTCACTCATAGGGTGAGTTCTGTGACCATGTGGCGCTTCAAATGTACGACCCTTTAAATAGCCAGTTATTATTCGCATCTAAACATCCTGCTCGGGTAATACGACTTTACTTTCGTATCCAGCATCTATCAATGCTTGATACCAACCCAATGTCACAACTTTTATCATTCGAGGAGCAAGCTCATCGCGCACTTCTCTAGCGAGCT
>JBGSMB010000060.1:0-5984 GCA_041740375.1 Saccharimonadales bacterium (SeqCode) | reverse complement strand
TGAGGTGTTAACACTAATTGTTCCGCTAAGTTCCGTCCCTCCATGTACGCGAAGAGAAATCTCGCTAGATGCTACGTGGATTAACCGCCTACCAAGCACCTCGCTAATCCTATGTATAGTCTCGATAGAAAGATTTTGTTTACCTTGCTCTATACGATTAATTGCACTTTGAGAAGTGCCTAGTTGTCGCGCTAGTTCGGCTTGAGATAGATTACGTTCAACTCGTAAATGAGATATTAGTATAGAAATACTATCTAAATCATCGTTCATTTATCTATAGTAACACCAAAAAAGAACTATTAATTAAAATAGCCAAGTAGTCGAGTTTTTTCTTGTCTACCTTTTTTTCCTACTTCGCGCTTTATTTTTTCCTTTGCATGTGAAGTTGTCACCCAATCAAGCCATTTCTTGGAAGGAGTAGCCTTCTTGTCGACGACTATCTCTACAATTTGCTGGTTTTTTAGCGGTGTTTTTAGGGCGACATACTTACCGTCAACCTTTGCGCCAGATGCTCGGCAACCGATTTCGGTATGTACCGCAAATGCAAAGTCTAAAACCGTAGCACCATCCGGAAGATCAATGACGTCACCCATTGGAGTCATGCAAAAGATTCTATTTTGGAAAAAGTCTGTATGCAGTCTACCCAAGTATTCCTTTTCTGAGGTTGTCTCACTTTGGAATTCTTCAAGCTGAGATAACCAGCTAAACGTTTGTCGACTGATAAGGCTATCTTTATTGTCGTTTTTGTAGTCATGATGCGACGCCACTCCGTATTCATTATGCAAGTGCATTTCTTCTGTACGGATTTGAATTTCGATCATGTTTCCCGAACCGCTGAATACTGTTGTATGTAAGCTTCGGTAGCCGTTACTCTTTGGCATTGAAATGTAGTCCTTGACTCTTCCGGGAACTGGTCGCCAGTGTGCATGAAGTACGCCAAGAGCCTTATAGCAATCGGAGGTAGATTTGACTATGAGCCTAATTGCTATAAGATCAAATATTTCTTCTATATTCCAGTCTTTCTTTTCTAGTTTTTTATAAAGACTATAGAGGCTTTTCACTCTCGTATCTATTTTTGGCTGAAAGCCAAGTGCGGGTGTTGTTTCGCTCAGTATGTCCCGATACATTTTCTTTACCGTTTCGTCTTCACGCTTTGTTTGTGCATCTCGAATCGCTTTAGTTTTTAAATACTTCTCAGGATAAGCGTACGGAAAAGCGAGGTCATTTATCTCCGCAACAAGCTGACCAATGTTGAGCCTTGAGGCAAGTTGTGCGTGAATCTCGATACTTTCCTTTGCGATTCTTTGTCGCTTTTCAACAGGAAGAAATGCTAGTGTCTCTAGGTTGTGCCATCTGTCACATAATTTAATAATAATCACTCGCGTATCCTTTGCGACCGCAACGAAGAACTTTCGCAGAGACTCGACGTGTCGTTGATTACCTTTATACTTAATTGTTCCAAGCTTACTAACGCCGTCAACCATAAACGCAACATCTTCACCAAAGTTCTTTGCTAGTTCTTGTGCCGTAACTGGAGTGTCTTCGATAGTATCGTGCAGTAGCCCGGCGATAATCATGTCTACCGGAAAATCAAATGATGCAATCTTCTCGCTAACCGGTACGCAGTGAGCAGTAAAGTACTCTTCGCCACTTGCTCGCAATTGTCCAGCGTGAGCCTCTTTGCCGAAAACATATGCTCTTCTCAAGAGTTGTGACTCTTTTTTGCTAAGGCTAGTCTTTTTGGCTAAATATATTCTATTTAAGTAATCTGCCGTTTCTTTCATGTACAAGAAGTATACAGATATGTTTGTATTGCCAGTAGACCTGATTCAATCTAAAATAGAATTGAACCAAGGAGATATACATGAATAAGTTTGGAAACGCACTTCGAACATTACGTAGACGCCGACATGAAACCCTTGCTGAAATCTCCGGTGCAATCGAGCTAGACATAAATAAGTTAGATGAAATTGAAGCCGGTAAACTCCAACCAAGTGAGGAGACGGTACTTCTATTAATCAGTCATTTTTCCTTAAAAGAAGATGAAGCCATCTCATTTTGGCAATTAGCAGGGTATGATCAGTCAAGGTTTGGAGTGTATTCAGATGATAACTTGAATGAGCAGAACGCTTTTGTAGCTTCAAGTGATTCAAGAATTTTGTATACGGATATGGTGCACGTCAGTGTAAATAACTACGGTGTGGTAGTTAACTTTTTACAAGGTATGGGTATGGATGGGAAGCCGCTCGTCGTTTCTAGAGTAGGGATGAGCAGAGAGCATGCAAATAGTTTGATTGATGTTCTGCAAAAAACGCTTCAAATGGCAGACGCGCCTAAGCAACCACACCAGCAAAAACAACTACCTGAATTAAATTAAACAAAGGAACCTCTCTCACATGATTCGGTTATTAGCGAGATTGACTCTAAATGTACTTTCGAATGCGATCGGTTTATTTGCGGCTAGCATTTTGGTTAGCGGGTTCTCGATCAGTGGAGTTTCCTTCATAATTGCGGTCGCGATCTTCTCGCTTTCTACAGCTATACTCGGACCATTAATTGTAAAAATAGCTCTGCAGAACGCCAATTATCTTATGGGTGGAATCGCCTTAGTTACAACGTTCGTCGGCCTATTAATAACCAACTTTGTCAGCGATGGTATATCCATTACAGGCCTAAATACCTGGATAATCGCTACTTTAATCGTTTGGATCTTTTCAGTGATTGGAAACGTAGCCTTACCACTGCTCTTATTTAAGAAGACGCTATCTGATCAACAGCCAAGCAAGAGCTCATAACATACTTTAAAGCGCTCCGGTATGTGCTGCTGTGACTTCTATCAGAGAATGTAAAGCACGTATTTAGTATTTTCAGAACAACCGACATTTGGTGGCGGATCAATATCACCGTTCTCAATTTCTTGTATTGAATCACCAAGAATTAAATGAAGCCTCTTGGTTGGTGTTGGCTCAGTAGGGCAGCCTTTTGTGGTTGTGTAGTTATCAATTGGTAAAAACCAGCCAATTACTATTAAAAGCATAAATATTCCAATATAAGGGTATTTTTTGTCATTCATAAATATAATCTAATTTAGACGGTTTAATTAAACTAAGCTTACGTATAAAAACGTATTCAAAAACTATATACTCAAGTTTCGTAACATTGCAACTTCCAGCCGCCGGCTGTTTCGATCAAAAACTGAATTGCGGCGTCACTTTCTATTGCATCTATAGAGGTAAAATGACCATATCTATCGGGGTCTTTCGAGCATCTAGTATACGTCCTGATCGAGACTCTATTGTAGGCATACCCACGGGGGAACGCTGCCGGTGTTGGATCAAAGGTACTTAATGCTGGTTCTGTTTCGGGTATTTCACCGTCAAGAACAGCAGCTTCATTTTCCCATGGGGAACTTCTATACAAATATGAAACATTGTTAGTTTCAGATGCCGGGTCGTTATCATAAAAAGCAAGATTCTCACCAGTAACCCAACAGTTCGCAGATATGTTATTGCATGATTTTTCGTAGAATTTTCCGTCATTTGCAAACTTTGTAGAAACTGAGGATAATAGCAAAGCAGCGTCAGCGCGCCTTTGATAGTTACGACTACTTCTTTTCAATGCCGGCACAGCTATAAATAAAATCAGTAAAATAGCACCCATAATCGCAAGGACAATAAGGATTTCGATTATTGTAAATCCACGACGTTTAGTAGACATTAGCTTAATCTTAGAGCAGAATAATTATTAAGTAAACTTATATTATGGCGGAGCCCATCAACTGTAAAGATGGTGATAAATCCTGCGGCCAGATAGATTTAGAAAAATTGTGTGAATTTAAGGTTAGGAGAGGCTACGCGTATATCACAAGTGCATTACTTTATAAGGGACTACGCAAGAATTTATGAAGTTTATTTTGAAAGGGAATGTTGTTGATCTCGCCGTTGGCGTTGCATTCGGACTGTAGTAAATGGATTCGTCGGAAATTTATCACCCCACTAATTGCAGCTAATGGAGGTCAGCCATATTTTTCCTCGCAGTAAAACCTTTGAATAAATTTCAGGAAAAAAACAGCGAGAAATAAAACTCCCGAGAGTCCCTCAGAGAAAAAGTTCTCGAAGTGTCTCAGCGACATTCCGAAAGTTACCAAAAAGTGCAAGTACTGCACCTCTAGTCTTTAGGAGAAGTATTACCCTCTCTGAGAGTCGTACAAAGCAGCTACCTGTTTTTGATACTGTCAAAGTCGTAGCTCGGTGCTATCATCGCTGTGCGGTCTACCATTGTTTACGTGCTTGTCACTAATTGTAGAGCCGTTCTTTATGACATGCACCAGGGCCATCGCGTGGCCATGACCAAGATCAAAATCTTGTTTTAGCCAAGAAGCTATTTCTCCAGACTTAGTGTTTTCGGTAAAGCCTTTGGACTTTGCTAGCTCTATGAATTCGATTGGCGTCTTGCCTGTTTTTGATTCGATATTATCTAAGTATGCTTGAAAGGACATTGATGGATTATAGCAAAAAGAGAGAGTGCTTAAATAGCAGATGCCAGTCATCGATTAAAATAAAAATCCCCACAAAAGTGAGGTAATTTTACTTGGAGGTCCATAGTCTTGTCGGTAGCAACTAAAATAAGGGGTAGTTCACGCTCTGTTTTTATTGCTGGTAGCCTTGTATAAAATCCAAATCCCAACTGCTAATTCAAACGGCACATATGGCACATATACTGCCACAGGTACGGCGACTCCAAATATAGTGAATAGCGTAGCGATAAGTACTATGCTTGCCCCCAATAATCCCCAAATTACCAACCAGCGCGGAACAAGCTTTGATATGTAGAGCAGATAGTAAAAAAGTATTCCGCCAAGGCAAAATGGTAATAATGCTAGTGTCATTCCGAAGCCCATAGTTTGAAATGCTACATTACCCATAACTTGAAGATATGCATTATCGGCTGTAGCTACAAATGCGCTACTGATGGCTAGTAGATGAAAAGCCCACAACATACTTGCCGCTAGAAGTGCTGCCTCTAGAATGTAGAGACCAAAAGCGAATATGGCGATTTTTTTACTGACTTGTTTGAGGACGATATATAACATTACCCCCAAAAATATTATTCCAATAGCAGTAATTACTTGTCCTATAATACTAGTTCTAATGAGAACCTCGTTGTTAGCAACATTTACTAGGTCTAAATCAACAAAACCGTTCGCTGGCAGAGAGTTGCCTGGTAAAACTTTGCTAGGTATTAAGCCACTGATTAGCGATGTAAGAAATTGAAAAATAAACGCGATACCAAGTAAAACTAAATCTTTTTTATTTACCTTCATGAAATAATTATATCAAAAGTTAAGACCAAAGAAGAGTTGAACGAAATAACAGATACAAATTAGTGGCAATAGAACAGAGATGTTGCTATTGGAACTAACCGGTATCTGTTTAGGTATCTTTGGAGGGCCAGCCGGGACTTGAACCCGGGACACCCTGCTTAAGAGGCAGGTGCTCTAACCAGCTGAGCTACTGGCCCATTAATTGCATAAAAACAACAGGGGTGATTATCTCTTAAACTGATCAAATTTGCAATATCTAGATTAAGCTCGACCAATAGTACCAAAAACGCTCTAAAATTAGACCAATCAATACAAGGAACCAGACAACGAGAATATCTATATGGTGTCGCTGCATAAAGCCAACAACACCACGTAATTTATCAGGTGTTTTTATATTCTTTTCACGCAAGTTGTATAGAAGTGTGTACCAGAAGATTGGTATTGTGACAGCCCAGACAACCATGCAGTAAGGGCAAAGTGCGCCAATATTGTAGAGACTGTTATAAAACAGCCAATGAACAAAGCCTACTCCAAAAATTGTACCTAGTTGTAGACCTACCCAGAACCATTTTTTGTATGTTGCGCCAGCTAACACGCCAACCCCGATGGTTATAACCACCGCGAAGCCAATAAGACCGATAAGTGAATTTGCAAAGCCGAA
>JBGSMB010000059.1:0-3557 GCA_041740375.1 Saccharimonadales bacterium (SeqCode) | reverse complement strand
CACCAGACATCGTCTGGAGACTCGTGAACTGATAAGAGTTATTTCGTTTCATTACTCACATACTATAACATAGGCTTACTGCTTATGTCAACAACGTGTCTGGTATACTACAACTATGGCACAATTTTCATTTGATATAGTTTCCGATTTCGATAAAGGAGAGATGATAAACGTTTTTGACCAGACAGGTCGAGAGATCTCTGCTCGGTATGATTTCAAGGGATCTAGCGCTTCGATAGAATGGCTACCTGAAAAAACTGGTTTCAAGATAACTGGTGACACGCAGTTTCACTTAGATGCGATCATCGACATTGTTCGCAAGAAAGCGGCAAGTCGAAATGTCAGCCAAAAAACATTTGATGTTTCAAAAGAACCAGAGACAACCAATCTTCGCATGTATTGGACGGTCCCTTTTAAAAAAGGACTTGATCAGGAAAAGGCAAAAAAGATTTCTGCCCTCATTCGAGACAGTGGCCTAAAGGTAAAGCCTCAGATTCAAGGTGAAGAAGTCCGTGTGACAGGTGCAAAAAAAGATGATTTACAGGCGGTCATGCAGCTATTAAAAAACACCGATTTTGACTTCCCGCTTGAGTTCACTAACTTTCGCTAAAGAGAACTATAGAATAACCGTTATACTAGAGTTAGTATGTCAACTCACGAAGACCTCCTAAGCGCATGCGTCAAAGTTCTTGAGCAAAATGACCGCGGAGATCATACGCAGCCTGCTAGCGGCCTTTACCCTCATCAGTGGCTATGGGACAGTTGTTTTATAGCTATTGGTCTTCGACATATTGATGTTAGTCGGGCTCAAAAAGAGATCAATTCTCTATTCCACGGACAATGGGCAAACGGCATGTTGCCACACATTATTTTCAACCCGTCTAAAAGCTACAAATTAGATAGAGATATGTGGCGCTCTTGGGTATCCCCTTATAGCCCGGATACTCATTCGACAAGCGGCATCACGCAACCTCCAGTTATCGCTCAAGCAATTTGGTTGGTCGGAGAAAAACTTGGAAAAACCGAGCGTATAAAGTGGTTCAAACAACTGCTACCAAAACTAGTAAAACATCATCAGTGGCTCTACGAAGAGCGCGACCCTCACAACGAAGGTCTAACGCTACAGATCCACCCCTATGAAACAGGCCTTGATAGCACCCCTCCGTGGTTATTGCAGCTGCACGAACATAGTAAACCGTGGTGGATAGCAGGCATCGAATGGTCTCGTCTAGATTCAATAGTAAACGTAGTTAGAAGGGATACGCGTCATGCTCCACCGGGACAGCGGATGACTAATATCGACGCGCTTCTGTACTGGGATGTTATCCGTCGATTCAGACGAAAACAGTGGGACATCTCACGAATACTTCATCGATCACTGTTCTGCATTGAAGATGTCTCCTTCAACAGCATGCTTATCCGCAACAATAAGATTCTATGCAAAATTGCGAACGAAGCGAGAGTAAAACTTCCTGAAGATCTTCTGATGTCAATGAAGAAGAGCGAAAAGGCACTGAGCCAACTTTGGGATGACGGCACCGGGCAGTACTACAGTCGAGATTTTATTACTCATGAATTACTCCCAGAACAGACAATTGCGGGACTCACGCCACTTTACGCAGGCGGAATTCCAAAAGAACATTCAAAACGGCTAGTCGAACTTTTAACCGATCACCGCAAATATTGGCTCAACCACCCTGTACCGAGCGTACCAATGAATTCAAAGTATTTCTCTGCAGAACGATATTGGCAGGGCCCGTCATGGGTCAATACCAACTGGCTACTCATCGATGGACTCAAAAGAAACGGCAACAAAGAAGTTGCAGATGAGCTTGCCCTCAAGACTGTCGACATGGTAGCCAGAGCAGGAGCAAGCGAGTACTTCTCGCCTATCGACGGGCGAGGCTTAGGCGCCAGTAATTTTTCCTGGACAGCGGCACTGATTATTGACCTACTGTCCGACTAGTCGTCGTCTTCGGCGAGTGGTTTTTCGATGAGGAGTGGATCGATTACAGATTCGCTACCAGCAATTTTTACGATATCTTTGTCTATCCTGCCAAGCTCTTTGCTCGCGCTGTTGTAGTGACCGACTGTCGCACCCAACGAATTTCCAACTTTCTTGAAATATGCGTCGTACTTAATTAGGTGAGTTGTTAACTGTTCGACATTTTTACGAATAACATCGGTATCTTTCTGTATTTCAAGCGACTTAAGTCCCTGTACAATAACCTGCATCATCGCAGAAAGAGTACTCGGTCCGACTATGGTCACATGCTTATCAACGGCGGCGTAGTGCATGAGATCGCGACCGTTCACCCCTCCTGCTCCGACTTTGTTGGCAAGCAAGTCATAATAGATTGCCTCGCTAGGAATAAACATGAGAGCTTGGTCAAGTGTGCCTTTTTTGGGCAAAATATACTTTGCGGTTTCGTCGATTCGACGTTTTAAATCTTCTTTGAAGTCTTTCTCGTATTTCGTACGTACTTCACCCTTAGCATCAATCAAACGATTATAATTCTCTAGCGAAAATTTACTGTCGATTGGAAGTAACTTACCATCGAGCTTTATAACTGCATCAACGATCAATCCGTCTGCAAGCTTGTATTGAAGTTCAAACGACCCGGGAGGTAATTGATTTGCCAAAATTTGTTCTAGATAAAACTCACCCAAAACACCGCGTTGTTTTGGGTTTTGAAGTACATTTTGAAGAGAACGAAGTTCGTCTGCAACATCGACAACACGTTTATTCGTCTCGTCAAGTTTTGTTAAGCGCTCTGTCACATCGCGAACCAACTCTGCACTAGCAGCAAGTTGCTTGTTCATACTCGCCTGTGACTTATCCATGCTCGTTTCTAGCTGTTTTTGAGTACTTTCGCGTAACTTTACAAGCTCACTATTCATACCTGTTAAGTCCTGCTTGATAAGCCCAAATGCATCACTTTGATGGCTTTTAGGTTTCAGTACCAAATAACCAATCAATGCAATATTAATGAGCAGGAGGACCAGGAGTATAACTTCCATAATTTATGCCCCCTGCGAAGATTTTTGTTTATCTTTTTTTGGCTTTTGTTGTTCCTCTTCGGCAAGTAGATCTGAATCATCATCTATAACTTCGTGCTTCGTGAGATACGTTCCGATAATTGCCTGTAAGATTGCGGCAATTGGGAGCGCCAAAATCGCGCCAATCGGTCCTCTTATAGTTGCACCAGCGATAGCTGCAGCGATCGCAACAGCAGGATGAAGTTGCATTGTACGCGCGGTAATGCGCGGGCTTAGTAGATAGTTTTCGACCTGTTGATACAACACAACAAAAATCAAGAAAATTACTGCTTGGGTTGGACTTTGTAGTAGCGCGACCAATAGTGGTACGGAAGCAGCGATATAGGTACCAACAACAGGGATAAACTGTGAAATAAAGCCCATCCAAAGCGCGAGCGGTAACGCAAAAGGCGTTCCAATAACACTTAAAACTATAAATGTCGCCACTGCAGAAATAAAACCGAGTAGCATTCTTGAGTATAGGTAGCCACCCGTCTTATCCATAGCCACTTCCCAAG
>JBGSMB010000058.1:0-8099 GCA_041740375.1 Saccharimonadales bacterium (SeqCode) | reverse complement strand
AACCAGCCGACTGACCGATGGATTCCGAGCTTCTCTGCGTTGGACACAGAGACCACCTCCTTCTAAGGTGTCGTAGGGAATAGGGATTTCAAGTGACGATAGCAGCAAAACGCCACTATAAATATATTATAGCAATTTTATGTTATTTTGTCAATATTCACTACCTCTAGTACAATGGTGGAGTGAAAATGCCAAAAACAAAGCAGATCGCTAATAAACGATCTCGATTTGATTACGATCTCGCAGACGAAATAGTTGCGGGCATTGTACTTAATGGCGCAGAAACCAAGTCACTTCGGATGGGCCATGCAGTCATGCGCGGTAGTTTCGCTACCGTCAAAGACGGCGAGCTATGGTTGAATAACCTACAGATTAACCCGTTGATCACAAATCATGTAAACCTTCCAGAAGAAACTCGATTACGCGCTCGCAAACTGCTCGTTACCAAAAAGCAGTTAGAAGAGCTAAACGCTGCCAAGATCCAGGGCAAAAGTATCGTCCCGATAAAAATACTCACCGAGGGCCGATTTATAAAAGTTGTGCTGGGCGTCGGTAGAGGCAAGAAGAAATACGACAAGCGCGAATCTATAAAAAAACGTGATGTTGAAAGAGCTGCGAAAAGAGGGCTGGTCGAATGAGCCAATTTGACATCATGCTTACAGACCATAGTCGCATCCAAGGAGAGTACAAGCCTGGTCAAAAAATTGTCATATTTTCACACGGATTCGATGTACGTCGAGACAGCGACGGACTATTCCACGACATCGCTAAGTCACTACCGGAAGATTTTGGCTACGTACTATTTGACTTTCACTATTACGAAGGCGTTTTCGAAACACTGCGACCGCTTTCTGAGCAAGCAATTGTATTACAGCAAGTTGTTGCGTGGGCGAAGCATAACCTTCGACCACTGTCGCTCCACCTCGTTGCACATTCTATGGGATGCACGATTGCTTCATTTGCCGAAGAACCTTCATTTGAAACAGTAACTTACTTAGCTCCTCCTCTAAAAAACGGTGGCGGTTTCAGGCGTTTCTTCACGACGCACCCAGGAGCGCAACATAAAGGATCTCACTGGGAAATCACTCGTCGAAGCGGCAAAACAACTCGCGTATCTGATAAGTTATTTTTAGAGTCCGAATCTGCCGATCCGGTTGGTTATATGCGTAAGTACGCTGATATTCAGCCGATACAAATCATCTATGCAGCCCAGGATCGATTCATCCATGAAGACCTCTATTTGAACCTTAAGGGCACTAAAGGTTTAGCCATAAAAGGCGTAGAGGCGGATCACAATTTCACCGGCAATGCTCGAGGTGTAATTATTGGTGAACTTAACGGCATACTGAGCCGACAAAATACGTTTTAAGCTAATGACTGTATACTTAGCTTAATGAAACTGTATTCGTGGAATGTAAATGGCATACGGGCGGTCTGGAACAAAGGAAGCTTCCAAGATTTTATCGCAAAACACGACCCAGACGTGCTTTGTCTTCAGGAAACAAAAGCGCAACCCGATCAGTCGCCGATAGATCTACCGCAGTACAAAGAGTACTGGCACAGCGCTGAGAAAAAGGGTTATTCCGGCACGGCAATATTTAGCAAAACAGAGCCGCGAGAAGTACGAAATGGCTTTTCTGATGCAGTACTAAAACGTTATGATTTTCCGGATAAGTTCGGTGACCCAACTCGAGAGGGCAGAGTGTTAAGTGCGCGATTTGAAGATTTCTGGGTCGTGACCGTTTACACGCCGAATAGCAAAGACAAGCTAGAGAGGTTGGAGCTACGATACAAAGTATGGGATCCGGCATTTCTCGATCATGTACGTGAGCTAGAGCTCGATGCGCCAGTATTATTCTCAGGAGATTTTAACGTGGCTCACAAAGAGATCGACCTAGCTAGACCCAAAGAAAACGTCGGCAAACACGGCTTTACCATCGAAGAGCGAGAAGGCTTCGATAAGATGCTTTCTGCCGGCTTTATTGATACCTTCCGTTTGAAATACCCAGAGCGCACAGATGCCTACACGTGGTGGACCGCCTGGAGTGGTGCGCGTGAGCGTAACGTCGGATGGCGTATTGATTACTGGATGGCGAGTGAGGCTCTTAAAGAACGCATAGTAACTGCCGAGATACATCCTGATGCGATAGGCTCTGATCATTGCCCAGTTAGTATCGAGATTAGGGGATAGGGATTAGTAGTTAGTAGGTAGGGCCACGTTCAGGTATATTGACATTTAGTACATTTGTTTGTATAATATATTTATGGGGTCATGGTGGCTTCTTATGATTAGCTCATGTTAGTCGTACGTTCTTTGAAAGTAGGGCTCCAATGAAACTTGCATCCTTTGCAGGGGCAATGATGATTGCGTCCATCTTCGCAATGGTTGTCACAAACCCTGAAGGTGGTTGGGTAATCGTTTATTACTTGATTGCAATGGCGTCAATGGGCGTTATGCTGTCCAGTATCCAGGATTACATCGACAAGAAGACAGGGGAGTAGCCATGCTTCTGTGGTTTACGATACCGGAGTTCATCTGGCTGTCAGTCTTTTGGCTGATGCTCTACCTGATGTCTCGCTTCGTCGGTCACACACCAAAGCATGCAATGATAGTAGCTTCACTGGTCACTGTGTCGTCACTGATGTTGATCTGGCTTTCAAGCTTTGTCATCGAAGTATCACCATGAACTTCGAGAGACTCGTCCCCCAGAAGAGGATAAACTCTGGGGACTACAAGAGTGCTTGATTACTCAAACTTTCTTGAGGTAAACAGAATCTTATTTTGACGCATAACTATATTTTATGGTATAGTATGTATATGAAACCATGGTGGTTTCTTGCGTTCAGAAATGAATGCTCGTTCTTTAAAAGGAGAGGGTTTTGGGGCTATCTATTTCATTCGGAATGTTTATGTTGTTTGGTATGTATATGCTAACGTTGACGGTCTCTAGAAGAGGATCGGTCCAACTGTTAGTGCTATGGATTGTTGTTACGTTCGGCTCACTGATTTTCATGCTGAACGAAATCAAGACCTACATCGATCAAGCAGCGGGAAGGTGAATGTAATGCCGCTCGTGACGATCAAGTACCAGAAGTCGTTCTACACCGATGCTTTTCGGCTTATGAACACGCTGCCGACAATGATTTCAGAAAATTCTGTAGTGCTTGGTATGGGCGATAACCTCCCAGAAGAGGCTGTACAGGTGGAGATGATTGCCTTCGAAGAGGGGTTGAACATTCCGCATGTTTGGCTCAAGATCCAGTTCACCGAATCTGTGGATGGACTGCGAGCTAGCCCGGAAGACGTAGTCCATCAACTATTTGAGTGGATGAGGTACGTCTTGGTAGAGAACGGTCTTTTGCCAAACATTGCGATCGATCTGTTCTTTGGCCCTGGTCATGGAATGCTCGACTTCGCAAAAAATGGAGACCGAATGATTATCAACTGGTAGGCCCACACTTACCCTGAGAGAAGGGAGCAGAAATGCCCGCAGATTCATTCGACACATTGTCGTTTGCCACCAGAGAATCTCTGAGAAAAGAGGGGATCAGGCACCCAGACGACCTGAGCAGGAGAACAAGAGATCAAATCTTGTACGCAACCAGGCATGCCAGTGGAGGCCACAGTGAAGTAGTGCGCTTCATGCGTCTCCATGGCATCGAACCGAAGATGAAATAGTCACGGTCAGAACCCGAAGTTTCAAATAAGAACAAGCTCGTCCCCCAGAAGAGGATAAACTCTGGGGACTACAAGAGTGCTTGATTACTCAAACTTTCTTGCAGTTACAGAGTGAATATTTGACTTCGTCATATATCATGCTATAATATTATTATAGGCACCACAGTGGTGTTTATCGTGTTTCGACACGAGATCCTTTAAAGGTAGGTGAAAAAACGATGTCCTATGTGATCATCAAATTTCTCAGTGGCCGCGAGCTACGGCTCCAGACCGATGACGAGGAAGTCATCGCTGTCACATTCGACGGCCGAAACATCAGCAACGAGCAAGATCAGGTTGCTCTCCGCAATCTGCGGAATGTCATCGATGAACTACTCCTTGAGGCAGAAGGTGGGGCGATGGATGACAACACTGACATCTCAAAACTTCTTGAGATGCCACTTGCGACACTAGGCTTGTCGGAGCGCCCGCTTCAATCACTCAGGAGAGGTCACATTCTGACTATTGGCGACCTCGTCAAGAGGAGCGAAAATGATCTTCTCGGCTTGACGAACTTGGGCCAAAAGTCACTCGACGAGATCAAGTCGAGGCTCATCAATCATGGAATCGAGTTGAGCAAGACAGATCTTTTCACTCACTGATTACCAACCCCGAAGCCCGGCTTGAGAGACCTCTGAGTCCTCGCTGGGCTCGGGGTTTTCTCATTTATGACTTTTAGAAACTCTAATTACCATTTACTAACCCCCGATTACCGATTACCATAAGAGCAATGGGCAAAAAATTTGCAGTTTTTGACGTCGACGGCACGCTTACGCGCACGAGCCTACTTCAACTTATCGCACGAGAATTGGTCGCGAGAGGGCACCTAGGCGTTGGCCCTTGGTATCAAGTGGAAACATACCTGCATGACTTTCGGCAAAAAGTATCCGACGAGTCATTCCCGGACTATCAGGAAAAAGCCGCAGACCTTATTTTTGCACACCTGAAAACCTTACCAGTAAACGCTTACCAAGACGTGGTGACTTCCGTTGCAAAACGCTCTCCTAGCCATACTTACGTATATACCAGAGAGCTCGTCAAAAACTTAAAATCACACGGCTTTATTTTGATTGCTATATCTTCTTCCGAAATGCGTGCAGTCGATATATTTACTCGCGAAATGGGTTTTGATCTATCGGTGGGTGGCATGTTCTTCAAAGGAGATGAAACCATAGGCGGCGATATCCAACGTCTCAAGAAAGGTAAGGACGAGATACTGCAAGCGTTGATTACTAAATATGATCTGGATCTAAAGGGTAGTATGGCAGTCGGTGGAACAAGTAGCGATATACCGCTTTTAAAGATGGTGGATCAAGCGATTGCATTTAACCCAAACCAAGCACTATTTAAAGCTGCGAGCGAAAATGATTGGATGGTTGTTGTAGAGCGCAAAGATGTTGTGTATGGTTTACAGAAAGATGGCAGTACTTACGAGCTTAAGCAGACCAACGCCTAGGTTGGTTTCTTAATCCTAAAACAATCTCTACTTTTGTATCCGGCAAAAGTAGACAAAACCGTTTCAGGACGAACAATCCTCAGTCTCTGGTAGTTGTTGTTAACAAATACAATAAAAACGAAAACTCACCATTTTTTTGTTTAATTCTTTCGGAATAAAAATGGCTCATACAGTTCGTTTTTTTAAAATTGTATTTTTGAACAACAAACTACGCAGGGAGAGGATTGTTGATGTCCTGAGGAGATGCTTATAAATGAGAAAACCCCGAGCCCAGCGAGGACTCCAGGGTCTCTCAAGCTAGATTCGGGGCTAGAAATTGACGCCATCGCTTCTGCGAGCACCGTTCAGCTTGTCCAAATCATGCTGAACGCTGGCACGTATGGCGTAGGCGTACTGCCATGCGAACATCTCGTCGAAGTACGGTTCGACACCACTACAGGCGACGATGATGTTGCCTACGATTGCACTTCCCCAGAACTTGGTATCGCCTTTTTCCAGCAACTCCGGATGAAGCAACTGTACGTCGCGCGACGGTAAGCCTGTTCGAGCTGTCAGTACAGCTTTGTCGTGAGCAATCAAATCGTACTGATCTTCCCACTCCTTCACTTCACCGAAATATTCAGAATGCATTCCGAGATATTCAGTACCCGATCGGATTCCCATAACTACCGCCAAATGTGTGCGCTTGGCTCGGCGAGCCAACTCGCTTCTCACATGCGCTGAGAGCCCTTCGTTGGCATCTCTGAAGTTGTACTTAGTAATGAGCAACTGGCCCATAACTTCCTTTCAAAGTTCGTCCGGGCGAGCCCGAATGCATCCACCATGGATACAAACTATATTATAAAATAAGTTTAGATAAAATGTAAGACTTACGGTTAAAAAATTAAGTGACGTATGAATTATCAATGAAAACTGTAAAATGTAAAACTAATGCTTGAATAATGTGATTCTATTTACCATTTACCCCTTACCGACTACCATAGAACTATGCATAGTTATTGGCAGAAACAGACTCCAGACAACCCCTTATACCCAGATATGGAGTGGGAGCGACCCGAGCGAAGAGATCAGGCCGGGACGCTATTAGTGATCGGTGGAAGTAGTCATAGCTTTCATGCGGTAGCTGAAGCGTATTCACTTGCAGTCGAGCACGGCATAGGTGAAGCTCGCATAATCGTTCCCGAACCATTACGAAAACTGACAAAACATATACCAAATATGGTGTATGGACCTGCAACACCAGCTGGTAGTTTTAGTGCACGTGCAATTGAACCTATGATATTTGCTGCTGCGGCATGTGATGGTGCGCTGCTGATCGGAGATCTTGATCGCAACAGTGAGACAACAATTGCAATCTCTCATTTTATACGAACCTACAATGGACCGCTTACGATAACTAGAGACGCGTTTGACAACAACAAACAAGAATCAAAATTCATGTCAACGCGCCCAAATACGCTACTGGTACTGGCGCCTGGCCAGCTACAAGTGTATGCGCGTGAAGTAGGTAGCGAACACGCCTTTACCTCAAGCATGGATCTGCTGGTATTTATTGAACGGCTACATCAATTTACCAGCAAAAACCCAGAAGCAACCATCATCACAAGACATGCAGAGCTACTAGTTCTCTCAAAAAACGGTCAAATCATTACAACTGCTTATCCAGAAGTAACTGATGTATGGCGAACGAAGGCCGCAGTAGCATCAGCCGTAGCATGGCTTCACCACCGAGAAAAAGCGTTTGAAGGCATTGCCTCGTCTCTAATCAGACTATTCGACTAGGCTAAATCTGCTTTAGTCGCTCGACTAGTTCCTCTTCTGAGTCCCATGCAAAACTTTTAACTGCCAGTCGCGGCAGGTAAGTTGTACCTACTGCTGAGCTATGTTCAAATAAATAGAACGGCAGGTTACGACTGAGAGCAACGCCGAGCTCCATGATCTGTCCTATGCTTCTGCTTGGTGATGTCACAATAGCCACAACAGCTTCTTTTTGACCCATGACCTCGAAGGCTCTCTTGAAAATTCCTTCTATGTCATCTTTTGCCTGCAATTCATCAACAATCGGGTCAAACCTATTGCAATAAGCCTCATGTCCTTGCTCATTTAAGGCATCAACTACTCTTCGCATTCGCGCAGTCACAAGCGGTAGATCTTCACCAGTAGCAGCATATGCACAAAATATTTTCATGGTTACAAATCATCAGGAAAATCATCAGACAAGTGTTTTTTGGTAGCTCCACAACAACTAAAAAAGCCGATCATATAAAGATCGACTGATTTAATGGTGGGCGAGGTGGGACTTGCCTTTTACTTCGTAAAACCCGCACGAGCAAGCTCTAGGGGCTTTGGGACCGGGCCAGTCCACAGGACTGCCCGTTCAAGTCCCGTGACCACTAAAAAAGTCGGCCATTTAGACCGACTGTTTTAGTGGTGGGCGAGGTGGGACTTGAACCCACACGAGCTAAAGCTCACAAGATTTTGAGTCTGGCGTGTATACCAATTTCACCACTCGCCCAGAGTAAGCATCTTCTAGTATACGACGACCCTTAGGGAGAGCCAAGAATCTTGCTATACTATCTCTAGTGAAACTACTTCTGTTATGAAAGACGAACCAGACGAACAAAAAGACCCTGCTGTTGACTTAATCCGTACAAAGCTTACAGGTTTGTACGAAGTAGAGCCAGATTTTGAAAAAGAGATCAAAGAAGTCGAGGCGGTTGGTGTCCATTCGAAACACCAGCAGTATATGTCGAGGCTTATGGCAAGCGGAAAGCCTTTTGCCGACATTCAAGTTGCCTGGCATGATTATTATCAACAGCTTCCGGACAGTGAAAAACATGAGGTATGGGAAGAGTTCTACGCGAATCAATCAAGTTCGAGTAAACTTGCGGTTCATGCTGAGCCTACTCATAAAGCAAAAGTAAT
>JBGSMB010000057.1:0-14211 GCA_041740375.1 Saccharimonadales bacterium (SeqCode) | reverse complement strand
GGGCTTCTTAAACTCTTTGTATTTTCCTATTCAGATTTTTATACACTCGCAAAAAGTTGACCTTAAGCCATATATTCAGAAGCTCGATAAAATTAGGTCTGAGCACGACAACATGCTGCTTGCGCTGCTTATGGAAGACTACATTAGCTTCATCGCAGATGTCGCCGAGCAAGCAAACATTATGGACAAGCGTTTCTACGTAACCATTCCTTTCCCAACACCTCCAGACGACAACTCGATCGCTGGCTCGACACGTGGCTTTATGGAGAGTGTCTTTGGTAAAAAAGATCAGCATGTCACGATCAACGAAGCGCTACTAGAGCAGGGTAAAACTGAGCTTCGAAACCGCACGCAGGCCGTACTTCAAGGACTGCTACAAACCGGCGTCCAGGCGCTTCCTCTCGACACTCAAGAGCTAATTGAACTGTACTACGATTCATACAACCCAGACACCGCAACTAGACAACAGCTCAAAAACTTTGCTGATCTAACTGCGCCAGTTGTTACGAAGGGCGAGGGAGCTGCGCCACAACCAAACCTTGAACCGGGGATGGGACAATAATGCAGAAATTTTCAATTATCAATGCTCAATTTTCAGAAATTTCTCATTTTTCATTTCTCGCCAATGCGATTGGCTCCGTATTCACATTGGAAAATGGAAAATGGAAAATGATACATAAAACTGGAGGTTTTTAAGTGGCTTTTGGTAAAAAATCTCAGCCACCTGTTGATCCGGTCACACTTGCCGAGCAGCAACGCTTGCGCGAACAGCAAGAGGTAGACGCTGCATTTATGAAGGGCGTCACGGCGCTCCGTGACTTTATCGCACCTAGCTCTATAGAGTTTTCTGGTACTTATTTCCAAATCGGTACTCGCTATGCACGCACATTTTATGTCTATGGCTATCCTCGGCAAATTTACACCGGCTGGCTTGGCGGCATGATTAACCTAGACGAAGTAATGGATATGTCCATGTTTATCTATCCGGTGGACTCTCAGGCTGTCCTCGAAAACTTGCGCAAAAAAGTATCGCAGCTCGAAGCGGGTATCCAGATCGACGGCGAAAAAGGTCGCGTTCGTGACCCTGCTAAGCAAGCTGCAATAATTGACGCCGAAGAAATGCGCGACAAACTTCAAGTCGGAGAAGAACGATTCTTCCGTTTTGGACTTTATTTCACCATCTATGGTTCAAGCCTTGAGGAGTTGGAGTTTATTACCCACAAGGTAGAATCAATGCTTGGCCAACAACTTGTGTATAGCAAGCCGGCCACCACGCAAATGGAGCAAAGTCTCAACAGCATCATGCCACAATTTCTTGATCAACTTAAGATTCGTCGCAACATGAACACAGGTGCGCTCAGCACCAGCTTCCCGTTCACTAGCTCGGACTTAACCGACGACCATGGCATCATGTACGGCATAAATATGCACAACTCTGGGTTGGTTATTTTTGACCGATTTAGCCTAGAAAACGGCAACTCAGTGGTATTCGCAAAATCTGGAGCAGGAAAGAGCTTTACGGTGAAGCTAGAAGCGCTTCGAAGCCTTATGATGGGAACGGAAGTATTCATAATCGACCCGGAGAACGAGTACCAAAAGATGTGCGATGCCGTTGGTGGGGCATACGTGAAATTGTCTTTGAACTCCAGTACACGCATTAACCCGTTCGACATTCCGCAAGTCGTTGACGCCGACGAAGCCGATAACGCACTGCGTAGCAACCTCATTACACTCCACGGACTACTACGCTTGATGATGGGTGGTGCGGCGGCTCAAGCCATGCAAGCCGCAAATGGCTCAACCGCTGCGACCGGAGCTCTAGCTCCTTCAGAAGAGGCAGACCTAGATGCGGCGCTTATCGAAACGTACGCAAAGGCCGGAATCACAAATGACCCACTGACCCATAGCGCGGCTCCGCCAACAATTGCGGACCTTTATGACACGCTACTTCACATGGGTGGGAGTGGACCGACGCTTGCTCAGCGACTTCGTAAGTACACTACCGGTACGTTCGCCGGCATATTTAGCATGCCAAGCAATATCGATATCAATAACCCGATGGTTGTGTTCAATATCCGCGATCTCGAGGACGAGCTTCGTCCGGTTGCTATGTATATCGTACTTAACTATATTTGGAACAAAACAAAGGCCGATCAAAAGAGACGGATCTTGGTAGTCGACGAAGCTTGGCAGCTCATGAAATACGAAGACTCCGCCAACTTCTTGTTTAGTCTTGCCAAGCGTGCACGAAAATACAACCTTGGTATTACCACTATCACTCAAGACGTGGAAGACTTCATGGGTTCTCGTATGGGGCGGGCTATTGTCGCAAACGCATCCATGCAAATACTCCTTAAGCAATCAACGAGTGCGGTAGACGTACTCGCTGACGTGTTCAAGCTGACCAGCGAAGAGCGAAAACGTCTGAGCAATTTCCCCGTCGGCCAAGGTCTCTTTTTTGCAGGACAAAACCACGTCCATATTCAAATTCTGCCGAGCCCAACCGAGACATCGCTTATTTCAACTACCCCAGGGCAAGCTCCAACTCCAGCAGTAACCGGCGAATTCAACCAACCGCAGGGCGAGATTGCTTTGCAGGGATAAATGTTATACTAAAGCATAACCAAGAGAGGTAGACATGGCTGTCTACGAAGACGAAAAACAAAGAGAGAATCAATTAACTCCAGGGGAAGAAGCGCCAGAACAAAAGCGTGATGAGTTTAGTGATATCATCGACAAAAACTTCTCCGACAAAGAATTAAAGGACTTGGAAAACAGCGCCTATGATGGCGCCATAGAAGACAAGAAAGGAAAAACGAGCGCCGAGTCTGGCGAAGAAAGGAGCCTCGGCGAACAACTAAAGGGCTTCTATAACGACGACGAGATAAGCGAGATTAACGCCAATGCCTCGTCGCTTCTCAAGAACAAAAAAGCGAGGCGAGGAATTGTCACTTTCGTAGCCGTTGGCCTACCGGCAATAATATTTGCTGGTGCGTTCTTGCCGAATCTGCTAGGACTTTTTAAAATCGAAAACTTTATGCAAAACATCGAAGCCTCAACTTTTTCTAGATTGAACGCCTCCTTTGATAGACGTTCCGACCGATGGGTGCAGGCATATATAAAGTTACGGATGACCGAACTAAACGGCGAAACAAACCCCGGCGCAGATACGCTCTATTTCAGAGCGAACAGGGTGGATACCGACAATCCAGTACGCGACTGGTATCGATCTATGCGGGCAAGTAACTTTGAGCAAGAGGTATTTGAAAAGAGCGGTATTCGATTTACATCCGCAGAGATAACTACAGAAAACGGCACAAAGCGCTTTAAGCCGGCAATGCTATATATTAATGAACAAATTGTAACGGGCGACCTTTTGAGCGGCATAGATCTTGGTCCCGATTCGTCAAATGATGGCGTTTTAAACGCTAATCAGGTAGAGAGGCTGATGAACGAATTCGACGGAAGGATAGACGGAATTGTTGGTGGAGGTGCTGGTGGAGGAGTTTTATTCAATAACGATAAAGTGGCGAGGCAGGCGATTCGAGGTGTCATAAAAGATAATACCAAGTCATGGCAAGTATTTAAGCGGCGGCATCTTCGGAAAGATATCCAAAACATGACCGGTGTGCGCGATTGGCGACTTTTTGCCGGCACGCGCGACAAAATTGACGAAAAGAAAACAAGTATTCAGCTGGCGATCATGAAAAAAGTACTGCCAGAAAACAAAACCGGCCAGCTGATAGGCTGTGTTTTTGGCTCCAATCCTTGCCCCGGCAAGTCCGACCCTGCCTCCAAAGACGCAAAAACCGGCACCGGAACTGCGCAAGTTGGAGCGCCAGACGCAGACACTGACGCGGATGGCAATACGATAAATAACGCGGGAGATCCAGACGTTTCAGGCGATTTTAAAGATGCGACTTCAAAAGCAGTTGGTGGTGAGGTTGCAGACCAAGCCGAGGGTGCAGTTGGCGACGAGGCGGCAGAGAGCATAAGAAAGGCTTTTCTAAAGCAAATAACTTCAGTTATAGGAAATATCTATACAAAAATATGGCCAACAATGAAAAAACTGGCCAAGGTTCATGAATTCTTTAGTAACGGTACCTTAAGTAGCTTTGTGGTCAATGCAAGACGAGCGCAGTATATGGCCGGCTTTGCCTCAATGGGTATCGCCCTATCACAAATGAAATCCGGAGACATTCGTGGTACGGAGACACTATTTGAGAACACAGAAAGTGCGAGCGGTATTTCTGGATTTGCGCAAACCGCAGTAAACGTACGGGACGGTCAGATAAATGAATATATGAGTTTCTTCGACGGAGCCGAAAAAAGTGAAGGCTGGATACTCTATAGTGGTGGTCGTAAAGGCAATAGCGATACAGTAAGCGCCCAGAGCACACTCACACGAGACGCATACTGCACAGAATCTACCGAGGCCGAGAAGAAAGCCGCGCCCGTACAATTCTTGTGCCCAGACGATGGCCTTAACGGGGGTAGCGCAGAAGAGATTGAAGCCGCCTACAATAACACTGCCGGAAAAATTCTAGGTCCTATAGCGGCCGCAGTTAATGGCGTAAAAAGCGTACCGATAATCGGTGATGTAGTTGATGCTGTTTCTAGCAAGTTAGATGCACTTTCTGATGCTACAATTGGCAAAGTAGTAAACGCTGTGCTGGAAAAAACAGGCGGGGCTGCAAGGATTGAGGATGTTGCCGTTGCCGCAACGACGAAAGCTCTTGAATTCGCCGGTGCAGGCGTAAAGTACACGCCAACAAGCCCCGGTCAGTTAAACTACATGCTGCTTGGCGCCTCTGCTAGCGCAGAAGCAAGTGCTCGCCAAGGGGGAGCTGCTGCCGCAACGACGCTTTCAACCGAGTACTCCAATAAACTCGCCGCCGAATGGAAGGCAGAAAACGAACAAACACAGTCGGCATTCGACCGTATCGCTTCACTTTCTAACCCGAAGTCTTTTGCTTCAAATGCACTGATGGCCATGATCACTAGCACTCCGAGCGATGGACTAAAGAATGTCGCCGACCCGATGCAAAGCTTGAATAATTTTGCGAAGTCGCTAAGCGGTACGGCTTTTGCTCAAACCAACTCTGGCATAAACGCATCTTCGGTAGCTGATTGGGGCCAAGTACAAAAATATGATTATCCTCAAGAGTGTATTGATCTAAATCCGCTTGCACCAGGCTACTTCCAAAATGCCACGAATGCACCAGCGGCTGTTCCAAGAGATAAGGCAACTCTCACTAACCCTGATGTTTTCTGGGAGAAAGTTTACGCAGCGCTTCCCGCAGACAACGCCACCGCAGAAGCTCAAGCAGCTGGAGTTTACAACTGTGCGCTCCTCGATGAACGAGTGAAAGGAGGGCTTGGTTACGTATCTGGAGGTTATGAGGCAGATGGTGGGCTTGGTTCGGCAGCACAACAATCTACCTCGCAAACACCTGTCAGTACTGGGCTAGTCGCCGGGCAAGACATACAAGCTCAAGATACTTCAAATCTACCATGTCCGGTAAATGCAAACGTATCAGAAATTGGTGTCGCTGATGGCTACAAAGGTGGTCAATTGTACAAGATTAAGCTGTGCCTCGTACACGGCGTAAGAATTAACGCGATAGCCGCGAGCGCCTATGACCAGATGTTCACAACCATGAAGGCGGCTGGATATACTATGAATGGTTCTGGCGGCTGGAGAAGCATGCAGGAACAAGAGCGACTTTATGCAGCCGCAGGGTCTGGTACTGCAGCTACACCGGGGAACTCCAACCATCAATTTGGTACAGCGGTTGATATTGCCTGCAATGACTCTGCCGGGAGTGCGTTTTCGCCGTCTGTGAGAGGCACTAGAGGTCGCGACAATTTCATTAACATTATTTTGCCGACCTATCCGTGTATTAAATGGGTGAGTGATAATTCTGCAAACTTTGGTCTACTACTACAATGCAACGGAGCAGGAGCAGGTGGTAGAGAAATAAGAGCAACGAGCGGAGGCTGTGAGGCTTGGCACATATCGCCAACCGGTGGATAGCTTATGAAAAAACTACTTTCGCTTTTACTAGTTATGGTTGTTTTCACTCAATTTGGTGTTGCTCCGATTGTTAAGGCACAGTCCGCCACAGAAGTGCAGTCAATCTTTGGTGATAGCGTGTTTTATGACCCTAATGGATGCACGGCTGAAGGCTCAGCTGTTGCAGCGATCGGAGGTCCAATTAGTGCCGACCTGGACCCGGCAACAACTGCAAAAATTCAAACTCTTCGACCTGTCTATGAAAAATATGCAGCAATCTACGGCATACCATGGCAGATTTTTGCAACCAAGCACTACCGAGAAACTGGACTATCTTTAAGAAACCCCTCAAACGGCCAAGGGGTATGGCAGTTGTATTCGTTGGTTACTGGAGGTTCGTATTTTTTTCCAGAAGCAGCCACGGTAAGCATTGAGGAGTTTGATAGACAAACAGGCATCATGGCTGAATGGTATTTTAAGGGAGAGAAGCTAGCGTGGGCAAAAAACCATTCGTTGCTTGAACTTCAAAAAGTTTTTACCTACTACAACGGTTGGGGGGATGTCGCAAAAACACTAGCATTCTACAATGCCAAGAAGGCAAATGTGGTTGTTGACCAAAATGACGCAGATGCACTTTTGAACTGGAATGCATATGGCATGAATCAATACGACGGGCAGCACACAAATATGATCGCAAAAATTAAGGATGACAGTATCACCGTTGATGAAGCTGCGGCGGCGGCACAAAGATTAATCGACACAGGCAGTTCAGGCGACACCCGCATCGGGCCAAACGGAGCAATTGGCGCGGTACCTTTTTACGTAAAGTTAGGGGGTCCGATTAGCGGTGGTGGTGGAGCCGTACCTGCTGGAATTAGGAATGGAGGTAGTGCGACCGAATCTTCGGCATTCGGTAAGATTTACGTTATAGGCGACTCGCTTACAGTTGGCATGGAAGCAAGCTTAACCTCGCTTATTGGTAATAAGTTGGCGCTTCCCATCGAAGCCGAGACGGGTATAAACATCCAAAACTCTGTACCAAAAGTAAATTTCCCTGTGGATACAGATACCGTACTGGTGGGACTTGGAACAAACAACTTTGGCGACAACGAGACCACTTTCAAAACTAATGTTGATCTGATGTTGGAGAAAATTCGCTCATTTAACCCGAACGCTCGAATATTCTGGACTAATATATATGCACCAAGATCAGATATAGTAGCTAACCTCGATACACTCAATAATGTACTCGCTGAAATTGATGCAACCGACAATAACTTCAAGGTAATTGACTGGCGGACTGAAGCCCAGAACGGTGGCTATACTTTTCCTGACCAACTTCATCCCAGAGAGTATGACAAGCGTGCCGACTTTATATATAGGTCGCTTTCTGGGGGAGGCGCGACTACTCAACCAGTCGAAACCGGCGAATGCGCTGGTGCAACGAGTGGTCCTGGTGCGGTAAGCGGAAATATTGTTCAAACAGCCCTGAACTTTGCTTGGTTTGAAACAGAGAAGGTTGAAGCCATTCGGGCAACAAGAAACAACGGTCCGTGTAGTATGCGCGGAGACCCAGGGCAGTGTGGAGCGCTCTCTAGGGCGGCCGGGGCGTTGATAGGTGAGCAGGATGCAAAACCCGCATACGTAACCGCAGCGAGACAGTTCAACAAGGGAAACGATAGCGATGGAGCTAACTGGGCATTCAGCGACTGCGGGGTTTATGTTGCAACCGTACTTCGAGCAAGTGGCGCAGACCCAACATTTCAGGCACGCGGCACGTCGCTGCAGATGAGCTATATTGAAGGCTCGGGGAAGTACGACGTTATTCCTTTTACCGACACCGCTCTAGCGCAACCTGGTGACGTGTTGATCAAAGATGGTCATATTCGAATCTTTATTGGACAAAATTCTTCCAGCCCGTATAACGTTGCCGAAGCCTCTTGGGGTAACCACGTACCAGCTACTCTATGGAACGCAACCATAGACGCCACCAATCCGAATGACGCAGCAGGCTCAACGTATAAAATTGCGAGGCTCAAATCATGAATAGAATGCCAAGTAGAAGAACTTTTGTATTGTTAGTTTGCGTATTTTTAGCAGTCTTTTTTGCAATAATTTTTGCTCTTTCAAGAACCGAGGAGTCAAACTTTGAACTAAGTATCTCGCCCATAAACTCAACGATATCGTACGACGACAAGACTAAAAAAGTTTCCAAAACCGCTCGATTTAACCTTCCTGTTGGCAAAACATCCATTACAGTCAGTGCTAAAAATTTCACAACTCGAATAATTGAAGTAACCATAGAAGAGGGTAAACCATTTACTCAGTACGGGGTGCTGCTGAGCCCTGAAAATGAAGCCGGTAAAAAACTCCTCGCAAAAAAGAACGAAGCCGAATGGAGAGACTTTGTAGGTCAGCTTGAAGCCATAAATGCAAGCAACGATCTCGTAAAAGAAAATCCACTGTTCGCCTACCTTCCATATCAAGCAGGGGATTACCGAATCGACTACTCTGTTTCTTCTGTCGAAGGAGCGCTTAAGTACACCGTTTGGATTACCTCATCAAACGACACGGCGAAGCAGTCCGCGCTAGAATGGATAAAGGCGGTCGACTCTGTACAAACCTATGACATCCAATATAGAACCTTTGCTGATGTTCCAGCGAGTGCTCAAGCGAGCGAAAGTTGGACACCGAGCGGAAAAGACACCTCTGACCCGGCGATCGTTGAAGGCGAAATTCTTAACTAGCTTCGAGGGAGATAATTCGCGCAACTTGTGCGAAATCTTTTCCGACAACATCCGCGTCGGTGGTAGTAATCAAGGTTTGATACTTTTGCAGGTATTTTGTGAGAAGAGCCCTGCGAGAGCCATCAAGCTCACTGAATACATCGTCCAGGAGAAGCAGAGGAGCCGTCTCGTGCCTGCTGGCCAGTTCTTCCAGCTCTATTATCTTTAGAGCAAGCAACAGCGTCCTGTTCTCCCCGCGTGAGCCTATGTGCTTCATTGACTTGCTGTCGATCAATACTTCAAAGTCATCACGATGAGGTCCGGTATGAGTAGTGCCTGTGCGACTGTCTAGCGCAATATCAGCTTGTAGCTTCTTCATGCAAGCATTTGAATAATCGTCTACAGGTAAGCTACTTGCATATAGTATCTTCACCTTATGAGGCTTTCCGGCTATTTCAGAGTAGACGGGCGAGAGCACTTTATTTATACGGTCTATGAGGTTTGTGCGTGCTCTCACGATCTTGCCAGCCCGCTCCGAAAGTTGAATGTTCCAAACAAAAAGATGGTCTGAAGTTATTCTGTCTGATTGCTTAAGTAAATTATTTCTCTGAGCAAGCACTCGTTCATAAGACCTTATGTCGTTTCGGTAGCTTGGTTCAAGTTGACTTAAAAGCGTGTCGATAAAGTGTCGGCGCCTAGTAGGAGAGCCGGTGGCAAGCCGCAAGTCATCTGGTTGAAAAAGCACGACTGGGCGAATATCGCTGTATTGCAAGCGAGCTTTCTTCTGATCGCCCACAATAAAACTTTTCTGTAGTCTTCCTGAAGATGTATCTAATTTTACTGTTCGTTCTGACTTGTCGTAGACGGCATCTAACCTTGCCCAGCTTTTATCGATCCCCAACATTTCACTATCTTTGCTCGAGCGAAAGCCTTTACCCGCGCTCACCACATAGACCGCCTCAAGCAGATTGGTTTTTCCAACTGCGTTCGGGCCAATTATGATCGTGACGCCATCGCTAAACTCAAACGACGATTCAGAGTACGAACGAAATTGACGCAATGTAATTGCTTTTAGTAACTCTGACATACGTACTATTGTAACTGTTTGAAGTGCTAGCTCTTAAGAGGCATTATGACGTGAAGATAATCCGGTTCTTCATCAGAAGTAATTACACACGGCTCAACCTTGCCGTTACAGGAAAACGCCACACTTTCACTGTGAAACACGTTAAGTGCATCAATGAGATATCGTGAATTGACCGAGACGTCACCGTTTCCGGTTACTTTTGTCTCAATTTTTGAAATATTCTCTCCCAACTGTGAAGCAACTGAAGCGATCGAAACAACTTCGGAATCTTCGTCGAAACGAATCATGATACTACCGGCACTTTCACGTGCGAACAAGCTAGCCACCTTAGTAATGTTCTGAAATTCAGATCTTTGAAGATTCGCACTTACGGCAAAAGTGGGCGGTATTAGTTTTCTATAGTCAGGGTAATTGCCTTCGAGGAGTCTTGTAATTAGTTCGCTATCACCAACCTCAAACAATGCCTGCTGCCCATCGGCATACACCACCACATCACCATCAGAATCTGCGATTATTCGAAGCAAGTCCTGAAGGGAAGAAGCAGGAATAAGGAGGTTGATGCTTCCTTTAAAGGCCATCAACTTCTTTTCTGCTAGACGATAGCTATCGGTAGCGACCGCGTAAAGATGTCCATTATGTGAGTGTAGGTATACTCCAGTGAGTATAGGGCGAGTTTCATCGTTTGCAGCGGCGAAGATAACCTGACTTAGTCCTTTCTTTAGTTCACGGGCTGGAATTTTCCAGCTTTCTTTTTTATCAATCGTAGGAGTAACAGGGAATTCATCTGCAGCGACACCGTTAATTGTTGATTGGTACGAACCAGTTTTGATATGTAGTTTGTTGTCTTTGATGTCCAGATCAATAACACCGCTTGGTAGAGAAGCAATGTATTCTTGAAATAATCTAGCTGGTACGGTGAGCGCGCCTGGTGTGGTTACCTTGGCTCCGATATGTTCAGTGATACCGATTTCAAGATTTGTAGCCGAAAGAGTAAGCCGATTGTCGACAACTCGAAGCAATACATTATTCAAAATGGGTAGCGGGTTACGTGAAGAGATAGCAACTCGAGCTACGTTATTTAATGCGCGGTGTAGGTTTTCTTGGGTGGCTTGCAGCTTCATACTGTCTCCTTATATATAATTGTAGTAGTAGTTATAGGCTCTGTGGAAACAGGGTATAAACTAGCAACTATATCTGTTAATTTCGTTATTTTTACGGGTATAACTACTCGGAAAATCTGTGCGCAGACTGAGTACAATTTTGATGCGACTATGAATACAAAAAAGTTTTCTGTGGACGATGTGGATAGAACAGATTTTTGTACCACTACGCGTCCACTAAACTTTCCACGCACCATCCACAGTTTAAGCATACAATTTTTCCTTTATTTCACTTATGTGGTGTTTTAGGTCTACGTCAAACTTGAGCTCACGTTCAATCTTTTCGACAGAATGTATGGCAGTCGTGTGATCTTTGCGTCCAAGCTCGCTTGCGACCTTTGGAAAGCTCATATGGAGCTCACTTCGAAGTAGGTACATCGCTATTTGGCGAGGTACGACAATATCCTTGTCGCGTTTTGGTCCTGTTATGTCATCGAGGTGCAGCTGGAAATGACGCGCGGTCTTCTCGACGATAATCTTTGAGGTTAAATGTTTTGGTCGAGTTCGTGTGTTTCCAAAAAGCCCCGTCGTGATCATCAGGTCGGGTAATAGTCCGCGCATCTCACAAAAAGCGATAAGGTGGTTGAGTGCACCTTCAAGTTCTCGCACATTTGTTTGCACATGAGTGGACAAATAATCAAGGACGTCTTGGGTGAGCTCAATACCTCGTTCAACGGATTTTGATTTAAGAATTGCACACCTTGTTTCATAGTCGGGTGCATGCATATCGACGGTCATTCCCATGGCGAATCGGCTTTTGAGACGCTCTTCAAGAGTTGGAATCGCATGCGGCGGCTTGTCGCTACTTAAGATAATCTGCTTATTTGCCTGGTGCAGCGAATTGAAAGTGTGAAAAAATTCTTCCTGAGTTTTTTCTTTTTGCGCAATAAACTGCAGATCATCAACAATCAGTACATCGGCACTCCTATAATGGTTTGCAAAATCAGACACCTTTTTAAAACGTACCGCGTCGATAAACTCCTGAGTAAACTGTTCGCTTGTTGCGTAGACAACTTTTGCGTTTGGATTCGAAGCCAAAACGGCATTACCAACAGCCTGGATTAAATGCGTCTTGCCAATACCAACCCCGCCATACACAAACATCGGATTATATTTTGTACCGGGGCTTGCCGAGATACCCTGGCAGGCTGCATAGGCGAGCTCACTACCAGAGCCTACGATAAAATTATCGAACGTATATCGTTCGTTTAAACCTTGACGGTATGCGTGGCCGATACTTGTGGGAGTATTGCGTGATGCAGGGGCCGACGTAGAGTGATTAAGGATAATTGTGTCGGAGTCACTTCGTCTTGGTAGTACAGACGTTTGGATCTTAAATTCCAGTCGAGAGGGGGAGACACCGTTTTTCTGCAACGAATCTGCAATCAGCTGACGGTATTTCACCTCGAGCTGTTGCTTTGCAAAAATATTAGGGACACCAATAACGACAACTTCGTCGTTGCACTTCATAAGACGAGTGCTCTTAAACCAAGTAACAAAACTTCCCCTAGATAGACCGACTTCGATCTCCCCGAGTACTGTTTGCCACAACGTGTCGTCTTGCATAGCCCCTCTCTTGTTACCAACCATCACTCTGCACCACCGCTACGTCTTTTAGTTGTTGTTTTCTTGCTCTTAACTATATAGCAGTCTAGCGACTTTTCCACAGTTTTTTAAGCAACATTTATTTTTCCAGTACTTTTTCGCCTAACAGATAAAAACTTATGCACATTATTTTTTTATAGATACATAATTGGGGATAACACTAGTAAAAATGTGGATAATAGTCTAAAATCTGTTGGTAAATTTTGTGCTTTTTACAATCTTTCAAAAATCACAAATCTTTTAAGCAGAAATAAGGGATAATAACTACAAATGCCAAAGCGAACCTACCAACCAAAAAAGCGAAAAGCTAAACGAGTACACGGATTTATGAAGCGAATGCGATCACGTGCAGGCAAAAACGTGATGAAAGCTCGCCGACTTAAAGGTCGAGTACGACTTAGTAAATAAATCTCCAGGTAAAGAGGGTTTTCTAAATGTTAAAAAAAGAAAACCGTTTTCAGGGAAATAACGGACTTCTATTCGTATATAGAAGAGGAGTAACGTTTCGTTCAAAATATTTTGCAGCCAAGGTCGTGGATAAAAATCGCCACGACACGTTTCGGGTAGCCGTCGTAGTAAGCAAAAAGGTGAGTAAGAGCGCACCGATCAGAAACAGAATCAGGCGTCGACTCTACGAACTTTTCCGAAACTACCAAGACAGGCTAACAAACCAAGATATAGTGGTAACCGTATTTGATGAAAAGGTGGCCGACTTGCCGCACGAAGAGCTAGATAACGCGGTTCGTAGGATTATCGAGGAATTCACGAGAAAAGACTAACTCCACCTCTTGTGGTATAGTTGAATGACCATGTTTAACACATTTATTGTCCAGCCAATTTTCAATGTTCTTACGCTAATTTATGCACTATTACCGGGTCATAATTTCGGCATCGCCATCATTATCTTTACGATACTCGTACGTTTGGCGCTTTGGCCGCTTGTAAAAAAGCAGCTCCATAGCACCAAGAAAATGCGCGAGCTCCAGCCAGAACTTAAAAAGATTAAACAGATGACAAAAGGCGACCGAGCCAAAGAATCTGAGCTTACTATGGCGCTATATAAAGAAAGGGAAGTTAATCCGTTCTCTTCGCTTGGGCTACTCTTCTTGCAGCTTCCAATATTGCTTGCTCTTTATGCAGGGATATCAAAAATAGTTAATGATCCACAGTCGATAGTAACCTTTTCCTACCCGTTCGTTCAGAACCTGCCCGGCATGCAAGAACTTGCGGCAGATATTAGCAAGCTAGACTTTACTTTATTCGGAGTGGTGGATCTTAGCAGCAAGGCATACTCAAACGGAACGATTGTCTGGGGGGCAATGGCTCTCGTGCTTGCAAGTGCCTTTGTTCAATATCTGACCAGCAAGCAGTTGATGGTAACCGATAAGAACGCGAAGTCGCTTCGCCAAATCATGAAACAAAGCTCGACCGGCGAGCAAGCCGATCAGGCTGAAGTCAGCGCCGCGGTAAGCCGTATGATGGTTTATTTTATTCCCGCCATGATCTTCTTTATATCTGTAGGACTAGCCGCAGCGTTGTCGCTCTATTGGCTAACTAGTGGGTTAGTGGCATACTTCCAACAGAAGAAAGTACTAGGTCAAGACAAAGTAGAGCTTG
>JBGSMB010000056.1:0-16332 GCA_041740375.1 Saccharimonadales bacterium (SeqCode) | reverse complement strand
CTTTCGGTGTCTAATTGAAGTGCTCATGAGACCAGTATAGTACTTTTATTTGCTAATGTAAATGATTTACATTAATATACAAATTATAAGGAGAAGTTATGAAAAGAATATTTATTGATGTGAGAGAACCAAGTGAATTCGAATCCGGCCATGTCGCCGGTGCTATTAACATTCCGCTCTCAAAACTATCAGAAGGTACGCTAAGCGAAATACCTAAAGACGATGAGTTAGTTGTTTATTGTCGCAGTGGCGGTCGCGCGAGCGTAGCCATGGGGATCTTAGTAAAGATGGGTTACTCAGATGTAGTAAATGGCATAAACGCTACTACTGTTAACGCGACCTATAAGCTATAGCTCACCAAAGCTTCGGGAAAAATCGCGGAGTCTGTTCCTTGTAGTTCTTATAACCCGGATATTTTCGCAGCAAAAGCTCTTCTTCGTATCGCGCCTTAAAGATAAATAGAATAAGAAGCCCGACTACTAGAATATATTTTTGGACCGTACCTCCAGAAATGGCAATTCCTAGAGAGAGTGTTAAAACACCAAGATACATCGGATGGCGCACATACTTGTAAAGTCCTCGAACCTGTAAAACGCCACCCTCCTTAGGAAGCGGCAACGCCGTAAGTGACTTTCGTAGGTAATAAAAAGAAGCCAGTAGGATGCCCGCGCCTAAAGCTTCAATGGCTTTGCCAATCAAAATAACAAGAGGCTCCGGTCTAGCTACTGAATTAGTAAAGAATATCAATAAAACAAGTAGTGCTGCTTGAATGATTACGAATACCCATGACTTAAGTCGATCGCTCATCTTATTAATATTCTACTCTTAGATAGCAAAAATACTGGAGAGGTGGATTACTAGATAATTTTCCTAGCTTTAAAGCGAACCATAACCATGCGCAAGCTGGGCACTTCATACATGTCAAATAATTAATAAATAATCGCTCATTGCTGTATAGTTTTACCAATTACTAACTTTGAGGCTTTGGCATGTCAAATGTGTTAAATAAATATCGCTCCAACTTTAAAAGCTATTCGTTCCACTTATTTTTGAGCGCTGTAGCTCTTGCGATTGCAACAGCATTAGTACCCGACGTTTCATTTGTCGGACTTATCCCAGCAGCCGCGACTGTTGTCTTACTTAGCATCCTAGAGTGGCTGACACGTCCCCTATTTTCTTTCTTTACCAGAATCTTGGGCGCAGTCGCGATCCTTATTATTAGCTTTTTTGGTCATGCATTCCTGGTATGGATCGCTTTATATATTATGCCGTTTGAGGATGTGTCTGGATTCTGGGGTGGCTTTTGGGTAGCTTGGCTATTTGCCGTTATCATGACAATTGTCGATAGCGTATTTTTATCAAAATCAAGTGACGTTTTTCTGAAAGAAATAATGAGCCGCGTATACGTCGGCGATGTAAAGAGGAGTAACGACACCGGGTTTATCTTTGTCCAGCTTGATGGCGTTCCAGCCCCAGTGCTTGACTGGCAGCTAAAAGCCGGCAACTTGCCAAATATAGCCGGCATACTTGAAGAAGAATATTCGTTCAAAACTTGGCATACCCAAATTCCTTCTTCCACGCCGATATCCCAAGCAGGAGTTCTTTTTGGCAACTATCAAAACATTCCCGCATTTAGGTGGTACGAAAAAGACGCAGGCCGCTTAATGGTCGCTAATCAAGCGCATGATGCTGCGATTATCGAAAAACGCGTCAGCAATGGTCGGGGCCTACTCGCAGATAATGGTGTTAGTGTCGGCAACTTATTTTCTGGAGATGCAAAGAAAAATATCATGGTCATGAGTAAGCTCCAAAAGGACAAGGAGTCTATTCACGCCATGCGAGACTACACCGCCTATTTCTCTACTCCTTATGGCTTTATGAGAGGTCTTGTTCTTTCAGTTGCAGAAATTGTGAAAGAAATCTACCAGGCTCGCAAGCAAGTATCAAAAAACGTAAAGCCAAGGATCCACAGAGGCGGGAGCTATGTACTTTTGCGCGCCGCTACCAATGTGCTGCTACGTGACCTTCAGCTAACAATCACGGTGCAAAACATGATGAAAGGGGTCAATAGTCTATACGTAGATTTTCTGGACTACGACGAGATTGCCCATCATGCTGGTGTGGCCCGCGCCGAATCACTGCAGTCACTCGGAGGCTTGGACCAAGTGGTGGGTATATTAATGGGCGCAAAAAAACTAGCTCCCAGGCCTTACGAAATCATTCTCGTATCAGATCATGGACAAAGTCAAGGAACTACATTCAAGCAACTGCATAACGGTCGATCGCTTCAGGATCTTGTTGCTGAACTAACAGAAGATACTCTCGTCGTCGAAGACTCCGCGCCGCCAGAGCAATATAGCGGTGCGACCTATCTACTAGGAAATCAATCAACAAAACCTGGAGCAACCGGGTCAATCGCCAGAAAGATTTCAAATAAGCTCCGTAGATCTAAAAAAGAATCCGAAGAGAAAACCGAGCAACTATCTGTTGTTACTGGTTCAGGTAACCTTGGTACAGTATGGCTCACAAAACTACCAAAGCTAGCTTCAAGAAGTGTCATCGAATCTCATTACCCTCGACTCATTGAGGGCTTGCTTGAAACAAAAGGAGTTGGATTTATTATTACTCGAGACGATAAGGGAATTCCGCTATGTCAAAACGTGAATGGTTCCATCAATCTTAAAACAAAAGAAGTTGTAGGGACCAATCCTCTTGAAGGATTCCACCACACTACCGCAGATGATTTCTACGAACTAGCAACCATGGAACTTGCTGGCGATATAATAGTCAATTCATCCTACAACCCAGAAACTGGCGAAGTGCACGCTTTCGAAGAACTCGTCGGCAATCATGGCGGTGTTGGCGGATGGCAGACTGAAGCAATTCTCCTTCATCCAAAGCGGCTTAAAGTACCAAAAAGACTCCTAAAAGAAGGCGACCTACATAGCGCAACCACGCTTCATAAACTTTTTGTGCATTGGCTAGAAGAAGCCGGGCAGAGAAAAAATCTCAAATAACTATTTTCTGGTCTACAATTAAATGCAGAAATAACAGGAGGTCAGTAAAATGGCAGATAAGCAAAAAAATAACAGTACCAAGCTACTTTTCATCAAAGGGTCGCGAGTTCTTACCTATTTGGTATACGCCTACGCGTTAACCGCAAGCGCATTCTTGGCAACAGGATTTTTCTTGCTTCTATTTAGCGCGAACCCCGACACGGCATTTGTGGAATTTGTCTACAAGACTGCAAATATATTCCTTGCTCCGTTCCGAGGAATATTCCCTCTCGTACCAGTTTCTGAAACTGGCTACTTTAGTGCGTCGGCATTATTCGCAATACTCATGTACCTGCTACTTGCACTCGGAATGCATGCGCTTATTAACTACATCACCGTAAAAATGGTCGCCTCGCAAGAAGAACTAGATAAAACCGAAGCAAAATTAAGCTAAAGTCGATCCGGACACCAACATACTACAATTAGTATAGTGAAATCGCGCCTTCATCTGTTACGATAAAAGTAATACGATAAGGAGAGTGTTACATGGCCAAAAAATCGACTGGCACGAAAAAACCTAGCAAGACCACGGCGGCAAAGGTAAAGCCTCCTAAAGATCATTTACTCCCCAAAGTAACTGTATTTTTCTTTCAACGAAAACGGTTAACTGCACTCCTCTGGATTGCCGTGATGCTATTCGGCATTTTCTCCTATACGACTCTTCTGAAAAGAGAAGGCTTCCCAAGCGTCAATGTTCCCTTGGTAGTTGTCGGTGGTACCTACTTCGTAAACGACCCTGCAAAAGTCGACGAACAGGTCGCGAAACCCGTCTCGCAAATTGCGCTCGAACAACCAAACGTCAGTAGCGTATCGTCGCAAAGCCAAAGCAACTTCTTTACCGTCACGGCTGTCTACAAAGACGGAACCAATGCCGAAGAGGCAGCAGCATCGCTGCAAAAGGCAGTGGAGTCTTCCGACCAAGTGCCGGATGATGCACGTATTCAATTCAACGTTCCGTACTTTGGCGCAACTGGTGCCGATGTCGACAAAGTAGATCTTGCTGTATCGTTCTACAGCCTAGATCAATCAGCCACAACTGCCGAAGTCGCCGAGCAAGCCAAGGCAGCCGCAGATGCACTAAAGGCAAAAAACTTGTCGCTAGTTACAGATGTTTTTGTAAAGGATCCGTTTGAACAAACGGTGAACCCAGCCAATGGACAAGCAGTTACAATTCAGAAAAAATTTGATCAGTTCGGCATCAGAGAAAACAATGAATCATCATTCTACAACTCAGCTATTATCGCCTTTACCGCAGTTGACGGCGCAGACGCAATTAAACTCGACAAGCAGATTAGAGGAGCGCTAGATGAATTAAACGCATCTGGTGAGTTTGAGGGTTACTCAACCGCGGTGAGCGCAAGTTATGCGATACAGATTAAAGATAGTCTTGCCGAATTGCAAAAAGTCCTTCTTGAAGGCTTACTCGCTATCTTGATTGTTGGCTCTCTTGTTATCGCGATTCGGGCTTCGATCATCACCGTCATTTCACTCATCACAATCGTTCTCTTCACGCTAGGCTTCATCTACCTTATTGGGTTTACGCTAAATGTCATTACCCTCTTTGCGATTATTCTAGCGCTGGCGCTAATCGTAGATGACACCATAATTATGGTAGAAGCGATCGACGCAGCGAGGCATAAACATACCAAACCAGACGAGGTGGTGAGGGATGCGACCACAAAAGTCTCTAGAGCCATGGTCGCCGCAACAGCAACAGCAGCTCTGTGTTTCGCGCCGCTTCTATTTGTGGGGGGAGTACTGGGTAGCTTTATTCGGGCAGTCCCAATTACTATCATTTCAGCACTAATCATCAGCCTCATCGTCGCGCTAGTATTTATTCCCTACTTCGCCAGATACATATTGCTCAACAAGAAACAAATGGGCAAAAAAGCATCCTCAGACTTCGCCGAAGGCTTCGAAGCAAAGATTGCCAACTTTGTCGCAGGCCCAATGCTCTGGGCTAGAAACTCCAAGAAAAAACTGTTTGCCGTAGGTTCAACTGCAGTACTAATTGGTTTTGCCTTTTTAGTAGCAGGTGTATTTATTGCACGCGATGTGGTCTTTAATATTTTTCCTCCGACAAAAGACACAAATGGTCTTGTCGTAACTCTGCAATTCCCTGACGGCACCCAAATTACCGATGCGGAGAAAATCGCCCAATCTGCAAACGCCCTTATTGCCGGAGAACTAGGTGACAATTTCGTACAAGGCTCTTACTTCGCAACCGGTTCAGCATCGGATGCAACGCAATCAATCGAGATCATTTCCTATACAAAGAGGGATGTGACCTCACCAGAACTTGTCGATAAGCTTCAGAATAAGTTCAATACCGAATTCGACCAAGCTACCGCGCAAGTCGGCCAGTCAGACGTCGGTCCACCATCAGTTGCATTTGTGGTGCAAATAGATGCAACAGATCGTGAAGCCGCATTCATCGCAGCTAACGACATGGCCGAATACATGGACGGCCTAGTACTTACGAGAACAAATGGCACCACCGCCAACCTCACAAATGTCACAGTATCAAGCACCGACCAGTTTATCCGCACCTCAAACAAACCAATAGTTACCGTTTCTGCCAACTTTGACGCAGATGATACAACTACGCTAGTTACCCTTACTCAAGATGCAATTACCGAAACTTACAATGAAGAAAAACTAGCAAGTCTTGGGCTTGCAAGTGACGCGATCGACTTCGACATAGGACAAGAAGAAGAAAACCAAGAGTCTTTCAAGACTCTAGCAATTGCTTTCCCCGCGCTACTTATTGTTATGTACATCCTACTCGCGATCGAGTTCCGCTCACTATTGCAGCCTGGCCTCATATTTATGGCCATTCCGTTTAGTATCTTTGGTGTCATGCTAGGCCTAAAGATTACCGACAATGCTATTAGCTTCTTTGCAATGTTGGGTTTCTTTGCGCTCATAGGTCTCAGCATCAAGAACACCATTCTGCTCACCGACTATAGCAATCAAGCCCGTAGATCGGGCATGGGAGCGGTGGACGCAGCGGTAGAGGGTCTGCGCGAACGATTCCGACCTCTATTCGCCACAAGTGCTACGGCGGTCGTGTCTCTTATACCTCTTGCATTAACAAGTCCATTCTGGGAAGGGCTCGCAGTAGTGCTCATTTTTGGACTAATCTCAAGCACAGTACTTGTTGTTACGGTATTCCCCTACTACTACCTTGGCTCAGAATTCCTACGCAGTCGAATAACCGCAAAAATGTTCTTTACCTGGTTTGTGCTAACAACGCTTGCCGCGGTAGCACTTGGCCTTGTGTTCAATCCTGGTATCGGTATGCTGGCATACCCACTAAGCCTGCTTTACCTCGGGTTCAAAAAGTTCTACGAACAGCGACTAAATTAAATTTTCCCTAGATAAGTGGCTCGTGTTGGTGCATACTATTGTGTATACATAAGCCTTTTGGAGGGACAAATGGAAGATAACAACAATAAATCTATTGATGGCATGAGCAGTGGTGATGCCCCAAAATTAGATACAATCACGACCCCGTCGAGCGTTACTGACGAAATAAACAAGCAGCAAAACGAGGTTCCAAAGATGGAAATCAAGCCATCAGAACCCGAGAAGAAGAAAAAGAGCAAGAAAGGCCTAGTCATAGTCCTATGCTTGATACTAATAGCTGGAGCTGCCGGCGGAATGTTTGTCTACCGACAGATGAAAATAAATGACCTACAGTCACAGGTAGATACGCTCACCGCAGATAAAGCAGCTCACGAAGCCGAAGAGGCAGCCGCAGAGAACGAAGAACCTGCCGAGCCGGCACCAGATACTCCAACAGAAGCTCCTGTTGAAAAGTCAGCAGCAATAGAAGCTGCAATCACCTCAGGCAAATACGCAGACCTTAAGCCATTAATGGCCGACTCAGTGACTGTCATACTTGCCGCAAGCGAAGGTCTAGGTGCGCGCACTCCAGACCAAGCTGTTGCAGACCTAAAGTATCTAGATACAGCAACCGATCCATGGAACTTCAAAGTAAACTCAAGCGCACAAGGGCAAGATTGGCGAACGGGCGACTACGCAAGCTACTTCCCACTTGCCGCACTCGCAGGCGAATCAGCCAACAACTATGTTGTTAGCTTTCAGTTTAACGACGTTGGTGACATCGCAGTCATCTTCATGACAAACGACTCCGATCTTCTATAGTAAACCTGCTCGTCCAAGACGAGACATAAGCACCTGAAATCGATCAGTAAAGCTATAGTCTTCGCCAATAGGAATTCGAAGCCGTAACACGTTACCCGAATCGCATTCTTCTACAGTGGCGATTCTGTACGGGTGGGGCTCTGTATTGTGTGTGCCGGTAACCGCGTTAAATACTCGAGGCCAGTCCTCGGGAGGTATCGGGCCAATACCAACTACCACACATTCTCTCTCATTCATATATTTATTATAACATAAATGTATATCTTTAGCAATATACTGCCCTTCCTTAAAGACCCTGGGGCAGTCGAATCTCCCCGTTTACCATTTACTACCCCCCAATCTCTACCATCTCTCTCGCACTACCGGCATAAAGAGTGTCTCTCACAAAACATGCACTTCGCATTCCCTATTTACCATCTACCAACCCCTATTTGATAATTGAAAATTGATACCTGATAAATGTACTGCCAGCCCCTAGCCCCCGTCTACACTTTGTAAGTACTCGTTTCCACCCGCTTCTTTAGTTCATTCAGCCGGCGTATATATGCATAGGCTGCACCGTCCAATCCAAATATTTTCATCGCTCCAATCAGCACATACAGCTCGTCAATCTTTTGTTCTTCGATATTCGGCGTCTCTTCGGCAATTCTAAAAAACTGCTCAACCCTTAGTACCAACCACTTTTCTTCAGTCTCGTTTACTTGGTTGATGGTTATGGAATCAACGATAGGTGCATCTACAATCTCCAGTGATCTAGCCGAGTTATCTCTTTTCTTGAGATGCCCGCGCCTAATTAGGTTGTTAACGTGTAATGATACCGTCGCCACAGAAGTATAATTGCACCCCGCCATAATCTCTCGATAGCTAGGGCTATAGCCATGTGCAGATATGAATTCCCCGATGTATGCCAGTAGCTCCATCTGCTTCTTCGTCGGACGAACCGCCTTAACTTCAGGAGTTGGATTTGGATTTGTATTTCCCTTCTTTACCATTACCGACCTCTACTCATCCTTAAAGACCCATAGCTTGTACCAAGCGTAGTTCCATGCCGTGAAGAACCCTGCGGATATAAACTGCGCGAGCCATAGCGGAACCCCAAGATCCGTAAGCCACTTCAAGATAAAATAACTGATCACGAAGTTAACAAGTGTGATCAGCACAAACTTCCAGCCCGAATTAAATATATTTTTTCCAGGAAATGCCCAAAAGCGCTGTGCCAAATAATTCAAAAAAACACCAACGGTATTTCCAATTATGTTCGCCCACCAAAGCCCGATATAGGCTGTGCCAAAAGTAATTATGAGCCATGAGCTCCAGAAGTAAGCGCCGCCGCCTGCAGCGTAGCCAATAACGCTTCTCTTAGTAAAGAAGGGATCCTTTTTCTTTTTATTCTTTTTTGTTTTAGTCATTGTAATGAATCTATGCTGTTACGTGAAAAATGCTATATTTCTGAAAATTGAAAACTGATATCTGGTATTTGTACCTTCAGGTACATACTACTACGAAGTGCAGTGTTCGTAAATCGTTCACCCCGCTGGAAAAGTACTCTGCCGGCCCTTACGATCTTTTCTCTGCGCTATCTATAATCTTCTTCATCTTGTTCGTGAAAACACTCTCGTCAAACTCCATAGCATGTAGGCGGATTCTGTCTTCGGAAAATCGGCGACGCTGAAAATCTTTAATCGCACTCACAAGCGCCTCCGTAGTCTGCTTCTCAAAAAATACACCGCTAATATTTTCCTTGACAGTATCGAGCGCGCCTCCGGCTTTAAAGGCGATGACTGGGCAGCCAGTAGCCTGAGCCTCAACGGCGACTATCCCAAAGTCTTCCTCGTTTGGGAAGATAAACCCGAGAGCCTTTTGCATATATTCCACCATCTGCGCGTCACTTACTTTTGTTTTAAATCGCACCGTGGGTCCTGCTATCCGTTGCAGTCGCTCATGGTCTGGCCCGTCACCAAGAACAGTCAGCTCTACCCCCAACTCATTGCAGGCTCGTATCGCTAGGTCAAACCTTTTGTGGTGCACTTGCCTACCCGCGATCAACATTCCCGACCGCTTAGGATTTTTTGGCAATACAAAACGCTCTGTAGCTACCGGCGGGTGCACGAGCACACTGTCTCTCCCGTATATTTTCTTGATTCTTGTCTGAACGACACTAGAGTTCGCAATATATTGGTCAGGTCTTGTTGCAGCTTTAAGATCCCATTTTTTTACATAAGGCATTAGTAGTTTTAGCCCAGGGCGATATATGGGGCTAAGCAACCCGACGCTATCCTTCTTTAGATATTCATCGGGGCGCACCCAGTAATACTGAGTGGGGGAATGGCAATAATTAATATGCACTCCATCTGGTGCGCGTACAGCTTTTGCCTCAGCTCCAGAACAAGAGATCACCACGTCATAGCCTTTCAGTTTCATGTGCCCAAAATGCCACTGCCGAGGAAGCGTCAGTAGCTGGTGCTTTCGTAGTACTTTTGGCAATCGCTGGAACCAAGCGGTTTGCACATCCGCCTTTTTAAAAAGTGGCATAGCTTCCGGCTCATAAGTCGAGGTAAAGATAGGTGCCTCAGGATACATTGTATGCAAAGCAAGAACGACCCTCTCGGCGCCTCCCATGTTCGTCAACCAATCAGTGACAATCGCCACCTTGGGATTAGTTTTCATTTAACAATTTCCATTTATCATTAATTTTTCAATTATCATTTTTCATCCTGGCTCTTGGTATTTAAAGTATTAACTATTTTCTGAAATATTAATATTAGCTGGGATATCTCATCTATAAGCTGATCTACTAGTTCGTTTTTCGGTTCGGTGTTTTTAATCACCTTTAGCCAATATCTGGTTTCGCTTGCCTCTTTTTTTGCGATGTATATCTTGTTTCTGAAATCTTTCTTCGAGCTAGCATTATTTGCCTCTGTATAATTTGCTCCTACGCTAGTAGCCGATCGTAGAAGCTGGCCAGCGATAGCTTTATGCATCTTAGAAACTTTTACATAATTCACGACATTAATACTAAAAGCTAAACATCTATCCTCAAGCTCAGAGTTTGTCATATCATGTAGTCCTTATTTGAGAACTGAGAACTGAAAAATTTCTGAAAATTGAAAACTGGTAACTTATTGAAAATTGAAACATGAAACATGAAAATTGTTCTCCCCCTACTTTGCGCCATTGCGCAAAACAACCTCTATGAATGTTCTGTAGATTATTTTCATATCTAACCAAAACGACCAATTTTGTACATAATACAGATCAAGCTTCCGTCGCTCCTCAAAAGGAATATCCTTCCTGCCAGATATCTGCGCCAGCCCAGTAAGCCCAGACTTCACGCTAAGCAATAAGCTTTTGTAGGCGTAGCCTTCAAGCTCTACGGGCACCAGTGCACGCGGCCCAACCAGGCTAATGTCTCCTTTAAAAATATTTACAAGTTGCGGCAGTTCGTCGAGACTCGAAGAGCGCAAAAATTTTCCTACTTTTGTAACCCTTGGGTCGTTTTTTAAATGGTCGCCGTTCTTTCGGTATTTTGCAGATAATTCAGGTTTTCCCATTTTCTCAAAGGCCTCTTCTGGTGTTATCCCGCAGTATTCAAGCTTCATAGTTCGAAACTTGTAAATGTTGATAGTTCCCTCAAAGCGAGTTAGACGAGGTTGTTTGAATATTGCCCGCCCACCGTCACTGAACTTGATAAGCATTGCGATGAATAAAAGGAATGGCGACAAGACCACAAAGGCAAGTCCAGAAAAAATAATGTCCGCTACTCGTTTTGCGAGCTTGCCCCATCCAGTAAGTGCCGTCTGATGAACAGCCACAATCGGCATGCCTTGAAACAGCTCAACCTCCATCGAATTACTAATCATTCCTTCCTGTGAAGGAATATAGCGAAACGCACAATGGTTTTCTTGTGCCGCTGCGAGTACGCGAGCGTTCTGCGCAGAATCCGTAGACAATTCGGTAAGTACGATCATATGAACGTCAATTTTTGGCAGCTCGGCAAGTGCCGTATCGATACTCCTAAAGTGTAGCCCTTTGAATTTACGAAACTCCAGTTCAGAGACTATCGATACGACACGGTAGCCTGTATTGACCTCACTTTTTAGTGATTTCACCAGTTCTTTTGCCTGGCTTCCATTACCAATAATCATCGTGTTGATTATTCCCCAGCCGTATCGCCGGAGCACAAGTCTAATTTGGCGCAGTATCGAACGCTCAACAACTAGGAGCAAAAAGGCGATCAGAAGCCCATACACAGGGATAATCCTAGCCGGGAAAATTGGCTCGGTAGTTGCAAACTCATACGTAATAATCGCCATGGTACCGATCAGTGCACCGACAAAAAGCCGTGAGTATTCACGCCATCGCCATTCGTAAGTGTCGCGACTATAGAGCCCGAGGAAGGCAAACACCAGTATCCATACCGGCGACAGCACCAAGAACAACTCAATATAGTCTCTTGCCGTAATAGCAACAAATGGAGCGGTGCTTAGTGATACACGGATCACATAGGCGATTACGAAAGCACCAAGTATCGCCAAAAAGTCTCCAATAACTAAAAGCAGTGCGTAGGTAGTCGATGTGCTGTTTTTCATGAATTACTGGTATTCATTATACCTCTGATCAGTCAGAGTTGGTACACTAGTACCAACGTGATACGCAAAATTACCAATATTAGTTCGTTTGTGGTGCTGGCGGTTCTCGCCTATTTGCCATTCCATACCCCCATTAGCACCGCTATGATCTCCGTATTTGGCGGCAAGCTACCCATAAAAGGCCTCAAAGAAGCCGTTATCCTTCTTATTGTCATCCCAATGTTTGTGGTCATTATAAAGAAGTGGAAGTTAGTCAAAGACGCCAATCACACCCTCGGCATCCTCATAGGCGCATACTTTTTGCTCTACATTTTTATGGCATTAGTTAGGAACGACGAGCCAATAGTCGAAGTAGCTGGCCTTATCGCTTCTCTTCGTTATCTTGGCTTTTTTGTCATCTGCTATTTTGTCGCCAGGCTTGTCCAAAACGTCAAGTTATTTGAAGACAGAGCAATTCGTATCGTGCTCTACGGAGGGCTATTTGTCATTGTCTTTGGTGCGCTGCAAGTGCTCGTACTTCCGAAAGATATCTTAACGCTACTTGGCTACGGCTCCGACACGGTCAAACCCTACCTCACTATCGACAACAACGAGTCACTCGTGCGCATTCTATCTACTCTGAGCGGCCCAAACCCCTTGGGCGCATATCTAGCAATACTTCTGCCGATCGGTATCTATTATGGTCAAAAGAAAAAATGGCACTGGTATACCTGGCCTCTGCTCGGTATCCCGTTCGCGATCACACTGTACGGCTCCGGATCTCGTAGCGGGCTTATCGGCTGCGTAGTATCACTTTTCGCGTACTTCTTACTTATAAACCGGCGCAATAAAAAGCTTTGGGCTGCAATGGCCGCATTTCTAGTACTCTCTAGCGTAGGTATTTTAGCTCGCAATACGACATTTGTGCAGGTAACGCTGCTACATCGTGACCCTAGCGAAGCAAGCCAGATCGACTCGGACGACCAACGCCTAAGCTCATTATCACTTGCAGTCGATCGCATTCAAGAACGCCCATTTGGCCACGGTGTCGGCAGCTCTGGCCCTGCTTCTAACTACGGCGACAATTCGTTCATTATAGAAAACTACTACCTCGACATCGCCTATCAAGTAGGCTGGATCGGCATGCTACTTTTTCTTGGTATCATCGGCTACACCGGCCTACTGCTCTATCGACTTAAAAGCAAAGTCGCCTACTCCTTGCTCGCCGGCCTGATTGGCGTATCAATTATCGGTCTATTCTGGCCTATCTGGATAAGCGAAACTGTGGCGCTCACCTGGTGGGGCCTCGCCGGCATAGTCATCGGCGTACAAGCTCGCCGCCTCCACCATACTCAGTTGTCAGATAACAATTCCCAATTATCAAAAAGAATCTAGAGACCAAAAAACGATACCGAAACAGTCATCAACGCCCCGAGCCATCAACTAGTCTGATGAATGATACTTGATACTTTTCTGAAGCATGGAGATTGATACATGAAACATTACCCTCTATCCATAGAGCTGGCTGTGCGTACCTATCACGTCAAAGATTACTTCGTCACCCTTGGTCAAATAAAGCGCTCGCAAATCACCGGAGATATTAATACTTCTATACTCTTTGTATTTTCCCCTAAGAGGATGATTATTCAGTTCAGGCGCTAGAGGGTTGTGCGCAAAGATACGCAATCTCGCTACAACCTGCTGACGAGTTTTCGGAGCAAGCTTCTTTGACTGTTTTAAAAAGTTTTTTGAGTATGCGACTTTCATTTCAGCTCATTAGCCAAAAAATCCAACGCCTCTTCATTGTTTTTAAACTTTACGTAGTCACCTTTTTCAATCTGTTTTTTGGAAGAGGTTAGTAGCCTAGCGGTCTCTTTATTTGGTGCCTCGGGTACATCAAACACAACGCTTTGCTCGGCGCTAAAACGACGTAGCTCATTATTTAGCACAGCGCTTAAACTAATCCCAAGCTTATCTGCAGTTGCAGCGGCCCTCTTCTTTAGCTCAGGGTCGGTCTTTAGATTAATTATTGAATATTTACTCATACCAAAAGTATACACTTTTGGTATATTTTGTCAATCCTCCTTCCCCGTTTACCATTTACTAACCCCTGGTTACTAGCAAGTTAGATAATTGAAAACTGAAAAATTTCTGAAAATTGGAAATTGATACCTGAAAAATGTAACTCACGCCGGAAAAGTTTTGGTTCTTTTGCGTTCAAAAGAACGAGCTAATAATAGGAGTTGGAAACTTACTGAAAACTGGAAATTGAAACATGGGACATTGGAACCCCTCATCCCCTATAATAGTGAGTAATGAAAACTCGCCCCAATCCCTCTAGCACGAGAATCACAAGTCTGATAAATGGTACTTGGTACTTTTCTGAAAACTGGAAATTGAAACATGAAAAATAATGACAATACGAAGCCGAAGCTTAGTATTGTTATTGGGGCTTTACGAGAAGAAAAGCGCATCGGTAAGACGCTTGACGGGCTGTCCACATATCTTCAAGAGCAAAACTTGAGCGCCACCACAGAAGTCGTTGTGGTAATCCCGGAGGGAGGCGACCTCACCCTCGAAATCGTCGAATCCTATCTCCCTCCGCCCACCGGCGGATCCCCCCATTTACCATCTACCAACCCCCATTCCCAACCTAAAGATAATCTACCAACCCCCATTCCCAACCTAAAGATAATCCGCCCCGGATTACCTTTAGGTAAAGGTCGAGACATCCAAGCTGGCATGCTCGAGGCCCGGGGGCCAATTCGACTTTTCATGGACGCAGACTTAGCGACGCCCCTCCACCATATCGGGACTATGTTAACCATTTTCGAAAACGAAAAGCCGGATATTGTTATAGGTACTCGCAAGCTCACCACAATCCATCCTGGTGCACTTCGCAGATTCATTTCTGTTATCGGCAATCTCTGCTTTTTGGTAGTTGGCGGCTTCTATAGCCCCGACACACAGTGCGGTTTCAAAGGTTTTACCGCCGGTTCAGCCGAGCTCTGCTTTGGCAAGCTTACTCGCCTCAAATGGAGCTTCGACATGGAGCTTCTTACAATCGCCCACGTCAACAAGCTAGAAGTGCAGCAGATTGCCATCACCGATTGGCAAGACGTCCCAAATGGCAGCTTCAATCCAAACTTCCGTAATTCATGGCAATTTTTAAAGGACCTAATTCGTATCTTTAGTTATAGACTAAGCGGTAGATATAAAAGCTAGGCCTGAAGCTTTTTAGCGACGTCGCCAACTTTTTGCGAATAGTTTTTGTTTGTTACGAGCACTCCGTGATCAGTAGCAACTACTACCACATTATCAAGCCCGATAACCGCAAGAGGAGTCTCGCTCAAATTTTGGATATAGCTGTTTGACGTTTCTAGTACCTCAAGCTTTTCACCTTTTATGTAATTTTCGGCTTCATCAAGCTCGCTTACACTATGAAGGTCACTAAAAGATCCGACGTCCATCCAGTCAAATGTCCCTGGGATTACCAGTGCATTTTCTATTTTCTCAGAGAATGCATAGTCAATCGCCTCACTCTCTAGTTTCAAATAAGCTTCCTTGGTGTCTTTCGCTTCTACCAATGCCGTGTATCTTGTTTTCATTTCTTCTGAGTACTTGTCAAACATTTGCTCAAATACCTCTAACGTACCGACTAGATAGCCCATGTTCCAAAGGTACTCGCCCGACTGCATATATTTACTCGCTGTCTTTTTGTCGGGCTTTTCTTTAAATCCAGAGAGTTGATACACATCCGTCCAGCCGTCTACGTGCGCACCTTTATGCATATATCCCATACCCGTTGAAGCATAGGTAGGTTCGGCTCCGATAAAGACGATCGTCTTTTGACTAGAGGCGACCTCTCCCGCCTTTAGTGCACTTGCGGCAAACCCCTTCACATCCCGTATTAGGCTGTCGGCCCACAGAAACAATATAGGGTCAGAGCCAAGCTCTCGTCGATTTATTTCAGCAAGCGCCCAGGCAACACAAGACGCCGTGCCGCGGCGACCTGGTTCGATCAATACATTGTCTTTTGGTAGAGTATCAAGCTGATTGTGTACATGCTCTGCGTGCGATGCTTCAGAGATTACAAAGATTTTATCGGTCTTTGCGATCTGCTGAACTCTATCAAAAGTGTTCTGTAGTAGGCTTCGCTCGTTAGTAATAGAGAATAGGTGCTTAGGGAAGCTGTGCGTAGAAAGCGGCCACAGTCTAGTTCCCGACCCTCCAGCAATAATTACTACTATCATTCATTAATTATATCTGTTAAACGTAGAATCCACGCAACATGTATACCAAATTACAACCCTTTTACGAAAAAGCAGAGGAATTGCTACCTGAAAAATGAAAAATTAATGAAAGCTGAAAATTGCTAACTGTCAATTTCTGCACCTTTCATGGCCTTGACATAATACTTAAAAAAATGCTACTGTTTATCTGTAATTTACCAAAATAAAAAATACAATTCCTATAATTAATAAGGAACCAACCTTATGAAAAAAAAGATCCTCATAATCACACCCATTGCATTACTA
>JBGSMB010000055.1:0-6511 GCA_041740375.1 Saccharimonadales bacterium (SeqCode) | reverse complement strand
CCGAAAAACGGATCGCACGATTTCTTACTCGACAGAGTTAACGCTAACCGACCTCGAAACCCTACCAATCCGTACTTTTATTACTTTTGAAGTTGATCCACTGGCCAGCATAACGGCGACGCTTGCGAAGTTAGAGGATCCGGGTGAAGAAATGTGGATCCAGGTACTCATGCGCCCCATAAGTGACGAATGGCACAAACAAAGCGCGAAAACTATTCAGAAAATAAAAAGCGGCCAGTCTAATCTTATGGGAGGGGCAGGGAACATGCTCGGACAGGCCATGACTGCCCTCGTGAAGCCTCCAACTTACGATGTCAAATCAAGCGAAAAAGAACTAAGTGACCGAGATAAAACGAGAATCGCCGCCATTCAAGAAAAGAGCGTCAAGCTTGGCTATCAGGTCAAAATTAGGATAATTTACTTCGGTAAAGATGAAACAACCGCCCGTGTAAGAATGCAGGGAATTGTTGGATCATTCAAGCAGTTTAACTCCACAAACCTTAATGGTTTTGAAAGCAAAATAGCAAGCTTTGATAAACGTAAAATAGACGAATACAAGCAGAGGGAATTCAGTGATAACGGCTTTATATTAAACATCGAGGAGCTGGCGAGCGTCTTCCATTTGCCACATACATCTGTAGAAACACCAAATATTGTATGGGCAACGACCAAGACAGCCGAACCACCTTCGAATCTGCCAGTACTCGGTAAACACAAAGAGTCTGATATTAGTCTTTTTGGTGTATCTAATTTCCGCGGGAATAATTCAGTATTTGGTATTTTGCGTTCTGACCGGGGCAGACATTTATATACTCTAGGTCAGACAGGTGCGGGTAAATCGAAATTACTGGAACTCCTAACGTTGTCTGATATTTATTATGATCAAGGTTTTGCCATCGTAGATCCTCATGGTGACTACGCTACAAGCATGCTAAGTTTTATACCCGATCGTCGTATCGATGATGTAGTATATTTCAATCCAGCAGACACCGCATACCCGATTGGCTTCAATCCTCTAGAAGTCACTGATCCTGCTCTCAAAAGCCATATCAGCAGTGAGCTCGTAGGGGTTATGAAGCGAATGTTCGACTCTTGGGGTCCACGACTTGAATATATCTTACGCTACACGCTCCTTGCACTCTTAGACTATCCAAACTCAACCATGCTAGATATTACCAGGATGTTAACGGAAAAGGACTTCCGAAATGAAGTAATTTCATACTGTGAAGATCCCGTTGTTAAGAATTTCTGGGTGGGTGAATTTGCGAGCTGGAATGACAAATTTGCCACCGAAGCAGTTGCTCCTGTGCTTAACAAAGTTGGCGCCTTTACTGCGAACCCAATGGTTCGAAATATTATTGGTCAACCGAAAGGTGGCTTCAATATCCGTAAGATTATGGATGAGGGTAAGATACTTGTCGTAAACCTATCCAGAGGGCTTGTGGGTGAAGATAACGCGGCAATCTTAGGGGCAATGATGGTTACCAAGATTCAGCTTGCCGCTATGAGCCGTGCCGACATTGCTAAAGTCGAGGATAGACGTCCATTTTATCTATATGTAGACGAATTCCAAAACTTTGCGACAGATTCATTTGCCGTTATTTTAAGTGAAGCCCGAAAATATGGACTATGCCTTACCGTAGCGAACCAATATATTTCTCAGATGGATCAAGTCGTTCGAGACGCAGTTTTTGGAAACGTTGGTAGTATTATCAGCTTCCGCGTAAGCCCCGACGATGCGCCATTCCTCCAAAAATATTTCGAACCTCAATTTGAAGCGGCGGACCTGATCCAGCTCCATGCACGACACTTTGTGACAAGCATGATGATTTCTGGCGAAAAAACTCCTGCTTTTTCTGCGACGAGTCTTATGGTGCCCAAAACGCAAAAAGATAATTCAGCAGCGATTATGGAGTTATCACGTCAACGATACGCCAAAGAGCGCTCTATAGTTGAAGATGCGATAAAAGCATCAACGTCTATCCAAGAACAAACACCCCAGGCACCACGACAAAATCAGAATGCTCCAAGTCATCAAAATAAACCTAACTACCGTCAACAAACACCGCAATATAGGAACGAACAGTCCCACATACCAAGACAAAATACTCAAAAACCTACACAGCCGGCTCCCATCGGTTCAGCAGCTATTAGTTCGGCTTCGCCAATTCAATCACAACCACCGATAGATAATAATGATCAGCAGCCTAAAAAGAGAAGGCGACTACGCTCCAGGAGAAAAAAGACACAAAATACGAATATCCCACAGCAACAACCTGTCATGCAACCCGGAGAGCAAACCCAGACGCCTACTTTTAATAATAATGATACGATAAATTTACGCTAAAGCGAACATTTTACGAACACTAATGCATAGAAATTAGTTTTAGTACTAAACCCATACATAAAGGCAAAGAACACGATCCGGCGAGTGGTGAAGGGATCATTAAAAACCCAAACACGAATGAACGTGGAAAATGCGCATGAAAGTCATGGGTGAGAACACATGTGTTTCGCATTATCTCATGTCGCACAATATATCTTTTACGACATATATCTCCATATATATAATGCCTTGTGATACGTTCTATTGTAAGGGGGGTATCCAGCTAATCCGGCTATGTGGTATGTTTTTAACTAACTTTCACACTGATGTGTATTTGATTCTGTGTTGCTTTTTCGTAATGTCGCATTATTTTTCCACAATATAGTTTTCCACAACTATCTATTTGCATTTTATTAACTATTGTATTTTTATATGCTTTCCTCCCCGCCTCTCAATTTTTGGAGTATTATTTGCTTTTTTGTATTTTTATTATTTATATATGTTTTTTATAATAATTAGATCGTTTCTTAAAATGAACAAATTACGAACATATAGGGTAGAGGGCTACTTCCAATATACTTTCTCACCCGGACGTACGTCTAAGTACTCTTGAATAGTCTGTCCGCTTTTTTTGAGAGTTGCCATAGCGGCAATTGCTGCACCCGCCTGCTCTTCTGCCTGTTGGTCTAGACTGAAGCGGATTCTAAAGCTCTCTCTGTCAAGAACAATATCGAGTTCTCTAGGACTACTAGGAACTGTTATACTTTTTACTACATAACCCTTCCCTTCAAGCTGATCAATAAGTGCTTTGATATATTCTGCGTCGCCGCTACTTATTAGCGCATCACCCGGACCATCTATAAGGCCAATGTCATCATTTATATTTACTAGAGTGGAGTATCTTGCTTTTAATTGATCCGTGGAAAGTTCGGTAACCGCTACCCCCCTAGAGTCTATAATCCATTGTCGTTCGTTCGATGTAGCCAAAAACGCTGGCTCATAAAAACTTAGGCTAATTACGGGTTGGTCACCTATTAGTCCAAAACTAGAGTTTACTGAGGATATCTCAGGATGTCGCTTGCGAAGCTGTTCTGAGAGGCCATTATAATCAAAACTCAACTTTGTAACGTACAGAGGAGAGCCATTTAAAATTTCTTCGATAGAATTCCTGTACACTGCAACTTCTTGTGTCGGTCTTGATGTATCACTAATTCTAATAATCGGCGTCCTACTTGAATATATGAGATATCCGATCATGCCGAGTATACACAAGACGATTATTATTCGAAGAACTCTGCGCATCCCGCCTATCTTTTCCTGCCTAGTTGCCGCTGGCCTGTCGGGGCGATAGTAGCTATTCTGTAGCTTTTGACGAGAGTACTGTTCGCGTCCGCTTGCTTTTTTTTGCTCTTTTTCTTTTTTCAGTGATTTCATAACCCTACCAGTATCTCCGCTAGCTCCTCGCTTGCGTTCGGCACATCAATTTTTCTTAAGGCTTCCTTCATCGATGTGAAATATTCATCATCGTTTAGTAGGCGTAATAATTCTTCGGTAATTTGCTCTGCTATAGATCCGCTTTCTGCCATATCCTGAATACAAATCGCTGCACCAGCGCTCGAAAGCTCGAGAGCATTATCTGATTGGTGGTCGCCGGGCAAAAAACTTGCAGGTATTATTATTGCTACTGCTCGTGCGGCAACTATTTCGGCAAGTGTAGTTGCCCCTCCCCTACTTACGACAACATCGGACGCCGCAAACCAATCTGGCATGTTATTTGCAAAGCCGAGTATATGTACAGCGTTCCTGAGTTTACTATTCTGCGATTCTAGCCACTTACTACATTCGGTTTGATTATTTTTTCCTACAACCCAACAGAAATATGCGGGGACTTCTCTATCTATGACTGCTTGCATTGCGAGCTGCATGCTTTCGTTTAGTTTCCTTGCGCCCTGGCTACCACCTATAATAACTATGAGTCTTTTGTCATCAGGCACGCCTAAACTAGTCTTGATATGCTTCTTCTTAGACACATCTACTTCTTGATAGGCGCTATTTATTGGAATACCGACGACTCTAGTTTTTTGGTTGTTATACGCAAGAGCTGTCGATTTCGACGCAACGGTACGGTATACTGCCCATTTACTAATTATTTTATTTGCGAGACCAGGAGAAGCGTCGGAGTCGTGAGTAACTAATTTTGTACCGAAAACTCGTGCCGCATACCCTACCGGAACAACAACAAATCCGCCCTTGGCAAAAACGACGCTAGGTTTTACTTGCATAAATAGAAGTAGTGATTGGAAAAATCCGGCTAATGTCTTTCCGATATCAATAAAATTCAGAAAATTAGTTTTTATATCCAGTATTTTCGACATAGTGGAAGTGTCATTATAGCGACGCCACTTCCCTGCATATATATAATGTACTTCATCAAATATTGCCGCATCCTCAACGAGACTCGTAAAGCGACTCCCCTTCTCTAACACGTATACGAGTTTTATATCGGGAGAGCGTGTTTTTATTGCTTTAGCGACGAACAATACTGGCGTGATGTGGCCGGCTGTACCTCCGCCCGACATAAGAATTGTTTTCTCTTTCATCAGATTGCATACTCCCTTCTCCAAAACTAGTAACTTTTCTCGCAGAGGTAACTGCTGATGCTCCGAATACTAGACCAAGTGAAGCCATAACAAACATTATGCTGGTGCCACCGTAGCTAATAAATGGCAAAGTGATGCCTTTGAGTGGCAATAAGCCTAGCATTGCGCCTATATTGATTGCAGTTTGGACCGCCAGCCAGCCAAGTACACCAGCAGATACGAGTCGCATCGTCATATCACTGGTATGTTGCATGATCTTTATGATCCTTGAAAATAGCACTCCATACAGAACGATTAACAGTAAACTTCCAGCGAAGCCAAACTTTTCGGCATAGATTGCAAAGATTGAGTCATTGGATGCTTCTGGAAGATACCCATAGGCCTGTACGCTGTTTCCTAGACCTAAGCCGACTAAACCACCGGAACCCACTGCAATCAACGCCTGACATGCGTGATAGCCCTCAAATGCACAATCTTGCGACGGATTTAGAAACGTAGAAAATCTATCACGCCTGTATGGAGTACTCGCTATCATTACACCCCCTAAAGCTACGATTATTGCGCCTAATATAAATAGCTTCTTGAGAGGAATGTTAGCGACGAGCATTATACTCAGCATGATTGCTACCATCACTACCATAGAACCTAAATCCCTCTCTAGAATCACAACAACGAATGCAACTACTGCCATACCAATGCCAATCGGAACTAGTGTTTTCTTATCGTCATTATAATTACCCTCGCGCACTCTATCGGCGACAAACAAAGAACCTACTATGACAATAGTAAATTTTATAAGCTCAGCTGGCTGAAACGATAATCCTCCTATCTGAATCCACCTAAATGCTACTCCAGAAATAATGACGACAAGCATAGCGGCGACCGCAGAAGCAACGATTAATGGTTTGCTAATGAGGCGTAACGTCTTTGTGCTAACTCGAGAAAATATCAAAAATAAGACAACTCCGATTAAGCATGCCATGAGCTGTCTTGTAACAAAGTAGCTCCCCGGCACACCACTTTGAGCAGTAAGTGCTGGACTTATAGCGACCATCAAGAGTACGCCTATACTCAGCAATATGCCCGATACAACTACTAATAAATAGTCCGGCTTGTGCCGACGCACATCTTGAGCAGTTGAACGTACTTGTCTTGCTCTCATAAATAGCCGCCTGTTAGAAAAATAACAAGTCCAACAGTCGAACACATAAACGTAATTACCCAGTACCTCATTGTCACCTTAGGCCCCGGCCAACCAGCGAGCTGCAAGTGATTGTGGAGTGGCGCGGCAATAAGTATCTTTTTTCCGCCTCTAAACTTTTTTGAAGTAAGTTGCAATACAACCGATCCGATAGATACTACCAGTGGAAAAGCAATAATAGGCAGCAATAGAACCGTATTAGTCAGGAACGCCACCACAGCCAATCCGATGGTTAGCGGCATAGTGCCTGTATCCGACATAAAAAAGCGAGCTGGAGGTATATTAAACCAGAGGAATGCAAGTAATGCGCCAACGATTAAGAAGCAGAGTGCCGCAAGATCAAAACGTTCTTGCATAAACGCAATAAAAGCATAGGAAGAAAAT
>JBGSMB010000054.1:0-5062 GCA_041740375.1 Saccharimonadales bacterium (SeqCode) | reverse complement strand
TCCGGCCAAATCCTATCTCTTTTATAGGGAACTACAACGTTTTCTGCATCAAAGCAGACGAGACCTACATCATATAGCCCATCATGATCTGGGTTCAGATCAGAAAATCTTCGTAATACGCGTACGTCTACACCAAGTTGTTGCTTCTTGCCCATGGTATCTCCCAGTGTTTACAGTAGCGTATACATTAAAGTTAAACAAAAGAGCATTATTATACATTTAAATATTTCTGAGTCATGGTGTTCACGGGAGCCTTGAGATTTCTCTCAAGGCTCCCGTCATCAGGTGGTGGATCTTCTCAGCCCATCTGGATGTTGAGTGTGACCGTAACGGCGCAGAAGACGAGTTCACCTTCTTCCGCACGGTCATGCATGATGCCGAGCTCTCCCCTTGACGGGTCCAGCAGATGTCTCTCGAGCAGATCGTGAGCCGACCCTGGGGTCGAGATCTGACCGTGTGGCATGACTGCGTCGAGCGTGTCGTACACCGATTCGATGTCCTCGTCGTAAGGACGGAAAGCTCTTCCATCGCTTCGACGCACGCTTGAGACGACGTGACGCATGTAGTTCAGGAACTCACCAGCTTCCTTCCTTCGGATGCCTTCTGCTCTGAGTTGTGCAATCACATCACGGCCACGAGGCCGAGTTGGTGCCGGATCACCGGCAACAGAAATCGCCTGAGCGATCGATGCAGTATCTGTGATGGTCAAAGAACTACCTCCTGGTATCTCACTTTCTTCAAATGAGTACTACAATCTTTACAGATTAGGAGAGTATTTTCAAATTAATTAAGATACTCGGTTAACTATTGCTGCCTGTGTCGGTTGTAGTAGTTGTCTCTGGAGTGTCTATGCCGGCCACTTTTAACACATCTCGCGCAAAGATATGGAGCAGTGTCCCGACTTCAGTTATTTTATCTTTAGCTTGAACTCTTTCGCTTTCTTCACGCGCTTCATCAGTACTAATACCGTACAGTTTCGGGACGGACATAATAGTTATAGGGAACAAATCCCGCCTGCTGGCGTGCTTAACGTCTGTGAGTGAATTTTCTCCAAGCGGTAGTTTGGTCATACAAAGTACCTTTCTGCTACCAGGACGAGCATAAGTCAGGTACCCAAAACGCGCGCCATATACAACTGTGCCATTTCTTTGGGCATAGGAAAACGTTTGATGAGCTAAATCTTCAAATGCAAATGACGTTCGAAGGTGTTTGCGTTGTTCACTAACATCCACGGGAAGAAACATATTAGTACGAAGTTGCTCGGATTGTTCTGTTCTGTACTTGGGGAGGCGCGACAGTGAACTAAGACAAAGAAGCAGTGCAGATTGGTAGGGATCATCACGATCTAGATCCTCAATAACTCTATCTATACCAACATTGCTCATATTATCCATAATATTTGCACGCAACGTAAAGGAGAATCTTCTTCTCATGAATATCTTTATACTCTTATCAATCAATATTCCAAAGCAGTAGCATTTTTGAGCATTACTTCTTAATTACGCTTACCGAATGTATAATCTGTAGTAATGAATAAAACTACACAACCTTATAAGGGTGCTAGGGATTTCTACCCAGAAGATAAACGGTTTCAAAATTGGATGTTTTCAGTACTTCGAAAAACTGTCGAATCGTACGGCTACGAAGAATATGACGCGCCGGTCCTCGAGCCAACCGAGCTCTATACATTAAAAGGTAGTGAAGAAATTGTATCGGAGCAAACCTATACATTCACTGATCGCGGCGGTAGAAGCGTCACGATGCGTACCGAGATGACACCGAGTGTCAGCAGAATGGTAGCTGGAAAACGCCAAGAACTGCCATATCCTCTTCGCTGGTACTCCATCCCTGCTCTTTGGCGTTATGAACGGCCACAACGTGGGCGGCTTCGTGAGTTCTGGCAGCTCAACGTAGATATGTTTGGTGTTTCATCGCTAGAAGCAGAAATCGAGATGTTGAAACTGTCTGATGATATTTTGAAAGCATATGGCGCAAAACGTGAAATGTACAGTATTCGCATCAACAGTCGGATATTTATGGATTATGTACTACGTGATTACGTAGGGCTTGACGAAGTAGAAGCCGGTACAATCCGAAGATTAATCGATCGAATGCACAAGATGGACTATGTTGCCTTTGGCGTAAGCATTGAGTCTGCGATGAATCCGTCGCAACGAGAGGACGGAAGCCCAGAAAAACTACTTAAAGTTTTAGCTGCGCGCACTATAGACGAACTACCAGAGGATCTGCAAACTCACGAAAAGACAGTGCAGTTAAAGCAATTACTTCAAGAGCTTTCAAACAGAGGTGTAACAAACGCGGTGTTCGATCCGACGCTCATGAGAGGATTCGACTACTACACCGATGTTGTATTTGAAGTATTTGATGAGAATCCCGAGAACAATCGTTCAATGTTCGGTGGCGGCCGTTACGACGGCCTTGTTGGGTTATTCGGCGCAGAGCCAGTACCAACTATCGGTTTCGGAATGGGCGACGCTACGCTTGAAAATTTCCTAAGAGACCACGAACTTGTGCCGGCGCTACCGAATCAAACGCATATTTACATCGCAGTAGTTGGAGGTGATGAAGTAATTGCCAAGGCTCAGAAAATTATCACTACCTTTCGTCAAGAAGACGTTAATGTTGCGGTAGACATTACTAACCGTAAGATAGGCAAACAAATTGAAACTGCAGTAAAGAAAGGTATTCGCTATGTGATTGTTATCGGCGAGAACGAGCTTGATACGGATCAACTGACTTTACGTGATATTCAATCAAGCAGTGAAGAAGCGCATAGTATTGAGCGAATCATTTCGCTAGTGCTTGCTAAGTAGGTGGTCAAGTAGATAATCTTTAGGTTATCAATAAATGGAGTTCCTATGAGTATGATGTTTCGTCCTGAACTTTATCGAATTGATGGTGAATTCGCCCAGACATATTCTGAAGATGCATTACTTTATCTTGCCGCTCGTCACGAAGAAGACAGAGAGGGAATACATTCAGTTAGAGATGTAATTAACGATATTGGCGTATGTGCAGCCACTTCAAAACCAACTGATTTAAAAGCACAAGATGGTGTTGAGGTTTTTGCTATTGGAGCGACTAATGGTGCTCGTGTGATGCCCTTACATGGATTTGTATATAAAAAACAAAGGGGTGAAATATTCGAATTCGGTGTATGGGTCACGCCTGAGTCACGAGGCAGGAGGATCGGCAGACAAGCGCTCATAAATTGCCTCGCTCAACAAATAAGCGGACATGATCCGCAGTTGAATAGAAGATCGCAAATACTTACGCCGGACATTCACAATGACGGTAGCAGAATTGTTCGTAGACTGCCTGAATCAATGGAACGGCATGGTTGGGCCAATGACATCTACACACCGGTGCCTCTTGGTTTACTGCTTTCGACGTTGGCATTAGAACTTTCCGATGTTCATATACAAGATATGTCGCCACTTTTCGCAACACTAAGTCATCGATATAGAATTAATTTACCAGATCGTGACATTTAATCTCAGCTCTGGTAGAGTAGGTAACCTATGAAAGCAACCAAAGAACAGATTAATGAAACAAGCGTAAAACTAACAATACTAGTAGATAGCGAAACGCTATCTACTGCAAAAAAAGATGTAGTCACTCGTCTCGCTAAGAATGTAAAAGCTGCAGGATTCCGTGAAGGCCACGTCCCACCTAGTATTGCCGAAAAACAGCTCGATCAGAATATACTTCAAAGCGAAGTTATAGATGAAGCAATGAACCGCTCTTACCAAGAGGCCCTAGCCGAACACAAGATTCGTCCAATCTTGCCGCCTAAAGTAGAACTACTTAAATTTGTTCCATACTCAACGTTAGAGTTTGCGGCGACTATTGAAGTTTTGGGCAAAGTAAAACTTGCTGACTGGAAAGCTATTAAGAAGACCCAGCCAAAGGCTAATGTCGATAAAGAAGAGATTGCTACGGTAATCAGCAATTTACAGTCGCAACTTGCGGAAAAGTCAGAAGTGGATCGAGCAAGTAGGTCTGGTGACGAGGTTCAAATTGATTTCAATGGAGTTGACGATAAGAATAAGCCAGTTTCAGGCGCAAGCGGTAAAGACTATCCACTTACTTTAGGTAGTAATACTTTCATTCCAGGCTTTGAAGATAATGTTATAGGCTTAAAAAGTGGCGAGAGTAAAACATTTGATCTGACATTTCCTAAAGACTACGGTGTGGCCGCACTACAGAACCGAACAGTGACGTTTACTGTAGATGTAAAAAGCGTTAAGGAAGTAAAAAAGCCAAATGCTGATGACGCTTTTGCTGCAAAAGCGGGCCCTTTTAAAACTATTGATGAGTTAAAAAAGGATATAGAAAAGCAACTTCTCGTAGAAAAGGAACGCACCACCTACCAAGATTTTGAAGCTGAAATCATAAACGAGATCACAAATAAATCGAAAGTGACCCTACCTGAAGGTCTGATTGAAGAGCAAGCACAAGGCGTGATGCGAGAGCTTCAGCAAAACATGAGCTACAGAGGCTTAACACTACAGGAATATTTGAGCAGCGTTGGTAAGACTGAAGAGGAGCATTACAAAGAAGATGTACTACCCGAAGCAGAACGACGCTTAAAGGCGGGGTTAGTACTATCCGAAATCTCGCTTGTTGAAAAGATTGATGTGACTCCAGAAGAAATTGATCAGCGAATCGAAATTCTCAAAGGACAGCATCGAAACGATCCACAAACTATGGCAGAACTGGAAAAACCGGAAAACCATCGCGATATAGCCGCTAGGTTGTTAACGGAAAAAACTATCGCTAAGGTAATGAGAAGTGTTTCCAAAGGTTGAAACAAATGGCCAGCCTGTCTGTGAACAGATTAGCAGTGCAGACTTACAAGAAATAATTATAGAACTCTACGCCCAAGATACTTATTTGGGTGAGTATGCAGAATTAATGTGTAGAAATCCATATATATCTGATGAGGGAAAGTATTTCCAGCTACTTAAATATTTGCATAAGTGCTATGAGACTGCTGCGCAGGAACTAGGTGCATTCGAACAACCTGAGCACGATTGGG
>JBGSMB010000053.1:0-9920 GCA_041740375.1 Saccharimonadales bacterium (SeqCode) | reverse complement strand
GTCGATGACTATGTCGTCGTCTTTCTTCTTTGAAGCGCCGCTCGATTTCGGTGTTGATTCTTCGTAAGAACCGCCAGCTCCACCGGCCGAGCCTAGGAAAGTGACATCTTGAGCAACAACCTCAACTTTGGTGCGCTTCTGACCGTCTTGCTCCCACGAGCTACTTGAAATACGACCGTTTACGAGTACCGGCTTACCCTTCTGGCAATACTGCGCCACCCTATCACCTAACGCACCCCACGCGACAATGTCGATATAGTCTACGGCTTCTTGCGGCTGACCACTTTGGTCTTTCCATTGCCTATTGAGTGCGAGGCTAAATCGGCAAACACTTTGGCCGCCGGAAGTTGCTCGTACCTCTGGGTCGCGCGTTAGATTACCCATTAGTACTACTTGGTTGAAACTTCTTGCCATATTTCGATCCCCCTCTTAGTCGTTACTTACTATTCGCTATCTTCGTCACTTCGTCTATCGTCACTCTCGTCGCGGTTTTTGCGCTTTGCCTTTACGAGCTCGGCTTTTGCAATTGCCTTTACGTCCGGCTTAACAATCAAGAAACGAATTACTTCGTCCGTGATGTTGAGTGTTGACTCAATCTTCGCGACACTTGTCGGCTCAATTTCTACTTCGTAAAACACATACACGGCATGCTCATGATTCGCGATCTTGTAGGCTAGCTTTCGCTTGCCCCAATTATCGACTTTTTTAATTTCACCGTTGTTACTTTCAACGATTTTTTTAAACTTTGCTTCGGCTTTCTCGAGATCAATCTCAAGATCCGGATGGTACAACACCGCTATTTCGTAGGCGGATGTTTTCATAGAATCTCCTTCTTTGGTCTTAATCGGGCTACGTACTTCGCACTTTAATAAATGGAGCCGTAACCTTAGGGTTAACGAGTAGTACTATACGATACTTACTAACAGAGGTCAATAGCTCTTAGGAGATGCGAACATTTACTTTCTCGCCAGAATCATCGTCCATGTCATCATAGACTTCATCTCCAACATTGTCGTGAGCAAACACATCATCAATTGAGTTTACTAATACTTCTCGTGGTTTTGCGCCATCCGCAGGTCCTACAATTCCTTGCTCCTCCATGGCTTCGATAAGTCGCGCCGCCCGTGAATATCCTATTCTAAAACGGCGCTGTAAGTAGCTAGTGCTTGCCTTGCGAGTCTCTATGACTACTTTCACTACGTCGTTCCACAGAGCGTCGTCAACATCTTCCATATCGCCAAATACCACTCCTCCTTTACCGTTCAGTTGAACCGGCTGACTAACTACCTCGTCATCGTACGACGGCTGCCGTTGAGCCTTCAAGAATGAGACCACTTTCATCACCTCTTCTTTCGTGATCAACGAGCCCTGAATACGCTTTGGCTTTGGCATTTCTGGAGTTGCGTAGAGCATATCACCCATTCCAAGAAGTTTTTCAGCACCAACTTGATCTATAATCGTTCTGCTGTCTACCTGACTATTCGTTGTAAATGCAATACGACCTGGTACGTTGGCTTTAATGAGACCGGTGATGACGTCAACACTTGGACGCTGTGTCGCGAGGACTAAATGAATACCAGCCGCACGAGCTTTTTGCGCAATACGGACTATCAATGCTTCGACATCACGAGCAGCCATCATCATAAGGTCAGAAAGCTCATCAATCACTATGACGATATACGGCATGCCTTCTTCTTTCTTAATGTTGTTGTACTCAGCAATGTTGGTAGCATCAATGTCTGCCATGGCGCGGAGTCGTCGCTCCATTTCTGCAACCGCCCATTTGAGTGCACTAATACACTTTTCTGGTTCTGTTATAACAGGAGCTAGAAGGTGAGGAATATCGTTATAGCTCTTAAGCTCGACGAGTTTTGGGTCTACCATAATAAGCTTTAAGTCGCTCGGACTATTCGCATAAAGCAGGCTTGTGAGCAGCGTATTGATCATAACTGACTTACCAGCACCTGTCTGACCGGCTATCAAAAGGTGCGGAAGTTTTTCAAGATTTCCAACCACTGCCTGGCCAGCGATATCTTTACCGATAGCAAAACTCAGATTTCCTTTTTTATCACGCCATTCTGGGCTGGCGATGATGCTCGACATACGCACTGTTGCAGCCTTTTTATTTGGTACTTCAATACCAACCGCACGTTTTCCTGGTATTGGCGCTTCAATACGAATACTCGAAGCCGCTAGATCGTAAGTAATGTTACTCTCAAGAGCTTCAATTTTATTCAGCTTAACACCCGTTGCAGGGCGTAGGGTAAACTGCGTGACGCGCGGTCCGACATTTGCACCCTCCATAACCACATCGATCTTAAAGTTCTTGAGCGTTTCACCAATTATGTCAGCATTACCTTGGACATCGCCCGCATCGGCTTTATCTTGTTTTTGGTTCAAAAGATCTAGACTCGGAAACTGCCAATCCGGATCGCTAGGGGCAGTCAGCGCTACATGGTTCTCTACTGCAGATAGCTTCTTTGCACTATTTTTGAAACTGGTCATGCGAGGCTGATCTTTATCTTCTTCAATGGGCCGATGATGCTCAACTGGTACGTTTTCCTTAAGTAAGAATTTCTTCTCTTCACTTGCTTTTGACTTTAGCTCAGAAAGGTCTGTGTCCTTGTCTTTTCGCTTGAATATCCCAGCGATAAAGGCCATGAACCTTTGTGGTGCAATACTAAAGGTAAACAAAAACGCGATCAACATTAGCACCATGTAGAGGATAAACGCTGTACCGCTACTTAGGACACCGAGACCGACACTATTGATTGCATGTCCGGTTTGGCCGCCATAGCTACCCTCGCTTGCAAACTTAGCCGAATTTTCAGGAGCGACAAATACGTGAAAGATCGCCGCCATCATCAATAAAATAGAAGTTGCCGCGATTAATTTCGCAAAGGGGATAACATGATTTTCGTTTTTTAGTTTTACGGCGGCTAAGTAGAAAATAATAATTGGTGAAAAATATGCCGCAAAACCGAACAGCCAAGCGACCCCGGTAAATAAGCCTACCGGTAGTGATCCACCCCATCCGAAGCCACCCAAGAATATGAAAAAGCCAGCTAGCGCAAGTATAAATGCGAATGCTTGTCTCCAGAAGGGTGAATTCGTCTTTTTGTCTTTGACGACTTTTGGGGACTTCTTGGTAGTTTTCTTCTTCTTTTTTGCCATAACTGTTTTCGATCTACAGTATATCTTTTTATTTTGTATCTGTCTTTGTAGTTATCGAACGTAACTATTGTAGCATATTTTACACCATTTGTCTATACGCTTACCGCTATGTGGTTGATTCTTCCCTCTTCAACCTATCCGTATAGTCTTGTGGGATTTCAATATTGAATTTATGGCACAGCTTGATCATGTCTTCGGCGTCCTTGACTGTTATCTGATATCCATTCTTCGCTACAACACCGTAAGCTTGAGTAAGACATAGAACACGATATTCTGGAGAAAGACATCTCACTTCTTGGCCGTTGACCGCGCCTACACCAAAAAAGGCATCTGCTGGAAAAATTGCTCCATTTTCTGGTGGACCGTATATTCCTCCACCCATTTCATCGAATTCGATCACGAATATGTCTACTTCGGTAGTATCGGAAGGCATATGAAAATGCCACCACATATCACCTTCAGGTAGATAGGCGTGTCCTTTATTTTTGAAATACGAAATTACACTGTCCATTTCTTTCTTTTCTATAAAAAAATCCGCGTCTTTGTGAGTACGCGTTTGCTCACCAAGTAGTGCGTCAACACCCCAGCCACCGTCCAGCCATGTCTTCGCACCAATACTTTCGAGATCACCCAAAATTGTCAAAAGTTGTTCAGCTGACATTTCTTTATTCATAATTTCATCCTTAGAGGTGTTAGATACTAGCATTATCCTCTAGGTTAGAGATAAATGAAATAACCTCTTCTTCGCCAGCAACCACAAGGCAACGCGCAGCCATCTTGGCATTACCAAGTCCCTGGCCACCTCCTACCGTATGGTAGATACCGCGCCTGAGTGGTTCGTTTGGGTCTGTATCAATCCGTTCTTGCTTCTTTGCTTGAAAATGCTCAAGAGTTTTCTTGCAAATATCCCCGCGGCCATAAAACCAAACCTCGTTAACTTCTTGATCAGATGCACACACAACCGCTAAATTTTCCATACTATCACCCCATTTGTCGAAAAGGCGGTCCGTGACAGGTGACGTTTCAACACTCGAAACTCTCACTATATGTAGCCCATTCTCTAAAATTTCCATATGCTTGAGAGCTTCCTCTGCTTCGGCTTCTATCTCTGCGGTCACTCCTTGAGCTTCACGATCTGCCCGCCTAACACTAGAGATGATGCGTGAGCGCACCTTTTCATACCTCTCCTCTGCTTCTTCTCCGCCACCTCGCTTACGCATAAAACGATCTTTATACTCTCCGTCTAATACATTGACCATACCCTGAATGTAATGTGCATCATTTGCAGCAACGATCTTATCTATAAAGTTTGGCTCTATACCCAAACGCTCAAGGACCTGGGAGATAGATGCATCCCTATGAGCATAATCAAGTCCATGATGGTCAATAACTTCTACACCCGCAACAGTATCAGCGCCGCGAAGCTCGATAGTAACCGGTGTATTACCCTGTTTTACTACATTCTGTATATCTTCTCTATAAATATCTACGTCTGCGTCTCTCTGTTGCAGTGATAAATCTACGACTTTTGCTCCATAGCGATGCAAACGATCACGAATACGATGCATTTCTAAATCTTCACCGCCAATAAAGTAGACGTCTTTGCTTTCTTCTGGAGAAGGTACTTCTTGTAATTTTTCTGTCATTTTTTATTTTAAATTAACGATAATACAATAGCATATTTTACAGCATTTGTCTAGTATAGTAGTGCCCTCCTGTCGGTTTTTAGGCGACAGGAGGGCTTTGTTCTAAAGACGCCTACGGAACGGTTCTCCGTAGAAACTAATCACCGTCAAGACAATCAGGGCGAACCCGATCCACCCAACCGCTCTACTTATTACGTCGTTTTGAATTTGTCCGGTCAAGAGAATCAGGAAGAGTCCCTTGAGGCCAATTCGCTCATGAAGTAGCTTCTTGTATACAATCACCTCCCTTTTTGTCGTGAGCTACCTCAAACTATACTCCGTGACGTTTGAATGTAAATATCTACAGGGACTCTTTATTAGGGTCGGTCATCCCGTACTGTTGAAATTGGGTGTTTAGCGGCGTACTCCTTCAAAACAGCTGCAGACGCTCTGATATATTTCTCAAGTTCAAGCTGGATGAAGTCTCCATCGTTTTCACCATTTTTATAGTGCAAGCTACCTTCAGCATCCCAAGATAATTCGTCGAATTCCTCCAACAAAGGTGGAATAATCTCTTCAACATTGTCGCCAGAGAGTCCACCCGCAATACCCACAGTAAAGTTATTGCCCAACTCCGAGTCAGTTACCGCACCAACAAAAGGACGAAGCGCTTCTGGGTTTAGCTCAATCCCCCTTCCGTGCGAAGAATCAAATAATACAGTACCTGTTATGCCCATGCCTTTTAGTATTCGCAGTCGCCGCACTATTTGGTAGGGGTGAAATTCTTTCATGTAATCTGCGTGGCACTGCAGTATTAAGCCATAATTACTCTTTTCATACATGCCACGAAGATGACTGTCCCATTCTGCATCCATCCAAGGGAACATGTCTAACTGCACCATAGGAGGAACCGCTTCCTGACTATGAGCATACCTTTTCCAATTCTTCGCTCTTTCTAACGCCCTTAGGGTAAATGACGTCACTCTATGATGGTTTTTGATAAGATCGCCAAAATAAAATTGAATATTTGGACGAATTTGGCCGGCATAAATTAAATCTGGGTCTATTTCAATGCCATATAAATTCGCCTCTAAGTCAAGGCTATGTCGAAAATCTTCGCCAACTGGATACCAAAGCCGTCCATTTTTGTTTGGCTGATCTTGCCACTGGGTCGTCTCGGTAGCTTTAACACCAAGCAAAAGGCTGGCCTCAACAAAAGGAAATTCAGCACTTCTAGCGATTTCGACAATTCTTTGCTGTTGAGCTACGGTAGCGACACCGCTAATTCCAACATAGTTCATATGACTTTTACCCTTACCTCGCTTGATCGGTGCCAAGAAGCCGTGTTCGCATTTCTTGGAAACGCTTTTGTTGCTCTGCGCGCTCATCTTCGGCGCTTTTTTCTGGCGTAACGTCGTTAGCGCCCTCTTGCCCTGAAGTCGTATTTTGGTTGTTGCCCCGCTTCCCGTTGTCATTCCCGCCTGGGCGCTCTGTACGACCGCCTATGACGTTAACTACAGGGATAACAATTGGGCTTCGCCCGGTTTGCTCATAGAGGAAATGCGTCACATGATCTTTAATCTCGGCCTTAAACCTGTCTAGGTCGATTCGCTTGAACCGTTGGTTTACCGCGCGCCGTAGCTCTGATCTGAATTCGTCCATTAGCTGCTCGCTATCTCGTATGTAAATGAAGCCACGAGTAACAATATCCGGGCTAGTAAGCAGTCCGCCTGTTTTCCTATCAATTGTGAGGATTACTACTACGAGTCCATGCTCTGCAAGGACCAAACGATCTTTTACCACCACACCGCTCACAAGTTGACCGCTTTGGTCGACAAGCCATGCTCCATTTGGCACACTATCGCCAAACTCCATTCCATCTTTTGTAAAGTACATCGAGTCACCGTTTGTTGGGAGCAAAACGTTCTCCCGCTTCCAGCCTTCTTCGACGGCTACTCCCCCATGATACTTACGAAATAGCGCACCGCCGTGAATCGGCATGAAGAACTTCGGTTTTGTGAGCTGCAGCATTTCTCGCATTTCTTCGCGCTTGGCGTGTCCTGATACGTGCAGAGGGCCGCAGCCATCTACCTCGTGAGTTGGATGGCGGAACAAGTTAACTCCTCGGCTAATCAAATTGTCACCAATCATCTGGTAGCGAATCTCGTTGCCGGGGATGGGGCTAGAACTAATCACGACAGTGTCGCCTTGCTTTAGCTTTATGTGTTTGTGTTCACCCTCACTCATTCGCTGAAGGGCCGCACCTGGCTCACCCTGCCCACCAGTACAAATAACCAATATTTTATTGTCATCCATGCTGGCCATTTCACGCATTGGGAGTACTGAACCCTGCGGGATCTTCAAGATACCCTGGCGAACGGCGATTTCGGCATAGCTCATCATGCTCCTACCGTCGATACCGATCCGACGCCCAGCCGCTACACCTGCGTTTACGATCATTTGAATTCTGTTCATATTACTCGAAAAGATCGACACAAAAACACGTCCATCCGCTTTGCCGATAAGATCATAAAAGCTATCTTGGAGCGAATGTTCCGTTTCTGTACGTCCTGGTTGAGCTGCGTTGGTGCTATCACTCATTAGGAGCAGTACACCTTCTTCACCGGCTTTTTTAAGACGTGCGATGTCGCTTGGGTGCTCATCAAGAGGCTCAGGGTCGAGTCGAAAGTCTCCGGTGTTCAATACCCGACCAACAGGCGTATCAATAATCGCTGCGCTTGCTTCAGGGATTGAGTGAGTTATTCGAAGCAGCTCGATAACAAACTCACCGATTTTGAGTCGTTCGTGATTGTCCATGTTCATGATTACCGTTTCAGGCTTAAAGGATAGCCCTGTGTCAGCCGCGGCATCTTCAAAGGTCTTCTCAACCATTCCGATAGTGAATCGTGAGCCATAAATAGGCGCAGGGAACTTTGGTACGATATGTCGTAATCCGCCCACGTGGTCAAGGTGACCGTGAGTAATTACATAGCCGCGGAGTTTATGCTTTATTGACTCAAGATACGTTGGGTCGTTTACTGCATAGTTTACGCCCGGTAAATCAACTGACAGATCGTTACCACAGTCGATTATCAGCGCATCAGTTCCGAATTCGAGCACCATCATATTTTTCTCACCGACATCATTTAGCCCGCCGAGCGGTGTTACTTTTAGCTTTTCAGACTCATTCGTTATTTTGTTTGCCCGACGCGGTTCTTGAGAATTACCGACTGCGTCTGCGTATTCGTTCGCAAGTCTATTCGCCATATCAACAGCACGTTTTTGGGCGCGGATCGCTTCACCACGTGAAGCACCACCGCTGTTGTTCCTGGAATTGTTTTTGTTTCCAGAGTTATTTCTTTGTCCCTTATTACCCTGCTGACGATTGTTTGAGTTACCGCCAGAATTTCTTCCAGGCTGTTTCGATGCACTTGGCGTGCTGTCGTTCATAGGTCTAGGACTTCTTGGTTGTTTTTCCATTATTTATAAATTGCTTTCTTTTAAATATTACTTAGTTTTTCTAATCTTATTGAGGATCGCAGGTATCTGTGCAAAATCTTCTGACAATGTTTGACGTAGCGATCCATTATAGAGAGCTGCAGCCGGATGAAATAGCGGTAAAAATACCTGATCTCCATACCGTCTTGGCTGGCCGTGCACTTCACCAATCTTTAAACCAGATGCGAGGCTATCCATGCTATGCCTGCCCAGCGTCACGATCAATAATGGCTTAATTACCTCTAGCTGTTTCTGCAAAAATGGCAAAAATGCTGCTTTTTCTGCTGGTAGCGGATCACGGTTATTTGGCGGCCGATATTTCACGATATTGGTGATATACACCTGCTCTCTTTTTAAATTAATCGAGGCGAGCATTTCGCTCAAAAACTTACCCGAAGCTCCGACAAATGGCTGTCCCATTTCATCTTCTCGCTTTCCGGGTGCCTCACCAATAAAGACGATGTCAGCATCTGGGCTTCCTTCGCCGAATACTAGTTGCGTGGCCTTCTCGGCCAAATCTGGGCAGATATTTTGTTCAAGTATATCTGCCTTGATCTGATCAAGAAGCTGCTGCTTGCTAGGCGCTTTCAAGTATTACTTTTACCCTCTCTTCAAAAATATGAAATTGATCATTGAACGACTGTAGTCCGTCAATATCAATAACATTTTCTGACTCTAAAGGATTGTCAGTATTTTTCTGATGTCGATCGATAGCGTCACGAGCTCGCTCTGGGGTCATTTTTCTTTGATCGACTGTCGCGTCTCGAGATAGTGCCCTTTCGTAAGCTACTTCATGAGGAGTATTTACTCTAACTACTATTGCAGCGGCATCATTTTTCATTGCCATCGACTCTACGGGTTCTCTATCAGTACGTTTATTCTGGTGAGCGTCATACACCACATCGTATCCACGACAAATAATTTGCTCAGCTATGTAGTCCAACCCTCCAAACACATATTTATTCAAAATATGCCTGTCTTCGGTCCTGTATATCCTATCAATTTCTTCGGTAGACCCAAACATTGCTAGACGCATCGAGTCACTGTTAATTCTAATTGCGCTAAGCTTATCGGCAACTTGACGAGCAAAATAGCTTTTACCCGATCCAGGTACCCCTAAGAACATCAAAATTATTGGCCTTTTATAGTAACTCATTGAATTGGTTATTAATCCTGACTTGCTGCTTTCATTGAAAGTACCAACCGGCCTCGTTCATCGATCGCAAGTAACTTGACGCTCACTCTGTCGCCCTCTGATACAACATCACTTGGTCGTTCGACTCGCTTGTCGCTCATTTCAGAAACATGCACTAAGCCTTCTTTGCCTGGCATAATCTCAACAAACGCACCAAAGTCCAGAACGCTTACTACTCGAGAGTTTTCATAGATTGCTCCAACTTCCGGATCGTCGGCAATGCCCTTGATCATCCTCTTCGCGGCTTCGATTTTGTCCTTGTCGGGACTCGATATCATGATAAGACCGTCATCTTTGATATCGATCTCCGTACCGGTCTCAGCAGTAATTCGTTGAATAGTTTCACCACCCTTACCGATAATCTCACGAATTTTTTCAGGATTGATGGTGATGCTCTCTACGCGAGGTGCGTATGGGTTTAGCTCTTC
>JBGSMB010000052.1:0-4189 GCA_041740375.1 Saccharimonadales bacterium (SeqCode) | reverse complement strand
TCTTCCTTACTAGGCGACAAGCTTCCTGAAGGGTGGTTATGTTATGTGAATTTCCTACTTATGTGCACTCACTCCGCCAACTAGCGTCAATTCCCATTACAGTGTCTATTTTTTGCTATACATAACTTCACATAAATAGTGCATCACTTTTGTAACTTACTGCATCGGAGAAAATAGATTTGTTTTCTTCGAAGTGACCATTATTTTTCGGCTTCTAAGCGCATGCCTAAAAAGGAGTTTATCTATGTTGGAGTATTGGTATAAAGAAAAGCGAACGTTGACAGATTTTCGCCGTGGAGTTTTAGGTTCGTATTTTGATGGATTTGCTGAATACTTGAAAGCAAAGGGGTATAGCCAAGGTACAGCTACAGGCATTCTTGGCAAATGCTGTCAGTTTAATGGATTTTTAATTGATACTGGAGTGAAGAGGTGTTCCGCACTCAATAAATCGCACATCGACTCATTTCTCGATATTTATTGTGGAACAGATGTAGTAGATGCATACCCAAGAGAAGTTTCACGCCGAGCATTCGATCATCTCTTTGCTCACCTTAGTGATATTGGAGTGCTAAAAGTGCCGAAGCCAAAGAAAATTATTCATTTATATAGTTGGATACTTGATCCTTATCTCAAACATCTTCGCGATGAATGCAGACTAAGTCCGATGACTATTCAGCGACATCAAGCACAACTTACAGCGTTTCTAGCGCCTCTGGGCAGAAAAGCTACTCGCAAAGGATTGAAATCGCTAACGGCTGATTATGTTGAAAAATATCTCAAGGATTATTTTACTGGGAGAGTGCGAAAAACGGATGGAGTTACATCTTCATTACGTAGCTTTTTTCAATACGCCTCATTAGGTAAATATATAAAATCTGATTTCTCTGGATTAGTCCCAACCATTAAGCGTTATCGCCATGCCTCTCTACCGAAAGGGATGGAAGATTCAGCTCTTGATTTAGTTCTTAAAGCGGTAAACAGAGAAAGTTCCAATGGAGCAAGAGATTACGCAGTGATGATATTAATGATGGCATACGGAATTCGGGGCATCTCAGTTGCAGAACTACTTTTAGATGACATTGATTGGCAAAACTCGCGAATAAGAATACGTGCCCAGAAGGGCGGCAAAGAAGTGATTCTGCCTCTCATGGATGCGGTTGGTGAAGCAATTATTCAGTACCTTCCACATCGGAATAATAAAACGCCTTTCAGGGAATTATTTCTCAGTATCAAAGCACCATTTGTTCCTTTAAGTAGTGTTGCTGTCTCTGCGATAGTAAACAACTATATGAAAAAGGCCGGTGTTAAAATTGCCGGAGGAGGTACGAGAACACTTCGCCATTCTTGGGCAATTCGCGCATTGGCAAGCGGTTCGCCAATAAAGTCAATTGCAGATGTTTTGGGTCACCGCTACATCAACACAACATTTATATATGCTAAGGCGGATCTTAAAATGCTACGCGAAGTTGCAATGCCATGGCCTAAAAAAGGTTAAAGTTTATGGCAACATGCATTTATAGAAGTCCACTCGCTTTTCGTATCCAAGCATTTCAAGATACAAGATGTTTGGTTGGCGGGCGTGGTGTAGCTGAAAGGAAAATACTTCAATATCTAGATCGGTTCTTGATGAGTGAATTGAAGGAGGGTCAAGCAATTACTAGAGAAATCGTTGAAAAATGGAATAACAGTATGATGAATTTGAGCCCCAATACAAGGATTAATCGGCTTTCTGTTCTTAGGCAATTTTGCCGCTATCTCAGCTATTACGATCCAAGAACCTGCATTGTGCACAGGAGTTTTGTTCCTGTGCGAACGCGTTCAATGCCGTACATTTATACAAAAAAGGAAATCAAGCAAATTTTAGCAGTTGCCATGCGCATAGGTCCATCAAAGAGTCTTCGACCAGAAGTAATTAGTACCCTGCTCGGGTTGTTGTATTCAACAGGGCTTCGAATAGGCGAAGCTCTTAAATTGACAATAGGAGACATTGATCTCAAAAAGCAGGTTATTCTAGTACGGGAGTCCAAGTTCAAAAAATCACGATACGTTCCAATATCCGCATCAGTTGTAAATAGTCTTAAGAAATATTTAGTAAAAAGAAACATGGCCGGTTTCTCTGCCTCGAAAGATGCGTTCGTATTTGTTAGTCGAAATGGCAAAAGTTATGGGCAAAGTACAGTCACTACAATTTTTCTAGAAATAGTTCGTAAACTTGGAATACGTGGTCCCATGGGAACTCGTGGTCCGCGAATTCACGATTTCAGGCATTCATTTGCCGTTAGTCGTTTAGTTGCATGGTATAAAGATGGAAGCAATGTTATGGCAAAACTGCCTCTGCTTTCTACTTACCTCGGTCATACTACGGTTAGTAGTACAGAAGTTTATCTTCATGCTACGACAGAGCTTTTAGAGCAAGTGGGGCGTCGATTTCACAGTAGCTTTGCTGTTCCTCCGAGAAAAAAAGAGAGAGCACATGGCAAAAACTAGCGTAGCAATACCAATTCGCAATTTCTTTGAGCAGCATCTTATTGCTCAACGTGGGCTGAGTACCCATACAATCTTGGCATATCGGGATACTATGAAGTTGTTTTTGGAATTTGTGTGTCGACGGATTAAAAAAGCAACGACTGCTTTGAATATCGAAGATCTCAACCCAGATGCTGTTCGACGTTTTATGGAATACCTGGAACGAACTCGAAACAATAGTATTCCGACCCGAAATTTGCGACTAGCGGCGATCCATTCATTCTTTCAATACCTTGCTGGTATCGATCCACGGTATATCGCACTTTCCCGGACAATTATAGCCGTCCCATTCAAACGGCAGGCTTATCGAGTGCCTGAGTATTTAGAGAAAGAAGAGGTATTGAAGATTTTTGGGCAAATTAATGCAAATAAACTGATTGGTCAGAGAGATGATGCTCTTCTGCGATTACTCTATAACACCGGAATGAGAGCGCATGAGCTTGTAAACTTAGATATTGCGCATGTACGTTTTAGTCGCCCGTATAATGTGAGAATTTGCGGCAAAGGACGCAAAGAGCGAATGTGTCCACTTTGGGACGATACTGTTGATGCCTTGAAAGCTTACTTAAAGAGAAGAATAGAGCCAACTGACAAGAACACGCCACTATTTGTCAATGCTGATGGTAATCGGCTTACTCGCTTTGGAATTCGTTATATTGTTACTAATCGCGCTGCAGAAGCTGCCAAAGTTTGCCCTTCACTGCTTACTAAAAGAGTTACACCACATACAATTCGCCACACTACGGCAATGCATCTGCTTCAGTCTAATGTAGAATTAAATATGATTCGTTCATGGCTTGGTCACGCGTCTATTGAAACAACCAATACCTATGTTGAAATAGACCTAGAAATGAAGCGCAAAACACTGAAGGCTCTTGGAAAGTTAATCCCGGTTAAAGAGAAGCGAACCCCGTCGTGGCAGCGTAGCAATGATATTCTGTCATGGTTATCAAAGATCTAAGTACACAAAAAGACCCAACATTTAGTTTTTTTGAGAAACATTTGATTAAGAAAAACAAACGTCTATAATATAATAAAGATAACGGCTTATGGATAACGAAAAGCAAAAAGAAATTGACGAGCTCTGTGAAAGGATTCAAAATCTGGTCACAGCTCATCATTTATCTGATGAAGAAAAACTCACTTTTGCCCGCAAAGCCTTAGAAATTATCGAAAGTAATAAAAAGGAGAATGCAGTACAATGACACAACAGGTAGTAACAAATAGTTTGGAAGCAGCCGCTGATTTGGCAAAAGCAGTTCTTGGATCGCCGGATAAGACAGTTTCTTTAGCACTTAACCATGTCGTAGAACAAATACAATCCGGACAAGCGGAATTAACCCCAAGACAAATTAAATCTCTGAAAAGTTTGCTTAAGCAATATGAAGAGCCGGCAAACAGCGATAGCGCTGTAGATACCAAAGCGTCAGGCATTGAAGTCCAAAAGAATGCCTTCATAGAAAAATATGGAGTTCAGGTACTAGCTGAATCGCAAGTAGCACTTACTCTTCCTGAGGGCACATCGCGCATTGCACTACTTAAGGAAGCGCAGAAGTTATCAAAAAAGTTACACGGCCAAGATGCTATCTGGCCTGACAGACTAAGCAACTGGACTGAAGATGCAGCGTTTACTGCCAAAGTTAGTGAAACTCTAAAGCTTGCC
>JBGSMB010000051.1:0-11844 GCA_041740375.1 Saccharimonadales bacterium (SeqCode) | reverse complement strand
TTGAGAACAAGATGTTTACGCACAGACCAGACTGCTTTGGGTCATTAGGTGTTGCACGCGAACTTGCTGGTATATCGGGACAAACATTTAAGAGCCCTGATTGGTATCTCGAGGCACAATATCCTGAAGCTATTAGCTCATTACCGCTTACATCTAAAAATGAAATTCCTGAGTTAGTACCTCGGTTTATGGCGCAAGTTATTGAAGGGGTGAGTGTCGGAAGGAGTTCAATAAAGCGACAAGCAGATCTCTCGAAAATCGGAGTCAAGTCGATAAATAGTATTGTAGATATATCAAATTACTACATGCAGCTTACCGGCCAACCTACACATGCGTTTGATTACGACAAAATCAAAGCATTATCAAATGGTGAGCCAACCATATTTCCTCGCATGGCAAAGTCTGGAGAAACCATTGCTTTATTAAATGGAAAGACAATCGAACTTACAGAAGACGATATCGTTATTGCTACTGATCGTCAGCCGGTAGCGCTAGCCGGGGTGATGGGTGGCTCGGAAACAGAAGTTGATGCGACGACTAAAAATATCATTGTAGAGTGTGCGACTTTTGATATGTACGCAGTACGCAGAATGAGCATGCGACACGGCCTGTTTACTGATGCGGTAACTCGCTATACAAAAGGACAGAGTCCATTCCAAAATGAGATTGTTCTTGCAAAGATTTTAAACGAAATCATAGATGGAGCTAGCGCAAAGGTTGGCCTAGGAGTCGACTTTAAAGACTCGCCATACTATGGTGCTATTGCGAATCGCAAACCACTATCAATCAGTACTTCTTTTATCAATGATCGTCTTGGATCATCGTTAACTACTAATGAGATCGCAGAGCTTTTAAGAAAAGTAGAATTTGTAGTAAATGAGGATAATGACGCGGTTTCCATTGTGACGCCGGAATGGCGTATGGATATTGAGCTCCCTGAAGATATTGTTGAAGAGGTGGGCAGACTATATGGCTTTGATAAGCTACCCATTGCCTTGCCGTCCCGTGTTTCAAAGCCTGTTCCAAGAAACCACTTACTTGATGTGAAGCAATCAATTCGCGAGTCGCTAAAAGCAGCAGGCGCCAACGAAGTACTCAGCTATAGCTTTGTACATGGTGATCTCATGAAAAAAACTGGCACTGATCCGGAAGAATGGGCAATACACATTAGGAATGCTATTAGCCCTGATCTGCAATATTACAGGACGTGTTTAGTGCCGAGTATTTTAGATAAAGTAAATGGCAATATTCGAAGTGATATCGTTCGAAATGATGACAATGAGTTCGTTCTGTTTGAAATAGGCAAAGCGCATGTTCTAAAGCATATTGATGAAGACGGATTACCTGGTGAGTTTGAGCGTGTTGCGTTGGTTGTTAGTGCAGATAAAAAAACTGCTGCAAGAAAATATAGCGGCTCTCCTTACTACCAGGCAAAAAAATATCTTGACGTTCTCTTAAACGGACAAGCAACCTACTCACCCAATGAGACAAATGACTATCCAATTACCTCACCCTATCAGATTGGTCGTAGTGCGGTAGTTAAGATAAATGATGAGATCTTTGGGATAGTCGGTGAATTTAAGAAGTCGGTAAGAGACAGCTTAAAATTACCCGAATTCACTGCCGGCTTTGAGCTAGATATATCCCTTATGGACAAGCTTTTAAAACCAATAGAATATATTTCGCTTCCTTCAAAACCTAAAACTCAGCAGGATATAACTTTTGAAGTTGGCAAAGAGACCCCGTACCAAACAGTATTTAATGCAATCACCGAGCGCTTACGGCAAGAAGAGGTTGAGCATGGCTATCGCTCCACCGTTTGGCCGCGCGACATTTTTAAGACTGAAAAAGGTAAGTTACGACTGACTTTCCGCGTCTGGCTAAACCATTTTGACAAGACCCTGACAACTGAAGAAGTGAATTCTATGCTCGAAAGAATGAGCAATGAACTGGAAAAAACATGTGGCGCCGTGCGGGTTTAGTACTCACGGGTCTATTATTCGCCTTTCTACTCAATGGCGGATCGGCTAAAGCGGATGTTCAAGACTTTACTTTTACGAATTTCGACGCCTCCTACCGCCTAACGCGAGAAGATCCTCAGGGTAGACTGTACGTCACCGAAGAGATGACGGTGGTTTTCACTGATCAGAACAGAGGGATACTCCGCACTCTCCCAAAAACCTACAAAGGCAATGATCTGAACATCAAGGTTATAAGCGTGAATAGAGACGATGAAGTCGAGAAATTTAATCTAGAAAGTGATTCTGGAAACCTAGTTATACGTATTGGTGACAAAGATGTTTTTATCACTGGTGAACACACCTACGATATTACTTACCGCGTAGACAATGTGATCAGTTTTTATGATGAGTTTGATGAACTTTATTGGGATGTGAATGGTGATCAGTGGTTGCAGACCTTTGAAAATGTTACCGCTAAAATAACCCCTCCCGAAGATCAACCGTTTCTCGCTTCTCCGGTTCCTAGTTGCTATACAGGAACTTTTGGAAGTAACGATTCAAACTGCGAATTTATCCCTCCGAGTAATGGCGTGGGTAGCTCTGCTCTGAATATTAAGACCACTCAACCACTTGGCCCGAATCAAACACTTACTTTTGCTGGTGCTTTTGAAAAAGGGTACTTTTCAGAGCCGACTCTGTTGCAAAAGAGCGGTAAGTACTTATTTGGGCTCTGCATCACTATTCTTCAATTACTCATCGCTCTAAGTGTCTATAGAGTTTGGAGGCAACACGGAAAAGACCATCCTGAGAAGAAGATTACTGCTCCATCTTTTGAACGTCCCAAACGCGTTTCGGTACTGGTTGCGGGTTATGTTTATGAACAATCATTGTCGCCAAAGATAATTACCGCAACTCTAATTGACCTTGCTATAAGGGGCTACATAAAGATTGTTGAGTCAGAAAAAGGCGGAATAATTCGTAAAAAGAAAAACTACTCACTGCAACTCGTCAAAATAAGCGTTGACTTAACTATTCCTGAAGCAAATCTTTTATATTTTGTTTTTCCCTCAAAAACAGTCGGCGAAGTATTTGAACTAAAGAGTAATTCAAAAGAACTCTATAGCTCGCTAGAAGCACTAACAACTTTAGTAGATACAGAAGCCAAACAACTTAATTATTTCGAAAAGTCACCTAAAGACAAGAAAATGTCATTGTTGCCTCAGACTTTTTCTGCCGTTATTCTTGCCGTAGTCTCATTTATCATAATTGATGACGATTTGCTCGTTACCGGCATTCCTTTTCTGATCGGAGTTGCGCTACTAATCTTTATTGGTGTCATGTACGAGAATCTAAAGAAAAGATCAATTAGTGGAGTGGAGCTCAAAGATCACATGGATGGTCTTGAGCTGTACATAAAAACTGCCGAAAAAGACCGGATAGCTCTTCTTCAGTCTGCGGGAGGAGAGTTAAATGCTCCGCTACCAGATAAAACTATTCAGCTATTTGAAACATTGCTACCGTATGCAATTATTTTTGGACTAGAAAAAACTTGGGCTAAAGAGTTTGAGGCATTATTTACCGAACCACCAACTTGGTATTCAGGTAACGTCGCTGCATTTAATTCCGGGGTTTTGTTATCAACCATCAATGGAAGTACTAACGCAATGTCGTCTTCATTTACATCGCCCGGTTCTGGTGGCGGCGGTGGTGCGGGTGGTGGAGGTGGAGGCGGAGGAGGCGGCGGCTGGTAGTTTCTCGCCTTCATATTGCAATCCCTGCTTTCTAGCGTAGCTAGAAACACTGGATTGCTCTTAGTGCATTGCTTTGTCATCACCTGCGATACTCGCTCATCGTACTAAGGTACGATTCGTTCCGATTCTCGGTGCTTCCGCACACTGCACTCAAGTATGAAGCCGGGAAGCCCACGCATTATATTCAGTTCAAAGATTTACGGAATAATTTTTAAACATGCTTTTTGACGGGGACTATTCTTTATTATATTGACCGAAGGGGGTGGTTGTTGTAGAGTAGGGCTACTTTGTTGAGGTACATATACTTCCGAAGTGAACTTTAACAGGTGTTGATAACAATAATATATTCTCTCCTTTTTCTAGAAACTTAAAAGATATAGGCGGTGACTCTCATAATGTAGTAACTGACATTGTGGGCGCGACCGCCTATCTCGTAAGTAGGCTTTCGAAAACAGGGGAGGTGCCAGAGTGGCTAATGGACTTTGTTGGTGCGAACAACAGAGTGGCTTGAATCTCTATGTAGCAAGGCAAACGAACAGTTTGGGCGCTTCGGTGCTTTCAAAGCGTAGCTGTCGCTGTATGGGTATTGACAGGGGCTAGATGTGCCCCCTGCCTCGCAGGTTCGAATCCTGTCCTCTCCACTGCCTGGTATGGATGTAAGTCTAGCTCCGCGCTTGAGCATTAAGCAATCGTCCGGCCTAACGGCCGGCAACACATAACCTTCCTCAGGAGGACTCCGTGTGAACGATGCGACGACGCCGTACCAGGCAACCCCGGGGTGTAGCTCAAAAAGTATAAAAACTAGCGTAACTGCAGATAATGTGAAATTGGCGAAAGCTGTCACGATACTTTTAGTAGAGCGCTCGCCCTTGGGGCGAGAGGTTGGTGGTTCGACTCCATCCACCCCGACGGACATGTAGCTCAGTGAAGAGAAGAGCGTCTGCAAGCCATGCAGAAGGTCACGGGTTCAACTCCCGTCATGTCTTCCATGCCAATGTAGCTCAGATGGAATTGAAGTAACTCGAAAAATACCAGCGGGCACGCTGCTAGGATCTCCTTGGAGTTCCACGAGCGCACTTCAGAGAGCACACCACTGAAAATGGTGAGGTCGGAGGTTCAAGTCCTCTCATTGGCTCTACTCGGCAGAGTTAGTAAGTCTAGCCCTCCTGGGAGTGGTGAAGAAATTGTGCCGCCCATGCCTGTGAAGGAGGTGTGGGCGCGGTAGGTTTCCTCTTTCGGAGCCGTAACGATTTTGACGACGTCTCTGCCGAGTAACTTCTTATTTTGTTCCTCGTAATTTCTAGTAGAAAAGAGTACAAAGATGGGGCTTTTTTCCCCAATGCCCGCCCAACCGTCGCGAGACGAAGTGGACAAGATGAAAGCGAAAGGAAAAGTACCGCACACACAGTGTCAAGGGCGAGGTAAGCGTTCAGTCGGAGGAAACATCATCGACTGTGATGGTTGCAGGGCGACTGGGTTTGTGTAATCGATCGGGTAACTGATCGGTTGGGATGCTAGGTTATCAACACCTGTATCTCCAAGGGCCGTGAAACAATTATTTCACGCTCGTTGGAGGTAATAATCAATAGCTAACAGCATTGCTTTGTTCAACTAATATGGGTGTATAGTTATAGTGTGGAAGAGGTGAGGTGGAGTTTACGATCCGAACCCTTCCGAAAGGCCGGCTAGAACGCCGGTCTTTTTGATATCATCTCTATAGATGTGGTATAATCAGCGTAAAGTAAATTGGAGCTCAAAGAATTAACATGTCTATTCACATGTCTGTAGAAAAAAGAGAAGTAAAAGGTAAGGTCAAGAAGTTATACCGTGAAGGTCTCGTTATTGGCAATATTTATGGTCGCGGTCAAGACTCCGTTGCCATTCAGGCCGAATACGAGTCAATGCGAAAGCTGATTGACGAAGCCGGAACTAACCACGCTATTGAACTTAAAGTCGGGGAAAAAGAAGAGCACCTTGTGCTTATTAAACACGTAGATTTTAGTCCTACTACTTCCCGAATTCGTCATGTCGAGTTCCAGATGGTTAATAAAAACGAAAAAATTGAAGCCGAGGTTCCAGTCGAGCTTGTCGGCACAAGTCCAGCAGTTCTTGCTGGAAATATTATTATCACAAGTGATAATACGGTACTCGTAGAGGCGAACCCACTTAATCTCCCCGATCATCTTGAAGCTGATGCAAGCATGCTTGCAACTCCAGATGATATGATTCAAGCAAAAGATTTGAAGATTCCAGAAGGTGTTGAGCTGTCCGATGAGCCAGACAAGGTACTATTCCGTATTGAAGAACCTCGAAGCCAAGTCGAAGAAGTAGAAACTCAGGATGAGGTTTCTGCAGCTGACGTACCATCTGATCATGGTGCGGATAACGAATCTTCCGAAGAATCTAAGTAAGTCGACACAGTTTCTCGGGTGTCAAATACAAAAGGTAGCAGGTAATAATGGCGCCAATTATCAGAATATTAGCTCATGCTAAAAAATTATGGCCGTACTATGCAGCGATAAGTGTATTAACAGTACTTCTGTCTGTTTCTAATTTATTGCAACCGATCCTAGCGGGTAGGGCTATAGATGAGTTAGGTAAGGGTGATGCTGCGCAGATATCAGTCCTTGTAGCCATTGCTGTAATTATTTTTCTGCAAGACGCAGGAAGTACCATAGTGAGCAACATTTCGCAGTACTTGGGTGACATTATGGCCGCAAAATTACAGAAACAACTAAGTGCAAATTATTTCGCTCACTTACTTAACTTGCCGCAAAGCTATTTTGATCGTGAGCTGACGGGCAAGATTATCAACAGATTGAGCCGCTCGATCGAACAGATAGTCAGCTTTATAAATATGTTGAGCAATAACTTCCTTCAGTTCATCTTTACAACTATTTTTTCCCTCATAGCCGTTGCGCTTATCAGCTGGCAAGTGGCAATCTTGCTGGCCATCCTTTATCCGATATTTATATTTTTAACCGTCAAGACAAGTACAAAATGGCAGAATTATCAGCACAAGATTAACCATCATAAAGATGTTGCTACGGGCCGATTCACAGAATCAGTGAGCCAGGTAAAAGTCGTGAAGAGCTTCATTCGAGAAGCCACAGAGCTAAAGTTTTTTAACCGTCAATTGCAAAAAGTTACGGAAATTACCAAACCACAAAGCAAATATTGGCATAGTCGCGATACATTTAGGCGATTAATTCTTAATATAATTTTCTTTGCAGTGTATGTGGTCATATTTATCCAAGCCGCTAACGGTGATTATTCGCCCGGAGACGCAGTAACATTAATGTTACTTGCCATGAATATACGGCTTCCTATATTTACAATTACTTTTCTAGTAGAAAATACTCAGAGAGCAATCGCTGATAGTAAGGATTATTTTGAAGTGATGTCGACACAACCTTCAATTAAGGATTTACCAAATGCAAAGCCATTAAAGATTACGCAAGGTGAAATAGAGTTTCAGGACGTTGAGTTTACTTACGAAGGTGGCGAGAAAGTTCTAAATAAACTCACATTTAAGATTGCATCAGATTCTAAGGTTGCATTAGTCGGCGAAAGCGGTGAAGGCAAGACAACGATCACCAATCTACTTATGCGTCTTTATGAGCTTTCTGGCGGGACTATACGTATCGATGGAAAATCGATAAGTGATGTAACTCAAAATTCATTAAGGAGACAAATCGGAGTCGTTTTCCAAGATCCTGCGCTATTTAGCGGTACTATTCGAGATAATATTGCATATGGTGCGCCTCGAGCAAGTGACGCCGAGGTAATTGCTGCCGCAAAAGCCGCAAATGCCCACGAATTTATTAGAAGTTTTACGGATGGATACTCGACGCAGATAGGTGAGCGAGGATTGAAGCTTTCCGGTGGTCAAAAGCAAAGAATTGCGATTGCAAGAGCCTTACTAAAAGATGCACCCATACTAGTGCTAGACGAGGCGACTAGTAGTCTGGATAATAAAAGTGAAGTTCTTGTTCAGCAGGCTTTAGCTACTTTAATGAAAGGTAGGACTACAATAATTATTGCCCACAGATTAAGTACAATTCAGTCGGTAGATACCATTATCACCTTGAGGGGCGGTAAAGTAGACGAAATAGGTACACCAAAGGAACTTGCAAAATCTGGCGGTATATACGCCAGCTTGCTGGAACTCCAGAGTTCTAAGCCTACAAAGACGGTGAAATCTAAGCTTCAAGCATTTGAAATTGCCAAGTAGTGTCGTAAATTTAACCAGTTCGTTTTTTGCGTCAGCAGGTATACTAGTAAGAGAATATTAAGGGGGAATTATGAGTAAAACACATAGAGTCGGTTCGTTTGTCTTGGCTCTTTTTTTGTTGATATCAACTGTAGGAGCAGTATTTCTAGTCGTTTTTCAGTCACAACAGCAAGATGAACAGAATAGCTTACAAGAAGAAGCTCAAAACTCATTAAATGAGTCAGAGCAAACATCAAATGAAACCACAACACCACAGGAGGGTAAATTGGAAGGTACGCAACTTGCAGGCTATACGCCGACAGATCAGAGAATCACAGAACTTAGATTTGAAGACCTCGTAGAAGGTTCAGGTGCTGAAGTACTAGCTAGTAGCACGGTTACCGCAGACTACACCGGAGCTCTTGCAACCACCGGGATTATTTTCCAAAGCTCTCTTGATACCGGACAACCTTTTACGGCACCGCTTAGCAACTTAATTCAAGGATGGCAGCAAGGGATGCCAGGTATGAAAGTAGGGGGTACTCGTCGACTCTTTATTCCCGCCGATCTAGCTTACGGTCAGTCTGGACAAGGCAATATACCTCCTGACAGCGATTTAGTATTTGATATCGTATTAATTAGCGTTCAATAACATTGCTGGCATCACATATAGTGCTTATGTTATAGTTGAGTACGCTACACATAGTATATAAACAGGAAATTGATATGCCCAAAAACATAACTATCTATACAACAAACACATGCTCATACTGCGTCATGGTGAAAAAATGGTTGGACTCAAAAGCATTTGCATATGATGTGATTAATCTTGATGAGCAACCCGACAAGCGGCAGGAAGCATTTGATGTCAGCGGGGGTGCATCGACTGTTCCAATTACAGTTGTGACGAAGCAAGATGATACAAAAGATGTTATTGTAGGTTGGAACTTGGCGAAACTTGCTCCGGCGGTTGCGTCGTGAGTGAAGTGTATGACTTAATAATAGTCGGTGCTGGACCAGCAGCTCTTTCTGCTGCTATATACACTACTCGAGAAGATATAAATACTCTGCTCTTTGAGAAGGGTGTTGTAGGGGGCTTGGCTGCAATCACCGATAAAGTCGACAATTATCCTGGATTTCCAGAAGGAATTACTGGCATGGATCTCGCTGATAATTTATGGAAGCAAGCAGAACGATTTGGTGCAAAGTTTGAATTTGGTGAAGTTCAATCGTTGAAAAAGAATGAAAACGGCCTTATAGCACTTACGACGACTAGCGGTGAAATGACTGCTAAGTCAGTTCTCATTGCCACGGGGAGCGACTGGAAAAAGCTTGGAATACCCGGTGAATCAGAGTACTACGGAAAGGGCGTATATTTTTGTGCAACTTGCGATGGTCCTCTATTTCGAGATAAGAAATTGGTTGTTGTCGGTGGAGGCAACTCGGCTGTACAAGAGGCGATATTCCTGACTAAATTTGCAACCCATATAGACATGCTCGTACGTGGAGACTCGCTTAGAGCCTCTGATATACTTCAAAGAGAACTAGATCACTATAAAGATAAAATAACCGTACATTTCAATACCGTAACGAATGAAATAATTGGAGCCGACAATAGGGTTAATAAAGTATCTGCTACAAAAAATGGTGTAGAGACAATGTTCGAAACTGATGGAGTTTTCGTATTTATCGGCCTACTTCCAACAACGAGTTTTTTAAACGGTAGTGGCATAGAATTAGACGAAAATGGGTCAGTCAAAACGGATGAAAGATTAGAAACAAACGTATCCGGTGTTTTTGCCGCTGGAGATGTTCGCTCAGGCGCTACACTCCAAATAGCCAGCGCAACTGGCGAAGGTGCAACAGCTGCGCTGATGATACGAGAGTATCTGGACAATAAGAAGTAGCAGCCAAAACGCTTCTGTTATACTAGTTGGTATCGCGCATGAAAAAGCTGAGTTTAAAATCAAGAAAAAGCAAAGTAATCCTTCTACTATGCTTGCTAATAGCAGTTGTTGGGAGCTTTTTCGTATATCAAACTTATATTTCTGATTCTAAAAATCAAGAAGACACGGGAATTGTTGAGACAAAAGAAAAGCAGATAGAGGATGTATTCGCTTTTCTTTCAACTGAAGAATCACTTACTTCATTCAACGAATATATAGCGGGTGCACCTCTAGAATCAAACATCGCTACCGCAACAACAGGATTAAGTGACGTAACCTTAGCAATAACGGTCATTTTTGCACCAAAAAATGAGGCTTTTGAAACGGACGAAGCAAAGTTGCTTGCGAATGTTCCTGAGGCTTCACAAAACGACCTAAAACTTTATTACTTCGCGGTATTTTTACCGACTGCTGAAGGAGTCGCTCCGAATGTGGAGCTTGTAGATGGCCAGAAACTTACAATGTTGAATGGTAGGGAAATATTTATCTCTGTAAAAAATGGTCAAACATCACTAACGGATTCCAAGGGTCGTATTGCTAGTGTCGGTGGAACATATTATGTCGATACGGCTGGCAACAGAATATACATAATAGACAACATTCTACTACTTCAATAAAACTAAAGTTCAGAAATAATATCAGGCCTGTTACTTACTATTATTATTTTTGGAAATAATTTAGCAACTACCCTCATTGTAAACTTTCTATCGATAGTGTAGGTGTAGAGTAACTTCTTATCACGTTTGGCGAGATGATAAGTGATTGGACCTACCCACCACTTATTGATGTTACTACCGCTAAAATTGTATTTTTTTGCTAATTCAAATGGTCGAAACGGTCCCTCGTAATATGGTTGAGATATTAGTGTAATTGCTTCGGGGAATAGCTCGCTTACTTGTTTAAGTGGTTTTGTATGAGGAGAGGTGAATCCTTGCTTAAAATTCAACGGCGCCTTTCTAAGTAGTGAAATGACATCGTCTGGCAAGTTTTTGACCTTTATGTCGAGCAATACCTTGTTAGCTAATGGTAGCTTTGTGAGTTCTTGTAAGGTCAAAAGATCAGGTATACAGGTCTTTAATTCTTGGTAGGTTTTATCAAGTTTTTCACCTGTATAAGTTCGCCTCAGGTCGCCATGATACAGCACACAAACATTATCTCTCGTCAAATGGAGATCAACCTCAATAAACTCCGGTGAGTAACTGTCGGCAAGAAGTATACTCGATGCGGTGTTTTCTTCTTCTAAACCGGCAGCTCCCCTGTGGGAGACAAATTTCATGCTACTATCGTACAGTAATATTTTAAAAAGTAATCAGGAGTCTTCAAAAATGAGTTACCCCTTCAACCATATTAACTATGGTGAACCATTACATTATATTAGTACCGTTATCGAAATCAGCAAAGGATCGGCGACAAAAATTGAGTGGGATAGGAGAGAAGAGTATTTTGTTGTAGATAGGATTGAGCCACATATTTTCGCAAAACCATGTAACTACGGATTCATTCCACAAACACTTGATGAGGACGGAGATGAACTAGATACGCTTGTTATAACTGACGAACCGATACCAATGGGTGCGGTTGTGAAAGAGGCTCGGGTTATCGGAGTGCTTAATTTTGAAGATGGGGGTGAGATGGATCATAAGATCATCTGTGTACCAGCCGAAGATCGGCATAACGCAAAACTGATGCACCACGAAGAGATGAGTGAGGCTTGGCACCAACAAATAGAGCATCACTTCACGCATTACAAAGACTTAAAGAAAAAGGGCACTACGACTGTGCAAGGATTTGGAGACGTCGAAGCCGCATGGAAAATAATCGAAGAATGTCGAGCAAGGGCGCTAGAAAATAAATGGTGGTAACTAGTCGAGGGCCGATATTTTCGAAATGAATATGCCGGTTTTTAACTCTTAGGGCACAATCCCTAAACTCATGTACAGGTTGTTGCTTGTTATCTAGGCGCCTTTCTGCGA
>JBGSMB010000050.1:0-2801 GCA_041740375.1 Saccharimonadales bacterium (SeqCode) | reverse complement strand
ATCGGGAAAAGCCGCAAGGATATCGTCGAAATCAAAACACTACAGTTTATCAGTCGAGCAAAGCATCGATAGGACCAGTTTCAAATATAATTATTATGGTTATAATAGTATGTCTACTTGGAGTAATTTACCTAACACAAGTTACGAAAACATATGCACTTGGGTACAGAATAAATGATTTAAGTAGTGAGAAGTCTGAACTAAGTGATGAAAAAAGTCGACTAGAATTAGAATCTGTAAAACTACAATCAGTCGAGCGAGTAAAGAACAGTAAAGTAGCAGCGAAGCTAGAGACTGTTTCACCATCGAATTACGCAGAATAACATTATGAATAGACGACCCCCGAGGCAACTCCAAGGTCAACAGATACAGGATCGTTGGCGTGATAGAACACCGCTTTTTGCGGTTGTTTTACTATTGGTCGGCGTACTCTTTGTAGGTAGATTATTCTATCTACAAATTATTAAGCACGATGTATATAAGGCCGCAGCAACCGCTGAACAATATAAGAAATTTTCTATCCCTGCGAGTAGAGGAAGTATCTCACTTTTAGACGGTGATACACCTGTACCTATTGTTTTAAACGAAGACAAATATCTTGTGTACGCAGATCCGATGTTAATAGACGAACCTGAAGCCACCGCTGAAAATCTATATGCATTACTTGGGAAGGATAAAAATGAGCTAAAAAGAAATTTTGAACTGGACAGTCGCTACGTTGTCATCGCCAAGAAGATAAGTCGCGAGAATGCTCTTAAGATCCAAGAAATGAAACTAAAGGGAATTGTCACAAAAGCTTCAAGCTTTAGGACCTACCCAGAAGGCATTACTGCTAGTCAGCTACTTGGATTTGTTAATGACGAAGGTGAAGGCCAGTACGGGGTTGAGGGCTACCTAGACAAAGAATTAAGGGGTAAAGACGGTCTTCTTAAAGGGGTAACAGATATAAATGGGGTTCCGTTAGCTGGAACGGCAGACAATATATTAAGCAATCCCGAACGTGGAGATAACATTGTTCTTACTATCGATTCAACGATGCAAAGAATCACAGAAGAAGCGATAAAAAATGCCGTCGAAAAAACTAATTCTACCGGCGGTAGTATTGTAGTTATGGAAGTAAATACAGGCGCAGTGAAGGCGATGGCTAATTGGCCAAGCTATGATCCAAGGAGCTACGAATCGGTTACAGACTTAAACTTATTCAAAAACCGAGCAGTTACAGACCCCCTTGAAGTTGGCTCAATTATGAAAGTATTAACTCTTGCCGCAGCATTTGACCAAGGGGTTGTTAATCCTGAAACGACGTACTATGACCAAGGTTTTGAGCAGGTGGGAGAATTTAAAATTACCAACGCTATAAACTTTGGATCGGGCACCTATAGCGTATTTGATATTATTCGAAATTCTCTTAACACAGGCGCAGTTCATTTATTAAAGTCGATGGGCGGAGGGGAAATAAGCGATAAGGGTCGTACTATTTGGCATGATTATCTAACTAACAAATATGGCTTCGGAAAAACTACAGGTATCGAACAAGCAGGCGAGGCCCCCGGAATAGTGCCTGATCCCATCGAAGGTGATGGGCTAGAGATTCAGTACGCAAATACATCATTCGGGCAGGGTACCACCGAAACACCACTCCAAATGGCTGCGGCTTTATCAAGCGCAGTAAACGGCGGTACATACTATAAGCCATATATCGTAAGCGAGCGTACAAACTATGCCGGAGTCACGACAGTCACTGAACCGACTCCACTTCACCAGTCAATCTCTAAAACTGCTTCAGACGGCTTAGTAGGTATTATGGAAAAGTATGCGAGCACTAACAACAAAGAAACCGCAAGAAACGGTTTTTCAATTGGTGGTAAAACCGGTACGGCACAAATTCCTGATGGCAAAGGAGGCTATAGGGAAGATCTGTACAACGGTACATATGCAGGCTTTGTCGGAGCAAAGAACCCGGAGTATGTCGTAATAGTGCGAATCGATGCGCCAAGGATTTCAGGATATGCTGGTTCTGACGCTGCTCGCCCAATATTTACAGTTGTCGCTAATGGAATAATGGATAATATTGGTTTATAGCAACACTAAAAAACTACCCACTTTGGTGGTATAATAATGAAAACTAAAAACACATAACTCTAATAAAATTACAGCAATGAACACACTCGACACTCCACTAACATTCGTTCTCGAAGTAACCAGACTCGATGTTATAAAACTCTTGCTTCCAGCGACCTTAGGTTTCTTTGTTGGCATTCTGATAACTCCGCTTATTACGCACTATATGTTCAAATATAAGTGGTGGAAAAAGAAAAGCGTCGATCAAAGCGTTGATGGGCGTGCCGCGCCACTAACTAAAAAACTGCATAATGATGAACAGCGAAAAGTGCCTAGGATGGGTGGTCTGGTCGTATGGCTTTCTGTTTTTATTGTGACAGCTGCACTCTGGCTGGTATCAGTCATAATCGAAGGCGAGACTGCCCAAGCTTTAAATATAGTTTCAAGAAATCAAACCTGGATGGTGCTAGTGACATTCCTATTTGGCACAATTATCGGATTTGTAGACGACTTGATAGTCACGGGTAATTTGCAGTCACTAAGTAAATATTCTGGCGGGGGGCTTTCAGTAAAATCACGCCTAACGTTGGTTGCAATATTAGGTCTTGTAGTGGGGTGGTGGATGTACGCAAGACAAGATTTAACTCTCATACAGGTACCATATGTTGGTAATTTTGAGGTGGCGATTTGGCTTATGGTACCGTTTACGATGTTTGTGATGATGTCCATGTATGCGGGGA
>JBGSMB010000049.1:0-5286 GCA_041740375.1 Saccharimonadales bacterium (SeqCode) | reverse complement strand
GAAATTATATTTACAGCAGGTGGCACTGAAGCAAATAATCTTGTTATTTCAGGGGTAATGGTGGGAAATCCGGATTCAAAAGTACTCTTCAGTAGTATTGAGCACGATTCGGTGATGCTCGCAGCTATGGAGCATACCAATGCTTCTATCAAAGTATCCAAGAGAGGTCGTCTTGATATGGAGGATCTGGCAAATAAACTTGACGACAGTTGCTTGTTAGTTAGCTGTATTTATGCAAGTAACGAGATAGGAACAATCCAGCCAATACGTGATATTGCTGAGTATATAAAATCGGTACGACTTGACCGAAAAAAGCGTGGCGTACAGACCCCTTTATACTTTCATACCGACGCATGCCAAGCGGTATTGCATCTTGATATCAACGTTGCGAGGCTTGGAGTGGATTTTATGACAATTAACGGTGGTAAAATATACGGCCCGAAGCAATCTGGTGCAGTTTATATTCGTAGCGGTATTCGTTTATCTCCATTAATTTTAGGAGGTGGCCAGGAAAAAGGTCTTAGAAGCGGTACGGAGAATGTACCGTCAGTTATTGGTTTAAGTTCTGCGCTAGGTAAAGCAAGGAGACTTGCTAGTAGCGAAAAGGATCGCCTGTCTCAGCTCAGAGATACGATGATGAAAATGCTTTCAGAGATCAAAAAAGACATCGTGTTCCATGGTGATCAAAAAAAACGACTCCCAAACCATATATCACTTGCCATACCTGGTGTAGATAACGAACGCTTACTTATGGTCTTAGAGGAGAACGGGATTATTGCTGCTTCTGGGTCTGCCTGTCATGCAAGTAATGGCAAGCCGAGTACTGTTCTTGAAGCAATCGGGGTGTCAGAAGAGATTGCCAGGGCGACCATTCGGCTGACGATGGGAAGGCAAACGACACAAGAAGATATTGAAATATTCATTAGAATCCTTAAAGCCATTTTGCCAGATGTGATTCGTCTGTCATAACGGTCACGACAGGTGTATACTCTAGCTTAAGCAGTATGCACCACGTTTTTAACCATACTTTAATTAAAAAACTAAGCGTGACTATTCTAGTCGCGACTATCTTTGCGAGTTTTCTCTCTCAAACAGGTGCCGCGCAGACAGTCACGCAAGGCTATCTGTCCGATACTAGTCTGCAGAGAGGCATGGTGGTTGCTCTAGATAAAGATGATACAAGCAAGGTTGTTGCGATTAATCGATCCGAGTCAGACAGGATACACGGTGTCGTGGTGGGAAGCGGTGACGCAACAATTACGTTTGCAGAACCAGAACAAAAAGTCTTGATTGCGACGAGCGGGCGCTATGAAGTGCTAGTAAATGATCAAAACGGTAAGATTTCTCAAGGAGACTATATTGCTCTCTCTTCCGCGAATGGTATAGCCATGAAGTCCGACCAAGATCAACCTATTATTTTAGGGCGTGCGCTCGATGGGTTTAGCGGCAAAGACGATCCACGCTACTTAAGCAGCTCTGTACTAAAGAATACAGACGGGGGTGAGATTCCTGTAACTATCGGAAGAATAAATGTTGACATTGTAATAGGTAAAAATCCACTTGCGAAGAACCAAAATAATGTTCCCGATGCACTCAAGCGAGCAGGTGAATTTATTGCCGGAAAGCCCGTGCCGCCTTCTAGAATTTATATCGGATTTACTCTGTTAATTGCATCTGCTGCTATTGCAGGGTCGGTTGTATATAGTGCTGTTCGCAGTGGTATTATCTCAATAGGTCGAAACCCACTTTCCAAGAAGTCTATTATCAGAGGAATTTTACAGATGGTAATAGTTGCGTTTATTATTTTCTTCAGTGGAATTTTTGGCGTATACTTGATATTGAAGTTATAGAGAAGAAAACAGAAAAAAGGGTGGGGCATGAGCCTTTGGCAATTCGCAGCAATAATCAGTAGCATACTCGCAGCAACAGCGGCATTCATATGGATGACTATTCGCGTAGCACCTGCTTCTAAGAAGGGCGCCCCTGAAGATGTTGAGGCCGCCGCCGATAAAGATGTAGAGCATATCTTTAATGATGAGTTCAGAGAAGAACTTCGTAACAGAGGTCGACTTCATTTTGAAAAAATAATTGGTGAGAATGCAATGTTTTTGCAACAAGATCTCAGACTCACGACATCTCAGCTAAATGACTACATGAAAACTGAGATTAAGCGTACGTTGCTGGAAGAATTTGCAAAGTACGAAGAGACGATCAATGGCGCCAAGGAAATGGCTATTGACTCCATTCAAAAGACTCAAACTGCTATCGAACAACAAAGAGAGCTTCTCGAACAACAGCTTCTTACAGAAATTGCCGCAGAAAAGGCCAGGATCGTTAACAAGTTTGAAACAAATATGGCCGATATCATTAATCACTATATATTGGCCGCAATAGGAAAAGAGATAGACCTGACAGATCAGCTTGATTTTATATTCCAGTATCTAGAAGAGAATAAACAGGCGATTCTCGAGGACGTAAAGCATGGAACGTAGCAATGTCTGAAAAGCCTAAGTTACTAATTCCAACTCAACTAGCAAGTTATCAGGACTTGCTTCGAGTAATTCGTGAACTTGAGAAAGTAGAGGATTTCTATACTCAAGCAGACCTGAAAGACAGCAAAGAGATTCCTACATTTTCTCAAACATTAGATCTGATCATCCAGGAAAACAAGGTTAATCTTCACTTCAGAAAAGACAGGGTTGCTCTTGGCGATGCCCTCATAGAAATTCGAGATCATGGACCAAAGATCCACATAAGTTTTGCGATTGAACCAACTGCCCCCGTTATTCAAAAAATTGTTGCCTGGTTCAGAAAAGAAATAGACCCCTACGTGCTCATGCAAACTGGCATACAGCCAAGTATTGCAGCGGGTTGTGTGGTGCGAACTACAAATATGTATTTTGATTTTTCGCTTCGTCAGCATCTGTTGAGGAGTTCATCAAAACTACTTGATCAACTAAAGGCACTGGCATGAGTAGTCGACATTTTGATTTTTTGGTACAAAAAGGACACCCTGTAGGCGAGGTTATTGCTGTTAATAAATATCTCATAAAAGTACGCGGACTTCATCCGGTCAACCAGCATGCCCTTATTTTGTTTGAAGATGGGAGCAAGGGGGTTGTTCAATTGATATTTGAGGACCATGTCGAAGTACTCCATTTGGGATCTACCTTTGTAGTAGTCGGGACTATTGCTGTAGTTCAACATGAAGAACTTGTATGCAAAGTGGGCAAAGACTTCATCGGTCGCGTGATTTCAGTTACCGGTGAACCTCTTGATGGAAAGGGTCCAATAGCAGCCGACGCCACTAGAACAGTTTTTAGTACTGCGCCACCGCTGTATACCAGAAAGCAGCTCAGCGACCTCCTAGAGACCGGCATTACGGTCATAGATAGTCTTTTCCCGATAGTACTCGGACAACGTCTTGCGATCTTAGGTGATAGTAAATCAGGAAAAACAACGATCTCCACTCAAATTGCCATCAACCAAAAAGAATCCGGCAGGGTGGTGGTTTATGTTCTTATCGCAAAGCGTAGAGCAGACGTCGACAGCCTCTTAACAAGACTTCAAGAGAACGATGCATTAAAAAATACCATAGTGATCGTGAGTACTGTTTTCGAGTCACTCGTTATGAGCTATCTCGCACCGTATGTCGGCTGTGCCATGGCGGAGTATTTCTGGCAAGACCTAGATCAGGATACGGTGATAATTTATGATGATCTTTCGAACCATGCTATGACGTATCGTGAAATGGCCCTATTGTCTATGACCAGCCCGGGACGAGATTCGTATCCTGGTGATATGTTCTTTGCTCACTCAAGTTTACTCGAGCGTGCGGGAAGGCTTGAGCGCAACGGCAAGACCTTAACCTCTCTGCCGATTATCAACGCGGCCGGTGGAGATATTACCGCGTACCTCCCAACTAATGTTATGTCGATCACTGACGGGCAATGGATATTGGATATGGATATCTTTAGGAATGGGCAACGTCCAGCAATGAACATTGGCTTAAGTGTTACCCGTGTTGGTGGCGTGGGTCATACAAAACGGCAAAAAGATATTGGATCTAGAGTTATGAAACTACTAGCTGAGTTTCGCCAAGCAGAAGAATTCGCACATTTCGGTTCAGAAATGGCACTCGAAGCCCAGAAAGTCCTTGATACAGGAAAACGAGTTAACGAACTTATGGAACAGGCGCCAGGAGAATATCAGTCTGCGATGGCTCAACAACTCATGTTCTCGATTATTCTTGATCTTGAAGCCGGCTCTGTTATTGATATTCCTAAAATGAAGATGAGCGCCAATGAAATAGGCGCCGAAGTAACCGATGACGCAAAATTTGATGTCGCCAAAGAGAAGCTAAAGAAAATGTCATTAATCGAGATGAAGAAGTAATCAAATGGTAAGTCCACAAGAGATCGAGCTTGAGTTAAATGGTATTTCTACCATGGTTGAGTTAACGAGCGTTTTCGAAGGTATCGCGAGTATGAGAATCGCTCAAGTAAAGAACCAGGTACTACAATCACAGCAATATTTCGACGCTCTGTGGCAAATGTATAGCCAGATTCGAGTTGGTGATTTCTTTCACTTTGGGCGGCAAGAATCTGATGAAAAAATAATCGATAAGGAGCTTTACATAGCTATAACGGCCGAAGGTGGGTTTAGTGGAGATATAGACCAGAAACTTATCAATTGGATGTTAAAGGATCACGACCCAGAAAAGCAGGACATTATTGTTATTGGTCACCACGGTGCTATTCAACTTGCTCAAAATCACATAAAGTTTCTAAAGTACTTCAAGCTACCGTCTAAAGACCAAAACATAAACGTCTCACCAATTATTAGAGAAGTACAAAAGTACAAATCTGCCAGTGTTTTTTATCAGCAGTATGTATCTTTGATGGTCCAAGATGTGAAGAAAATTAGTCTTGGCGGTGCGGTTGAGTCAAAGGGTAAACTGGTTGGAAAGAGTAAAGATTTTATCAGTGAAGAAACCTATATTTTTGAGCCAAGTGCATATGCCGTGGTCGATCATCTTGAGCGCTCAATGATGAATATTGCTCTCTCACAGGTAATACTAGAGTCAAAACTTGCGCAGTACGCGAGCCGTTTCCGTGCGATGTCTGCCGCTCACTCAAAAGGGATGGAATCGGTAGATGAGCTAAGGTTACAGTTCAACAGAGCTAAGCGAGCGATTAAAGACGAGCGCCTCAAAGAAATTACTAGTGGCATGAAAGTTATGAGAGGAATGGCAAAATGAGTCCAACTCAAGGTGTTATCAGGGCT
>JBGSMB010000048.1:0-4984 GCA_041740375.1 Saccharimonadales bacterium (SeqCode) | reverse complement strand
CGACCTTCCTAAGATCATTTTTGGCAGTATCAATCTCTGTCGGGGCAAGCTCCAGAAGTGTTTTTGCAGAATTCCACACCTTTATTGCTCTTCGTTTTGAAGGCAGGAATCCCCACCACCAGTTTGAAGTAGGTGGAGGTTCTTGAGCTACTTCAGTAGCGGTTAATATTGCTTCTTCGAGCGTAACTGCTCGTTCCGTTAATTCAATGGCCTCATTGAACAGAGCCATGATTTCATTTACCGCAATCACGTTTATCAAACTCCTCAAGAGTAGTTGTTGATGGATAATTCTTCGAACGACGAGTAACAAAGACAAGTCTTACTTCGTCATTGCACCTCAATAAGAAAACGATTTGTAAAAGAGCGTAGATACCATAATATGATTATTTTAAATAGTCAAACTACGAGATGTTGGTTTTGCGGGAGAACTTAGAATTGTATTGTCTTTCAATATAGCCGCAAGGTGATCAACAGGCCGAACAAAAAAGGACTTCTAGGGGGTGAGAACTGCACGTGGCAGTTCGCAAAGCCAGAGCAACGAAGGTTGTGAGGCAGGGTCAGCCAATATGCCACCAGGCAAATATGGGTGACTGGGCGCCGCTCATAACAAAAAGAGCCTACAGAGGGGGTGGGCACCGCTGTAGGCTCTTTACACCCTTCAACCCCACCATAGCGACACGTCGTTTTTAAGACCTTAATATAAAAAGGTAAACGCGTTAGGGGGTAAACCCTGTCTTTGAGGACTCGCCGCCCACATTGAATGGACACCGATGGAGCAAGCTCCAGGGGTGATAGGTTAAAGGGATTAGTCTGACTTAGAGTGTTCCTTCAGGATAATCCTGAAGGATGGTGCAATATTGTTAAAAGCATACGCGTAAGTGGAGGGTAGTTACTTAAAATCACGGATGTAATTCTCTTGAACGCAAAAAACACCACTCTAAATCAATCTAACAAATGTTAGAATTTTGGGGGTATAAGGTGCGTAATCTGCTATATATAATGCAGACTACATTTGTAATATTAGCAAAAATATTACTAAATGTCAATACCATGTAACATAATTATAGGTGTGTCAACAAATGCTTACGCTTAGTGGCTCTTCTCTCCCTAAAAAATTGTCGGTCATCCCCGACGCGCCTAAAATTGTCTATATCGAGGGGGCAGATATCCGAGAACTCGTCGCCAAGCCAACGCTTGCAGTAGTCGGAAGCCGACGCCCTACCCCTTATGGACACGAAGTTACGAAAAAAATCACTAGCGATCTGAGCAAACTTGGCATCGGTATCGTAAGCGGACTAGCACTTGGAGTCGATAGTATTGCACACAGAGCGACGTTAGATTCAGGAGGTACAACAATTGCCGTACTCCCAGGTGGTATAAAGAAAGTCTACCCAAGTAGCCACTCAGGACTCGCTAAATCGATAATCACCAGCGGCGGGGCAGTGATCAGTGAAAGAGATGATGATTATAGACCGGCTCCGTATGACTTTCTCATACGCAACCGGTTAGTTTCTGGGCTTTCGGATGCGGTATTAGTCACCGAAGCCGCCGAACGCAGCGGTACGCTGAACACTGTGAAGCATGCGCTCGATCAAGGAAAAACTGTGTTTGCAGTCCCAGGCAATATCACAAGTGAGTTATCCAAGGGCACGAACCATCTACTCAAGATCGGAGCAATTCCAGTAACGGATTTTAGAGATGTGTTGATTGGTATGAATTGGCTACATCTAGAAGAAACAAACACGAAACTCGCACTTGAATACGTGGGTAGTCCTGAGGAAATGTCGCTACTAGATCTATTAAAGTCTGGCGTACAACAGAGCGCGGAGCTTGCAGCGAATAGTCAGCTTAGTCCAGCAGAGATAGCAAGGGCACTAACTATGCTGGAGCTTTCGGGGGTTATCCGTAGCTCAGGCGGCAATACGTGGACTATTTTTTCTTAGCTGTAGTAGACTAAGCCCATTCAGGATCTCCCCTGGAGAAGAGTGTAAGGTGAGCTAAGTCGAGTACAGGCCGACTCTAGCGAATCATACTGTTGTGCCAGACAACATGTTCAAGAGTACTCGTTTGGCACTGGATGGCCAGACTCGAGGAAAAAAACAGCTCTTCTCCAGGGGAACTTTCTCGCGCAATAACTTGCGCCTCGACAGAAAGAGATCCTGTTTTTCTATTTGCCAAACACTATCCAACTCATGTAGGGTAGCTAGCTGGATGGTCTGCTAGACTAGCCATAAGTAGTATGAATTTATCTTTAGTAACAACAGAAATGGCGCGGTTAGTGCCAGTACAAGGCGCAAGCAAGGCGATTTTGCAGGCGTACTCAAATGTACGGCGAGAAAACACCGCTGTGCAGCAACGCAGTAATGGTGCTAAAGTCTTTAAAGGTATTGGGCTTGGCTCTATGCCAGAAAGACGACGTGTTAATTCTGTATGAAAAATCTTGTAATTGTAGAAAGCCCAGCCAAAGCCAAAACTATCGAAAAATATCTCGGTAGCGACTTTAGCGTACTGAGTAGTTTCGGGCATATCCGCGATCTACCGAAAAAGGGTATTAGCATTGATCTAGAAAAAACCTTTGAGCCAACATATGAGATACCTGCAGACAAGAAAAAGGTTGTCGCGGCTCTTCGAAAGGCCGCAAAAGAAGCAGATACCGTCTGGCTCGCAAGTGATGAAGACCGCGAAGGAGAAGCGATATCGTGGCACCTATGCATTGCTCTAGGGCTTGACCCAAAACAAACGAAACGAATTGTGTTTCACGAGATTACTAAGCCGGCGATCGAAGCGGCAATTAAGAACCCACGAACAGTCGACCAAGCTCTTGTGGACGCTCAGCAGGCTAGGCGTGTCCTCGACCGTATTGTCGGCTACGAATTGTCGCCAGTACTCTGGAAAAAGGTCAGAACCGGACTCTCTGCCGGTAGAGTGCAGTCCGTTGCCGTTCGGCTAATAGTAGAGCGAGAAAAAGAAATCGATGCTTTCGAGTCTTCTAGTACATATAAACTTACCGAATCTTTGCTTGCCGGAAGCTCGGAAGTAACTGCTGAAGCCACATCAAAAGCGCCCAACTCAGAGGCAGCAACAAAAGTGCTCGAGCACGCAAAAACTGCTATTTTTACCGTCGAAAATATCGAAAAATCTCCGGGCGTAAAACGACCAAGCGCGCCATTTACTACTAGTACATTACAGCAAGAAGCAGCAAGACGACTGAGCTTGCCCGTACGATCAACCATGCAGGTTGCCCAACGTCTGTATGAAAGCGGACTTATCACCTATATGCGTACCGACTCGATGAATCTATCCGAGTCAGCTCTTACATCGATCGAAAGCTACATCAAGAAAGCCTTCGGCGAGCAATATCTCGACAAACGACACTACAAAACCAATAAAGCAGGCGCCCAAGAGGCCCATGAGGCGATTCGCCCGACAGATATCACCAAGCTAAGTGCAGGAGCAGACGATCTCCAGAAGCGCTTGTATTCTCTTATATGGCAGAGAACCGTAGCCAGTCAAATGGCAAAAGCAATCACTGATAAAACTATCGCCACAATTACCATGAGTAATGACCCAACGATCTTTAAGGCGAAAGGCGAAATATTGAAGTTTGAGGGCTTTTTGCAAGTATATGGCGGAGGCAAAGAAGATATTATTTTGCCAGAACTAACGGAAACTCAAGTTTTGACTCTTTCGACTCTCGAGGCGCGCCAAAACTTTCAGCGACCACCAGCAAGGTATACTGAGGCAAGTTTAGTAAAGCGGCTGGAAGATCTAGGTATTGGACGTCCGAGCACCTATGCACCAACAATTAGTACCATCCAAAACAGAGGCTATGTTGAAAAAGGTGAAAGCGAAGGTACCCCCAGGGATATTCATGTTCTGCGTTTAAGTGATGGGCAGATCCAAGATTCGACAGAAACTGAAAAAACAGGCAGCGAACGAGGTAAATTGCTCCCAACTGCACTTGCAATCATGGCCAACGACTTCTTGGTGAAACATTTTGCTCCAATTGTTGACTATGACTTTACGAAAGATGCAGAAGAAGGCTTTGACCGAATTGCCGAAGGCCAAGAGTCATGGACAAAGATGATCAAAGACTTCTACACCAAAGATTTTCACCCGCTCATTGTTGCCAGCGCTGACGTTTCACGAGCCGAGACTTCTCAGGCAAGAGAGCTAGGTATCGATCCAAAATCCGGCAAAATGATCTACGCTCGTTTTGGTCGCTATGGACCAATGCTACAGATTGGCGAGGCAGTTGAAGGCGGTGAAAAGCCAACGTTCGCCCCTATGCCGAAAGGTGTACGCTTAGAGAATGTTACCCTCGAGCAAGCTCTTGAGATGTTTAAACTCCCTCGAGTAGTTGGCCTTACTGAATCTGGCGAGGAGATAAAGGCTAACATTGGTCGCTTTGGTCCTTATGTGCAACTCGGGAAACTCTATGTCTCCATAAAGGATGACGACCCGATGACGATAACTCTGGAGAAAGCAAGGCAGTTAATCGCCGACAAGCAAGAGGCAGAAGCCAAAAAGCTTATCGCTGAATTTGGTGACATCAAGATCTTAAATGGAATGTATGGCCCGTATATTACTGACGGCAAGAAGAACGCCAAGATTCCCAAAGAAACCGAACCAAGCACAATTACCGAAGAACAAGCCAAACAAATGCTCGCCGAAGCCCCCGAAAAGGGCAAGGGACGCTTTGGCCGTGGACGCAAAAAAGCAGCACCGAGAACCACGAAAAGAGTCGTGAAACGCAAATCCACAAAAAAGAAAAAAGCCTGATTGGATGATCCAATCAGGCCGCAAATTGTTATAGACCTTGCGATCGGCCTTTTTTACTAGAAGGCTGTGCCTTTCTAGAGCGAACTAACAGTCGGTGGAATTTCAGCGTAGCCAACTGTAGTGTGCGTCACCTAGCCGGTGAAGTATCTGCGATCTAACCCATTGAGTGGGTGTTGAGAGGCAGGAATTTTACGCACCATGA
>JBGSMB010000047.1:0-10784 GCA_041740375.1 Saccharimonadales bacterium (SeqCode) | reverse complement strand
CGGGTTCAGTTCGAACAAGCTCTTGCAACTAAAAAATAGGAGATAGTAATCATGAAAAAGCAAAATAAAGCAGCCACGTTCTTACTCGTCGGAATCGCGACAGTAATCGGCGTTGTTTTGATTATTAGAGCCACTAGCAATACCGAGAATGTTGCCGAAGCTCCAAAGACGGTAAAGGTCGCACAGCTGGACTCTCAGGCAAATGTTGCCACGGCAACCGAAGGAACAGACAGCGCACCGGTAGCACCCACCACAGAAGAACTGCTCTTGTACTTAATTGAGGAAGAGAAGCTTGCGCATGATGTGTATACTGCGATGTTTCAGAAATACGGTGCGAACGTATTTGGCAATATCCTAGAAAGTGAAACGACTCATCAGGAGCGCGTACTTACCCTACTGCAAGCACGTAGCATTCCCGACCCACGCTCATCAGAACTAGGTGTGTTTAAAGACCAGGGTTTGCAGGCACTCTACGATCAGCTAGTAGAGCAGGGCAATATAAGCGTTACGGAGGCGTATAAAGTCGGAGTTGCTATTGAGGAAAAAGATATCGCCGATATTAGCACGCAGCTCGCAACCGCTACCGACGAAGACGTAGTTTCTACTCTCGAATTCTTACGAAGTGCCTCTGAAAATCATCTCAGAGCATTCAACAGGCAGCTATAGACAAGAGATCGGGTTCGTAGGTTTTCAGTGACTTTGTGTATCTTCTAGTGTAAGGATGTAAAGCTTACTCACGTTTTGAGGTTTAATCCAAGTACATGTTGGCGCCGGCTGCTCTAAAAATATCGTTCAGCTGACGACAAGACCGTCTGATAATCTCCTGGCTAGGAGATACGAGATTAAAGATACCGAAGCCATAAAAAGAAGCGTGACAATGAACGCATTCTCCCTCGCTAGATCATAAATTCTAACGATCTCTTCTTCGTAGGCTCCATTTTCCTGTACAGTTTCAGATACAACTTCATTTGAAACAATGTCAATGCTTGTGGCCATCTGACTTGTAATTTGTGCCTTGGCTTCATCAGAGAAAACATCGCTTTGTGATACGAGGTTACCTGAAAAATAAGTTAGCGACACAACCAAAACAGTACCGATGATTGCCGTTCCTACTGAGCTGCCCAAGGTATCTAAAGTAGATGTTATTCCAGACGCTTCCGCTGATTGCGCGGAAGCTACCGTAGACATTATTAGATTGACGATTTGTGAGGTTATGAGGCCCAAGCCCAAGCCATAAACAAATATTCCGGGTATCATTCCTGCAGGGTTTTCTCCGTTTGCAACATACGATATCAGGATAAATAGGCCTAAGATAGAAATCAAAAAACCTGACTTAATTTTCTGCCTTGGCGTATAGTTCATTCCATATTTTGATGCTCCTATTGCTGTTAGCAGTAGACCTGCGGTAAAGCCAAGTAGTATTAAACCTGTCTCAAACGCGGACAAACCATAAGTAACCTGAAGATAAAGCGGAACGGCGAAAGTGGTACCCGCGACTAAAGCAACTTGGAAAAACCGTATATTTAGACCTTTTGTAAATTCTTTTATCTTAAACAGAGCCAGATCCACAAGGGTATCTTTTTTATTTTTACTATTAGACTTTTCATTTCGTACAAACATTAGTAAACATGCTGCACCAATTCCAAATAGTACTGGAACAATCGATAAACCAAACAGAGATAATTCGTAACCAGCAATCACAAACGGCTGCTTAGCTCGTAGAAGCCCGTAGTCAGAGATTAGTAGCATTCCTAAAACCACGAAAATCATTGCCGCCGCTTGCCATGCTACGCCAATCTTATCGAGTCTTGGCCGAACCTTTCCCATGATATCTTTCGGTATTACATTTCTCATGAGCAATACGAATATCAAGATACCTACCTCTAAGCGAAACGCCCATCGCCATGAATAGTACGTGGTAAGAAAACCACCGATCAATGGCCCAACCGCCATACCTAGTGCGTTAATACCCGCCATTAACCCATATGCTGTCGCACGCGGTTTGCCTGCCTTAGTATTTGCTCGAATAATGGTCGTCACATTTGGGAGCATCATTGCGGCGCCAAACCCTTGTATGGCACACCAGCCGAGAATAAAAATCGTAAGATTGTTGCTAAACGATGCAAGAAGACTACCGCAGACATAGATTAAAGCGCCCCAAACAAATGTTTTTTTCATGCCAATAATGTCCGCCATCTTACCACCCATTAACACGAACGCAGCCATCATTAGTGCGTTCAGGGCAATCGCTGCTTGCACGCCCGATACAGTGGTGTTTAGATCTGCAACCAATGAAGATATTGATACATTCATAATTGTGTTGTCAATCACGACTACGAACGTGCCCATCGCCATCACTCGAATTAGCTTCTTTTTTGCTTTTTCCACGTCTTAACTGTACTCCATAGCTAGAACAACACAAAACAAGCATAGTTCTTTTCAGATATTGCATTCCCAAAAATAGACTCGCCGCAACAGAGGAAGCCATAACTTTATAAAGAGAGGATTGAGTGTAGCTAAAAGTTGGACTATGACATTGCCCGCCATCCTGGCGGGCAATTTTAGTTAGTGATTAATCACCCTCGCAAAGCGATCAATCTAGATATAAGAACGATGATTTTCTATGTTTTGGTGTACGGTGGTAGGCCCCCCGAAGGCCCCTATAGACACTTTTGCCTGATATTTTTCGTTGCAGGTAACTCAAATCTTCGTTAGCCAGTCTCTTTCTTACGTTATTGGTGATTGCAAAATATTTACGTGGTTTCATGGTTACCCCCTTCATAAAACACTTGTATTAAATAGAGCAACTGCTATACTAGTAAGTATTATTAACTAGTAAATAAAGTATACTAATGCGTACAATATATAGTCAAGAGCAATTTGCGAAAACTAAAAGTATCGCCAAAATAATCGGTGATTCTAGCAACATACTTATCCTGTATGAGCTAATGAATTTCGGTGATAAGTCATTTAATGAGCTTAAGCGGATGACGGATATAAATGCCGTGACCCTATCGAAGAAATTATCACTACTCAAAGCAGAGGGCCTAGTAGACTTCCGAGAATGTGGTATTGAAAATCACTATTTTGTGACAGAAAAATCTGAAGAATTCCGACCGATGATAAGAAACATAGAAAAATTAGTTATTAAATAGTAGGGAGGATGTATATGGGAATATCAGACTTATTTCAAAACTTAATCAGTGGATCAGGAGATCTAACCCAGGGCTCGGTAGGTGATATGTTGGGCGGAATCACTGATAATCCAATGCTGCAGGACTTGCAAGATCAAGCAGCTACTTTAACTGATGGTGCAACAGAAGCAGTAAATCCTCTTATCGAACAGGCACAGACTGTCTTTGAGGATGTTTCGCAGAACCTACGTCCGTAAGCTTATATTTTCGCGCAGTATTTTGACAGCCTTTGGCCCAACGCCATGCAAAGCTAAAAGATCTTCATAGTCATCCCGGATGGTTAATAACCGTTAACATACTACTAATAAACAAAAACGCCTTCTCCCTATATTGCCTATGTGTAGCTTGTAGCCGCACATTAGAGGCGAACTAATTTAATTCGATAGTCTCAATAATATCCTTAAGTCCAGAATACGCATTCTGATCCTCGGAATTTTTATCCCACAACCAAAACGTATAATTATCGCCTTTGTGTTCACCGGCAGAACTTACTATTAGTTCCAGTTTGCTGTCTCCGTATCTACATACGCCCATTTCGTCTATTGTTGGGTCGCAGGCGTCATATTCGTTCTCCAAGTTAAATCGATTACCTTCTATAACAAATGAAGCACTGCCATCGCCCCCACCGCCAAAACCACCAGAGTTAATACTCACTCCGACGGTTTGTCCTTTTCCGTTTGTATATTCGTGATATAACTCAGGTGCGCCCGCTGGAGCCTCAGTATTAGATTTTTCTTCCCAGCCTTCAGGGAGTGATATCTTATATCGTGTTTGGGAAATTTCAACAGTAGCAGCTTCATCGCTAGGCTTCTGATTATTTTCTAGTTGTTCCTGGACTTCTAATTCTGTTGTTGCTACTTGTTCAGTATTTTCGTCTTGATTATTATTCCAAAAGTACCATCCACCAAATCCCATAATGGCAACCACAAACACAATCAGTAAACCTTCCACTAACGTAAAACCTTTTTGATTTTTCATTATTGCTCCCACTATTTAGCTTCACTAAATAGTATCACTTGAAAACTAAAACACTATTTTTTCATAGTGTTTATGCTTGGCTTGCAACAGTTGAATTGTTATGAAATTATTTTAGGAGTTATCCTTGTTAGTCTCTCGCACTACCGCTAACAATCGTAATAATGGCATACAGCTACCAAGGACCTATTCCACCCACAAGCATAAGCTTCAAGTGGTGGATGTTGAACTAGTTTGTACTAGCTGATCTTGCAATTTCTTCAATGATATTTATTTTATCTGGATTCTCGGAGTAAATAACTAGACCACCCATTTTAGTGTTTATGAGTGCAATATATTCTGTTGGGTTGTCTTCACCCTGAAATAAAATCCTATTTTCGATATATATAAAATTATCCCTAGATTCAATTTTATCCGCCGTTATTTCACTTTTACCATCTGAATAATAAAAAACACCACCTTTATCTACGTATCCATTGGCGACTAATCCTGATAGCGGGATCGGACCTTTTGGCCCGATATTGTAGTCACTGGTATTGGAAACAACATATATGTCTTCATCAATAATAAAGTTCATAGTCTTACCTGAACCTTCGTAGCCGTCAGACGTATTAACCTGGGTTGCACTAAGTTTTGCTGGATATTCAAGGGAAAATCTAAATTCAGGATTAGAATATTGATTAGTATCGCTTGCATTGCTAATAGATTCTAGATTACTGTTTTGCGTAGCTTTTTGTGAAGTTTCAACCGTTTCAACTTCATTATCCTGACTATTTTTCCAAACGGTATATCCGGTAAATCCAAGTGCTACTGTTATCAGTAAAACTAAGAATCCTACCACCAAACTGAATCCATTTCGCTGCTTCATTCTGTAAGAGTATCAATATAAAAGTGAAAATACCACGTTTCTATAGTGCTTATACTTGGCTCGGCATACACTCCGATTTTTCTAGTTTAGCGCACCCTGATTGACCCACTACGCAACCCGCAATTAAAAAAACCTACCATTTGTAACTATAGACAAAAAAGCAAAAGCATGATAGAATATACATGTTAAATAAAAAATAAACATGACCCGAGAACTTTCTCTAAAAGAACTATACGCAGAGCTGATGCACAGCCCGGATCTAAGAAGACTGGGGCGCTATAAATTGATAGCAGATGCCGGCCAAACGGTTTTTCCAATAGATGTTGATTTTGAAGGAAAAAAAGTACATCTGGGGGACGGAGATTTTACTGAGGGTCTTGTAGCGTTTTCCAATACAAGAGCCGCATCTCTAGACTTAGGCACAAGCAAATTTTATGACCTATATTTGGATTACCTTGAAGCCGAGCAGCTTATTTTTAGCCGCGCACAAGCCAGCAGAGTTTACTTTGACTATGCGAGGGTGGGTGACTGTCAGTTTAAGGACTTTGTTGCCACTGAGGTATATTTTGATGAAGCCGTTATTGCACATATTTCAAGGGAACGCTTACGTTCAGGAATAATATACCTAGAACACTTGCAGAGTCTGGGTTTCGATCCTAACGATATGTCAGCCAATGCCTACCGACTAGTGGAAGCAGAAAAGTTGTTTGACGTAGTAAATGAAGCGCATGCCAATAGCCCGGAAGAGGCAACCCCTGAAGTACGACTAATATCGACAAGAGAATTTTTGCAATTTATTGACGAAGACTTGGATCTCAGGCGACTTGGTTTATATAAGGTTGTACCGGAGCATGATACCGAAGACGCTAGGCTCTTGCGCATCGGTTTGGAGCTAGATGGTTGTGCTGCAAACCTTGGTCAGGGTGACTTTACTGAACTTAAAGTTCAGCTGGCAGCAACCAGAGCAAGGATTGTGGATTTTGCCGATTCGAAATTCGACGTACTAGATTTTGTTGATAGTGAAATTGAAAACTGCTTCCTCGCGGATAGCGAAATATCAGAACTAGGCTTCGGTAACGCAAAGATAACTAACGTGTTTGGGGAGCGGTGTAGGACCGGAGCGGTTAATTTGGCTTCACTTGAATGCAGACAATTTAATACTAACGGAATGCGTATTCCAGAGTTGCGTCTTGCTGAGGCGCGTATACGAGAATTATATTTGTCGCGAGGTGATGGTGTAGAGAATATGTATTTCGAGAATGCCGAACTGGGACTACTAAACTTGCACGAGGGGCAAGTAAATGAGGTGCACTTTGGTGATGCGGTCGTTGGGCGTGCGCTGATAAATAAAGCCAGTGTCAAGGAGCTCAATATAGAGCATCTAAAGGCCGACGAACTATATATAGGCGATTTCCGTAACGAAATTGGCAGGCTAAGGTTCAACGAGGGGATTGAAGGCATTCGATCTATTAACATTGACGAAGCCTTTTATGCGGCAAGACGTGTCTTGGGGGAAGTAGAGGGTTATGCATCGCGGTGGCCTAGAGAAATGACCGCGGATACGGCCGAGCAATCTGATGAGATAGCAAAGGACAGTAGAGACCCGGAGCTACAACAGAAACCCGATAGCAGAGAACGAGATGTATGGCTCGAAGGTCCGCGCCACAGTGAAAAGCATATTTAGTCAGTTATAATTCGTATGCGTGCCCAGCGAAACGTTCATACGCGGATTTTAGTTCGTCGGCTTTTGCTCGCGCGCCGCCACTAATTAATCTCTCTACTTCTACTTTTATCTTTTCTGCCTTGCGCGTTCGACAGTCTATAGCACTATCAGAAACAGTCGCAAAGAACTGTTTTATGTCCCGCAATCTATTGCTATCAAATGAGCGTCGCTCGGAGTGCAGTATTTCTGGAGCGGTATCGAACTCTTCTTGATAGTTACTTATCAATTTGTCGATGTTAGTTAAGTACAAACGCCCGCCCTCTATTCTATATTCTGCGCCTATTCTATCCATGGCAGTTTTAAAATCTTTCTCAAAACGTTCACCGCGCCATTTGTACATACCCGTATCGCCACCGCTCCAAAAATTGTCAGCGTCTTCTTCGAACAGCTCCCAGTCTAGGCTATCGGGTATCATTTTCAGCAATTCCTCGTTATTAGCACTCCTGACTTCTGGGCTTGTAACGAACTTATAGTACATTTCATTAATAGGTATCCGGCTCGCCATTGACTCCAATATTCTTCTCGGATCGGTAGTTTGTCTAGCTCCAGCTAAAAAAGCAACACATCGCGGATCCCAACCTCTCGCGTCAGCAATCATAAAACCCGTCTCCAGATCCTCGGCCATTTTCCCGCTAGGGTTAAATCCCCCGATTGCCGCGTATATCGAGGCGCGGTAAGCGCTGCTACTACCAACTAGATTGCGGGGTTCATTTTCGGCAATTACATCATCTAATGCATCCCACAAGTAAAGCACGGCATATACATTTGGCTTTCGAATACTACTTACTGGCACGCCCGAAGGGGTGACTAGCGCCTCTATTGCACTGTCGGCGTCAAATGCTTCAGAAATTAATGATAAGTAATTTGTACTGTTGTCGATGGTGTCGGCGTCGTTGCTGACAATTATTGTGTCTTTATAGCTTCTGCCTCGGGCATGGATTCTAGCAAAGGCAATATCAAAAGCATATTTGCGTGCGTTACCTACCGTAGCAAATTCATCTGGCTGCCATATTTTGTGTGCGTATACTACCGCTATACCGGGATTATCTGCCTGGAATCTTTCTACTTCGTCCTGGGTTTTGTCTGACACAACATCACTTCGGTGGTTACCCAACACTACTATTTCAAATTTTGCAGGCGGCAAATCTTGTTTTGTATAGCTATTCAGAGCCTGCCGTATTCGGCTAGCCTCTTGACTTGCAATAATTGTTACGATTACTCGTACATCTTTTGATAAAGGCTTTGTTTCTACCTGAGCGAGCTTCAAAATTTCAGCTCGGTACTTCGGACTAAAACCTGAGAGGAATTTTTCAACCTCATATGCTTCGTCTAACGTAGAATTGGGGTCATTAATAAGCGTCTGCGATCTTCTCGCAACAAAATCATCCGCAGTCAAGAATCCTAAATCTACAGAAGCCATTTCTTTGACTATAGCATACTGGTCATACCTAAAACTTCTCTAGTTGGATGGCCGAACCTTCGCCTAGGGCTGGAAGGCGCACATCCTCCTATGTCGGATGACCGAACCATTTCAGGGAGCCGGACAGTGCACGTTCGCTCCGCGAACGACCGAACCGTACGGATCCCAGTCCATTCTCGCAGAGAATAAAAGAAAAAGAGCCAAGCATAAATGCCTGACTCATTTTCTTTTGGCTCCCGGGGCCGGACTCGAACCGGCAACCTCGAAGTTAACAGCTTCTTGCTCCACCATTGAGCTACCCGGGAATACAGGGGTAGAGTATAGTTAGCATTTCAATAATGGTCAATAGCCATAGACTAGTTGCTACCATTTACTCAAAAGTTTAGTATTTTTGTCTACTTTACAATATAATAAGCGTAAGAATCGTATGCCTAAAACAACTCCAAAAAAGACACCAACTACGACGAAACGTACCATGAGCCCACGCACAAAGCGGTTATTGCTTGTATTGAATGTATTGCTTCTGGTGAGTTTAAGTTTGAGCACGGCATACTATGCCTCAAAGTACTATTCGCTACGTGCCGAGACGACACAAACTCAAGAACAAAAAAACGACAAACTAGTAGAAGAAGTCGGAAAAGTATATTCACTACCCGGCGATGAGAAGCCAGTAGTGGCTCTTGTAGCTGACGAGCAAAAGTTTAAGGAGGAGTACGAGGTCTTTACTGATGCAAAGAAAGACGACTTCCTGCTACTTTTTGAAAAAGCTGGACTTGCGGTGCTGTATCGTCCAAGTGACAAAAAGGTTATCAAGACTGCGCCACTTAGCATTCAGAATGACATAGGTATTGCGCTAATTGGTCCTGCTGAGCAGACAGCCGCAACTGAGAAACTTTTAGGCGAAAAGATTACATCTGGAATAAAAGTACTCGCAAAAAACACCGGCAAACAAGGCTATGCAAGTGTTGTCGTGGTTGATGTAAGTGGAAGCAACAAGACTGCAGCAGATCAGATTGCTGGAATCGTTGGCGGTGTTGTTGGAACACTACCAGAGGGCGAAACCGCACCAGAGGGCGCCGATATTGTGGTGGTTGTAGCTACGCCTGCTGCTCCAGCGCCCGCAGCTGAAGTAAGCGAATAGTGCTGTTATAAATACTCTAGTACTTGACGCTATGGGTAGCGTATAGTGCTAGTAACTTTTACATATATTCATATACGGAAAGCAAGTGAGAGTCTTGCACAGTGCCGCTACGGTGATTCGTCTTAAATAACGAAAAGTCCGAAAACGTAACAATAAAATGTTTTAGTCCCGAGCAGGACGGCACCATCTTCACCTATTTGGAAATCCTGCAAGAAAATCATGCAGGAAATATTACGACACCCATCGGCCAAAGAGTACTTTCGACCTAGAAGATTAGGTCGAGAATGTTTGAGCGATTCTGTTCGTATTCAGTTAGCAGAGCGACTACAGAACAACGATCCGCTCGCGCATGTTCGACAATGCCTCGAAAGCACTAGCCATGCCCAAACTGCAGAGCGTATTGTTGAAGAAATTGTGACTGATTTTGCGGAACGAGCACCGGAAAGCCATTTTGACGGAAAATTTACGTTTTTGGTTACTCCTTATGATCTAGTCACCCCAGCAGGCGTATCTCTCGCGCAAACATATGAAAATGGCGTGAAGGCAGCAGAGTTGGACGGGATTAAGTATGGAGTAGATCGAGCTTTGGCGTTGAGGGCGCAATTGCCTTACATTTTGGATTGGGCTAATTCAGATAGTGAGGCTCAACTAGTCTTTTTCTCACTCTGCCCATCTCGAGAAGAACTAGATACAGAAACAGCAAGAAGGTTAGCTTTTAAGCCGGAGCGACAAATGTCGAGTAATTGGCTGTTTGAAAAAACAGAAGGAGTGATTACGATGCGTGCATTTTCGTTTGATGGCCATACTATGTCGAGACACCAACTGTTGCTTCAGGAACTTGGGCTTCCGGATGTTGCTGAGTCAACCCTGGAAGAGGTAAGTGCGCCGTATTTATTGATGTTTGACGACGCAGATTACGCGGTTGAGACTATTCGGGCTAGGTTTGACGACGCAGATGAATTCTTCGGTATTGCAAGTTATGAACAGCGTCGTTCATCTTCAAACGAAGTTGTACTGCGCGCTGATGACGCAATTGATTTATACGTTGCTACTGTTTCTGCAGTTGCAAAATCTCTTGTAAAAGGAAAAGTAACGCGGGAGTTACGAACAATAACAAAACGTTTGCAGTCTGGGTTTGGGGGATACGGTTCACCTGTAGGAGTCTTAAACGCAAGGCTGCATTCTGCCTTTGAAATTTCAGATGCGGAGCAACTTATGAATTACTTACGTAGCCAGGCGCTTCCCCACTATATTTACTCGTCAAACTCATCAATGAGTATTGAGAGTAGTGGGGCAGACGCAATATCAACGGCTCGATCTTATGAGGGTGCTTGCCCAACTTCTGATCGTCAGCGGGCGCAGACACTTGATACTGAGAAGAGCATGCTTGCCTATTATTTATTTGGCATGCGCCCCAAGAGAGAAAAAGAATTCCATTCAGGCTACTGCCCATGTTGTTTGCC
>JBGSMB010000046.1:0-16980 GCA_041740375.1 Saccharimonadales bacterium (SeqCode) | reverse complement strand
GGTCATCATTCAGATACTTGAGTAGGTTGATGCTAGCTAAGTTACATGCCGAGTTATCGAGGTGCATATATTCACTGCATGGGTTTGAGCCATTGATTCGCCCAGCATTCGGCGTAGTATGCCAATCGTTAATCGTAGTGTCAAATTGCATACCAGGATCTGCACACTCCCATGCGGCTTGAGAGATCTGGCGGAATAGATCACGAGCTTTGATTGTTTTTACGGGATCACCGTTTTTGACAGCTCGAAGTGACCAGTCGTCATCATTTTGCACGGCTAGCATAAAGTCATCCGTGACACGTACTGAGTTATTGGCGTTCTGATACTGAACAGAGAAGTTATCCTTGCCGTTCAAGCTCATATCAAAACCGGCTTCTTGGAGTACTCGAGCTTTACGCTCTTCAATCGTTTTACACCAGATAAACTCTTCTACATCAGGGTGATCAACATTTAAAATGACCATTTTGGCCGCACGACGAGTCTTGCCGCCACTCTTAATGGTACCGGCAGACGCATCTGCACCTCGCATAAAACTAACTGGACCTGATGCTGAGCCACCACTAGAAGAAAGGCTCTCGAGAGATGATCGAATATTACTAAGATTTACTCCCGAGCCAGAACCACCTTTAAAGATCATGCCTTCTTCTGTGTACCAGTTAAGAATAGACTCCATGGTGTCCTCTACACCAAGAATAAAACAGGCGCTAGCTTGTTGGGCACGGTCGCTCCACCCGATATTGAACCAAACTGGAGAGTTAAAAGCCGCGCGTTGTGTTGCGCAAATATACTTAAGCTCTTCGGCGAATAGTTCAGCCTCTGCGGTGTCTTCAAAATAACCTTCTTGCAAACCTTGTCTAGCCACGGTGTCAACAACTCTATCTACTAACTGACGAATGGAGTACTCTCGAGTCTTTGATCCTGGTGTACCTGCAAAGTATTTTTGCGCCACAATGTTTACTGCGTTCTGTGACCAGCCTTTCGGAAACTCAAGATTTAGCTGTTCAAACACAACTTTACCTGTCATGGGATTATCGATCCGAGACTCTCTCGATTCCCACTTAAGTAAATCGTAAGCTTTTTTGTTTGCTTCAGTAAAATGACGCTTGAAGCCGAGCGTAGTTGTTTGTGACATTTTGATACCCTCTCTTAGTTAGTAACACCTCTTATAACCGCAACAAGACCCCTCTTGTTGATAGTATGTTTATTTTTAACGAGGAGTCTTTTTAAGACTTTTTACGCTTCATCTTATCGAGTTCTCGTTCAAACCCACTGATGTCACGAAATCGTCTATAAACACTTGCAAACCGCACATAAGCTACTTCGTTGAGAGCTGCTAGCCTGTCCATTACATAATCACCGATTATTTGTGATTGCACTTCGGATTCGTGTCTCGCAAATAACTCTTTCTCGACATCTTCTACTAATAACTCTAGTTGAGCACTAGTAACGGGTGTCTTCTCGGAAGCTTTACGTAAACCAGACAGCAACTTGTCTCGATTGAACAACTCTCGGTTACTGTCGCTTTTCACGACAATAATTTGCGGTTGTTCGATTCGCTCATACGTCGTAAACCGAAACTGGCAATTAAGACACTCTCGACGACGACGAATTGCTATACCAGCAGAAACATCGCGAGACTCTACTACTTTTGTTTCTTCTGATTGGCATTGATTGCAGCGCATTGGTTACTCCTCAAGGTACTCACCATATATAGTGTTTATGTATTAGAATATAGACCTATAGGTAGCGTAAAACAAGAACATTTTTCACAACTATTTTTTACTCTCGTCATCTGTTTCTGATGAATTTTTCTTATTTTTACGAGATAAACGTCGCAAAAATGACGGCTTATCGAGCTCTTCTGCCGACTCGTCCATTGACCATATGTTTGGGGTAACTGTGTCGTCTTTCATATCTGCCGACGGTTCAATCTTCTTCTCTAGATCCATGTCTATTGATGAAATATGATCATCGATATCTTCGCTCTCTACAGTTTTATGCTCATCATCGTCTTCTGAATCAAGTGCACCGCTCATAAGTACTGGCGCCGGCGTTTCATCAACGCTTGCCGTTCGGACCCGGTTCCTTGAGCTGTAGTAGCCTGGATCAAAGCCGGTCGCTATGACGGTAATGATCATTTCGCCCTCTAAGTCTGGGTTGATTGTTGCACCAAAGATAATATTTGCTTCTGGATCAGCAGCTTGGGTTATTGCTTCAGCGGCGGCGTTGATCTCGTGCATTGACATGTCCAGGCCACCTATAACGTTAAACAAAATGCCTCGAGCACCGTCAATTGAGACCTCAAGAAGTGGCGACTCAATTGCTTGCTTCGCAGCATCGACTGCACGTTCGTCTCCACTAGCCCGTCCAATTCCCATTAACGCAGAACCTGCACTACTCATCACTGTTTTTACGTCTGCGAAGTCTAGGTTAATGAGACCGTGCACTGTTATTAGATCGCTGATTCCTTGCACTCCTTGTCGTAGCACGTCGTCGGCAACTTTAAACGCTTCTAAAAGAGGAGTTCTTCGATCGATCGTTTGGAGAAGTCGATCATTTGGAATAGTTATCAGTGTATCGACATGCGCAGACAGGTTTGCGATTGCAGATTCGGAATTACGACGACGCTTTTCTCCCTCGAAAGCAAATGGTCTTGTAGCAAATCCTACAACAAGTGCTCCTGCATCTTTTGCAATCCGAGCAACAACATGTCCAGCGCCACTACCAGTTCCACCGCCTGCACCTATTGTGATAAAGACCATATCTGCACCTTCAACTGCTGCCCTGATGTCGTCTACCGACTCCTCGGCCGCACTTTCACCTACGGTAGGCTCAGCGCCAGCACCGAGGCCCCTGGTTGTATCTTTGCCAATATGAATTTTCTTGGAAGCTTTTGAATGATGTAGCGCCTGCGCATCAGTATTTACGACTATAAATTCAACACCCTGAACGCCTGCTTCAACCATTCGATTAACAGCAGCGCCGCCTGCGCCACCAACACCTATAACTTTAATCCGTGCAAATGTTTCAACTTCTGGAGCTACCAATGGCATTGTACTTACCTCTTGTTTACTTCTATACGATGGAGCTCATTATATAGGACTTCTTCTATTTTTCACAGTAACGGCGTAACTGGCGCTATTTTGATAATTTACTCTTAAGTTTTGAGAGGATAACCCCTGGATTAAAGTAGCTTGCGCCACTTTCGTCGCTATGTGTCCCTTGAGTCGAGAAAAACGCATCGAGCATCATGATGCCGATTGGAGTAGCCATTTCGGGATTTTTTGTAGCATCAAGCAACCCAGTAATACCGCGTACTTTACCTATAGACGTTGGCAAGGAAAGTTTTTCTTTGGCGAAATCTTCTAGACCAGTGAGATTAGCGCTACCACCCACAAAAACCACTCCGCCGGGTAGCTTACGAGAGCGCTTCGCTTTCATAAATTCTTTGTCGACATGCTCGAGCATTTCCTCTACTCGAGCTTCAATTATCATCTGTACCATACGTCCATCAAACGCCTGCTTTTGACCCCCATCCTCGACAACACACTCTTTTGGATTTGGGTCGTTAAAGCCGGCGAACTTAAGTTTCACCTTTTCGGCTACATCTAGCGTAGTTTTAAGCCCTATCGCTAGATCATTCGTTATATTTTGGCCACCGACAGGTATAACCGCAATATGCTCAATTTCACCTTCTTCAATAATTGCTATGTTGATCGTGCCTGCACCTATATCGACAACGGCGGTGCCACTTTCCTTTTGGCGACGATCAAGCACTGCCTCAGCTGCCGCAAGCCCAGCCACTACTTTTGACGAAGCTCGGATACCAGATCGTTCTAAAGTTAGGTCAAGGCTGCGCATGGCTGGAGTCGATGCACTAATTATTTGCGCGTCGACTTCTAGGCGAACGCCTTGCATACCAATTGGCTCTTTTATTTGTTCTTCGCCGTCGATGCGGTAGTTTTTCGCGAACACCTGAACAATTTCGCGGTTCGCAGGCATCTGAATAACTGTCGCCGCCTCTTCAACTCGCAATCGATCTTCCTCATTAATTGTTCGTCCAGCACCGCTAATTGCAACCACCCCTCTTGAAGTTTGGCTACCAACATGTGAACCATTGATGAGTACTGTCGCCTTGCCTATATTTAGGCCTGCCTGGCGCTCTGCGTCCTCGATAGCTGAATTTATGGCCAGCGCTACTTCGTCTGGATTAACAATAACGCCTTTTCTTACACCCTGACAGGGTGCTGTACCCACTCCAGCAATAGAAAACAAATTATCATCACCCTCTACGAAGGCAATAACACAACGAACTGTTGATGAACCGATATCAATGCCCGCAAGTATAGGCATGTTTTTCTGCATACCTTCCAGTATACCGCTTATCTTCGCCCACACAACACTTGTACCGTAGCTTCCAGCAATCAGCAAAGCTGTTTGCTTCGATGCTACTTTTAAACAGTATGTGTCGTTACCTACTCCGAGGCTCGTTCACCGTACCAAGTGTACGGCTCTCTCACATCTCGCCAGCGCCTAACCTACTATTTAAATACAATTGCTGTGAAAGCGAAGAGCTTGAGGTGCAAAATGAGAAGACCCCAGATCTACGCGGAGGCAGATCCGGGGAGGATCTTCTCTAGCGCGAAATGCTGGGGTCAAGTTGGTTTAGTATCGTCCAGACCGAGAGCCCACATCTGTTCTGAGGTAAGTGACGCGAGCGTCGTCTCTCGAAGTGCCGCACGCCGAGCCTCCAATTCGGAAATGTCTTCAGTGATCACTCCCGTCCGTCTAACTTCCATATGTCCAAAGTGGTAGATGCCGTTCTTCCAGTGGGCAGGCTCACGGTTCGTCTGCCCCCATGGATCAGGCTGCGCCCTCACCCACCTTACGGCGTGTTCTTCTTCGGCGAAGATGTGTCGGAGCACCATCGGCCCCTTACCTTCCGTTGTATCTGAATCGACGTATACCAAATAAACGTACATAGCCCCTCCTTAGAGTGATAAATATCGCACAGTATCTCTGTACGAAAAGCTACTGGGTGCAAGAATATCACAGATACAAAGAGTATCCATGGGCACTATTCGGCTCTTCTTTATAACTCGGTGAGGATCTCGTAACCATCATCGAGCACAAGAAGGGTGTGCTCAAACTGTGCGCAGCGACTTTTGTCCCAGGTGCGAAGCGTCCAGCCGTCTCTCTCCACATAGATGTCACCGCTACCTGTAGTTGCGATCGGTTCAATGGCGATTGTCATACCTGTCTTAAACGTAGGCCCGGTTCCTGCTTGCCCGTAGTTTGGTATCTCAGGCTCTTCATGAAGTTCAAAGCCAACCCCATGGCCGACTAATTCTTTCACAATACCAAGGTTGTGCTTTTTCAGCACACCCTCGATTGCAGCAGATACGTCCCCGACCCGACAACCATTTTTAACCAAATCAATACCAGTATCTCGGGCAAGTTTTGTTGCCATTAGAAGTTCTGCATCGCGCTTACTGGTTGGTTCGCCGCCAATTGCGATGGTTGTACCAGCATCGGTAATCATCCCTTTGTAGCGCACACCAAAGTCAAAATTAACTATATCGCCCAACTCAAAGGGCACCGCATTAGGAATGGCGTGCTGTACTTGGTCGTTTGTTGAGATACAAATAATATCCGGGAAGCCCTCGAAGCCTTTAAATGCCGGCTCACCGCCGAGCATCTTTAGCTCCTGCCCAACTGCTGCAGATACGTCTTTTGGCGTCATGCCGACTTCTACGGTACTTATGATAAAGCGAAGACAGCTCGCAAGCATGCGACCAGATTCTCTCATCGCATCGAGTTCGGTTGCGGTTTTTATAAATCTTTTGTTGCTCATAGCTTCTCTATCTCACTCATCACTCTAGCATGCACACCTTCTGGCGTATCACTACCTTCGACTTCGATCACAGGGATTCCTTCTCGGTCAAACGTTGAAATTATTGGCAGTACGACATCTTCGTAGACCTCAAACCGTTTCGCGATCGCCGCATCGTAATCGTCACCCCTGCCACGCTTATGGAGACGCTCCAGCGCCAACTCCTCACTTAGAGTAATGTGCACGATACCTCGAATAATAAATTCTGGCTGATCGGTATTGTGCATGCTGAGTAGCCAGTCGGCTTGAGTTTTAGAACGAGGAAAGCCGTCGATCAATATTTCTGGAGAAGCACCTCTACGCAATATTTCAGTTTCAACTAGTGGAATAGTGATGTCGTCGTTGATAATTGAGCCACTGTTTACGACATCATGAACGCGTTGGTCTTCACTAGCTCGCAACAACTCACCAACAGATAGCCATTGGAACTCGCCGCTCTTCACAAGCATCTGACATTGCGTTGATTTGCCCGAACCGGCCACACCCGTAATTATAATCATCGTGAGCCAACTACCCTTCGCTCTTCAGTAATTCTGCTGCAATTCTTGAGATGCTCGAAGGATCAACACTGTCGCCAAGCTCGGCTTTTGCCGGTCCCATAACTTTGCCCATTGATGCCATGTTCTTCTCGAGATTATTTTCAGAAATAATTTTCTGTAACACTTTTCGTATACTGTCATCGTCAAGCTCTTCGGGCAGATACTCGCGAATAAGCTCAGCTTCACTTCGCTCTTTAGCGGCCGAGGCGAGGTTACCGCCACGCTCGAATAGTTCAGCTGCTTCAAGCCGCTTTTTTACTTCTTTCCTAAATAACTTCGTCACTGTTTCGTCATCTAGTGTTAAGCCCTGGTCTTTTGCGGCAGTCAATAAAGCGCTCTTCATAAACTGAAGAGCGTGCGCTTTTTCTTTGTCTCCATTAAGTAGTGCGGCCTTAATGTCTGCTTCTAGCCGCGAAAACATAATGACTTATTTAAGCCCCATTTTCATTCGCTTTTGCTTGACGTCTCGACGAGCACGACGAGTAATCGCTTTTGAGCGACGATCGCGCTTACTAAGAGGCTTTTCAAAACGCTGACGTTGCTTAACCTCAATAAGTAGACCGGATTGCTGTACTTTGCGGGTAAAGCGACGGACGAGACTTTCTGTAGACTCTGACTTGTCTTTCTTTGTAACTTGAATCATATCGAGCTAGATTATACCTGTAGAAGTTAAATTTTTCAAGCCTACTATCAGAGTAGCGCCACTACAGCTGCTCTTTGCGGGCGCGCTGTGACTTTAAAACAATACTTTGAAGTTCTTTTAAGATAGGAAATTGCTTGTTCGTAAAATAGACTTTGGTGTTCGCTTGCTTTTCAGACTGAAGAAAGCCAACTTTCTCTAGACGCTTAAGCTCACGCTGAATATTACCCGCGTCTTCTTTGATAAGTTTGGCGAGCCCACGGACGTGCGTCTTAAAATCTGGGTACTTTGCATATACCACAACTATTTTTCGGCGAACCCTGGAAGTAATAAAAGTATCTAACATCTCTTTATTGTTATTCGAACAACGTATAGTATAGATAGAATATGGATGAGTGTAAAGACTAAATGGAACATTTTTTTGAAATTGCTGTTGGTTCGCTGAGCGCCAAGCGTACGGCAGTATTTACCTATTGCACAGATACACTGCTTACGTCTGGCCAGATTGTTCGCGTACCCCTAAGGCGCGAGACTGTATTCGGAGTTGTGGTCAGCGAAACAACTAAACCTAGCTATAAAGTCCGTCCAGTTAGCCAAGTTCTTGATGTCTGTATGCCAAAAGAACAGCTTCAAGTACTGCAGTGGATGCTGAATTTTTATCCCCTCGACCAGGGTGCCGTAGTGAAGCTTTTTACACCGCCCGCCCTGCCCTCAAATAAGCCTACGGAGGCTAAAGATGCTCTGCGCTCCACGACCAAAACATCTACGATTAATGCTCAAAAGTTAACTCAAGAGCAAACCCAAGCTATAGATAAAATCGCTAAAAGCAAAGGTCCAGTTATTTTGCACGGAGAGACTGGAAGCGGTAAAACCAAAGTATATGAAATGCTTATCCGTGAAGTGATCGAAGCAGGCAAGTCTGTCCTAATTATGACTCCTGAGATTAGCCTCAGCGAGCAACTGTTAGCTACCCTCAACCAAGACTTTGAAGGGATCATTACCTACCACTCCCTCCTCACGCCCGCAACTAGACGAAACACTTGGTACGGCATCGCCTCCTCAAAAAGTCCAAAAATAATCGTAGGGCCCCGCTCGGCTTTATTTCTCCCGATTTATAACCTTGGGCTAATAATCATGGACGAAGCTCACGACAGCTCGTACAAGCACCAGCAGGCGCCCCACTACAGCACCCTGCAGGTCGCAGCCACTCTTGCTAGCAAAGTCAGCTCACCACTTGTTTACGGCTCAGCAACGCCAAATACCACCGACTATTATTCAGCTTTGCAAAAATCCCTACCCATACTCCGCATGAACGAACGCCCCGTTCGAACCGAAACAGGCGCCGGAATCGAATTTAACATCATCTCCACCAAAGACCGTTCGCTATTTACCAAGAACTCTTTTATAGCCAATCCGGTTATCGAAAGCGTCAGCGATAGTATAGGTCGAGGAAAGCAGTCACTTTTGCTATTGAACAGACGCGGCACGGCACAGATCATTCGCTGTGAGACATGTGCATGGGAGTTTGCTTGCACATTTTGTGCGCATTCACTCGTCTACCACAAAGACCTTCACGTGGCAGTTTGCCATGTATGCGATCGTAAATATCCTGTGCCCACATCCTGTCCAGACTGCCACGGCAGCCTAAAATTTATGATCGTCGGCACAAAATTTATAGAAGACCAATGCCGCAAACTCTTCCCTCATGCAGTAGTAGAGCGAATTGATAGCGACTCAATAGATCGGCGCGATATTCAGGCAACGCTAGAAAGACTAAAGAGCGGTGAATCAAATGTACTCGTCGGCACTCAACTTCTCGCCAAAGGACTCGACCTACCATTTCTTGAAAACGTCGTGATCGTGGATGCGGCTCGCCAATCCTCTGATTTTTTGAGCGACGAGCGGTATTATCAGCTCCTCCACCAAGTTATTGGGCGCGGGTCTCGCGGACACCAGTCAACAAAAATCCTAATCCAATCAGCCAGCACAGAAGATGCGATCTTGCAGTGGTCGATCAAAGAAGACTGGAAGGCCTTTTACGAAAAAGAACTCGTCGACCGTGAAAGATTTAAATACCCGCCCTTCACCCACCTAGCTAGTATTTACTTCGACAAAAAGAATGCCGCACTTGCCGAAAAATTAACCATAGAGTTTCGAGAGAAAGTTGGCAATTCAATAGAAGTGCTAGGCCCCCAGCCAAGCTATAGAAGCTCATCCAAACTTCCTACCTGGCAGATCATTGTAAAATCCACGTCGCGAAAGAAAATAGTTCTCGCATTAGCTCTCGCTCCTAAAGACTGGACGATTGATTTTGAACCTGTAAACCTCTAAGTGGCCCCTAGTGATATACTTCTTCTTGAAATCATGGCAAAACAAGACGACATAATCTTTTTACCGAACGACTCACTGCGAAAAAGATCGCAAAGAGTTCGAGTTGTTGATGACGAAATAACATCGCTTGTAGATGATATGGCCGAAGCCCTTCTTGACTGGGAGGCGCACAGAAAGCACGAAGTTGGCGTTGCGCTCGCTGCAGTCCAGATAGATTCCTTGAAACGGGTTGTCATTGTTCGCAATAATTTCGATGATAAGAATGACCGAACTTTCGTCACATTCATAAACCCTCAGGTAGTCAGGGCCGAAGGACCGGTCGTAGAAGATTTCGAAGGCTGCCTCAGTATCAAAAATATCTACGGTAAAGTACCTCGTCATAACAAGATCAAGGTCAAGGCGCTCGACCTCGAAGGTAACGAATTTCGAGTTATCCTTGAAGGCTTTGCAGCTCGTATACTTCAGCACGAGATCGACCATACCAACGGCGTAGTCTTTATTGATCACATCAAAGACGACCCGAAGGCATTTTATGCACTCAAAGATAATGGAGAGCTGGAGGAGCTAAGCTATGACACAGAAATCAAGAATAGTATTCTTTGGTAACGAACGCCTTAGCACTGGGTTCGAAACCTATGCACCGACTTTAAGTGGACTTCTCCAGGCTGGTTATGACGTAGTTGCGCTCGTAGTCAACCACACAGAAAGCAGCTCAAGAAACTCCCGCAAACTAGAGGTAAGGGAAATTGCCGAAAAGCACGGTATCCCTGTATTCACCCCTACTCGCCCCGACGAACTACTAGACGAGCTCCGAGACTTAGCCCCAGATATAGGTGTTTTAGTGGCGTACGGCAAGATAGTTTCTCAAAAAGTCATCGATAGTTTCCCAAAAGGGATTGTCAATATCCACCCTTCTCTACTCCCAAGCTACAGAGGCCCAACCCCAATCGAGCAACCACTGCTTGACGGCGCCACAGAAACTGGCGTCTCACTCATGCGGCTCGCCTCAGGAATGGATTCAGGACCGGTCTATGCATCACAAAAAGTCGAGATACTGCCCCGCGAAACCAAGCAAAATCTCACCAACTCACTGCTTGGTGCGGGCGCAACTCTCTTGCTAGAAAATTTGCCATCTATCTTAGACGGATCATTGCAGCCGAAAGAACAAGACGAGTCCAAAGCCACCTTCTGCAAACTTATTACAAAACAGAACGGCCAGATTGACTGGACGAAATCAGCGGAACAATTAGAACGAGAGGTACGCGCCTATGCAGGGTGGCCAAAGAGCTTCACTATGCTAGGCGCTCAAAAAGTTGTCATAACGGATGCAGTTGTAGCGCCGGATCAAGCTCCTAAACAGCAACCTGGTCAAGTAATAGTGAACTCCGAGGACGGATCACTTCTCGTTGCGACCAACAATGGCTCGCTTAAAATCATGAGCCTTATCCCAGAAGGAAAAAAAGAAATGCCCACTCGGGCATTTCTCCAAGGCTACAGAGATAAAATTGTTACTTAAGCGGCTTTTTCTTCGTTCAGGTGACTAATAATTTGCTCTGAAGTGGCGAGAATTTCAGCTTTTAGCTTTGCGAGCTCTTCTGCAACGACTTCTTTATAGCCGGGAAAGTTCGTCTCAAGCCAGTGTTTGGCGGCATCACCGCCGGCATCTTGGCCATCAACCAATGCTTCAAACTCGTCCATCTGTGCTTCGGTCATTTGTTCGGCGAGTCGCATCCCTACACGTAGTTCGAGGGTGTCGTAGATATCCTTCAACATTGGCAGTTTTTGATCTTCTGGTAGATCTGCAAGACCTATGTCTTTTAGGAAGTTGTCATCTAATTTAAACATGTTCATCTCCTATATTACCCTTGAAATCGCTTCGCCGCAATCTCTGCAAGACCTATGTTATGAAACTTCATTTCTGTCGGGTTCATCATACGACCTTGTATCCAATATTTTCCGCCCTCAAAACTAAAGCCGTTTTGGCGAGCTAAATCGATAGAGTCTTGTTGCGAAAGTCCTAGCTGATCGGCGATCTTGAAAGGCCAAGCATCTGGAGCTCCTAGATCTACTCCGTGGCTACCTGCATATTCAATTGGGTTGATACTCGTAGGGACTGGGACTACTTCGGCCGGCGGAGTAGGACCTGTTGGCTGCTGATCGATGATACTAGGCTTCTCGATTTTGTGCTCGTAGAGTCCACGTCCGCCGAGTGGGCTCTGGTCAAGGAACTGGTTAGTAATAGCACCAAATGTACCGCCAAGAGCTGCACCAAGGGCAACCGAACCTGCCATGCGCTTACGATTTTTACGTACATGGCCCTCAACGCGTTCTTTAGAGGCTTTTGTGTTGACGTCGGCGGCTCGCATTGCAGCGATCTCCTCTATTGTTGTGGCGTTATACTCTCCAGTTAGAGGAATATCTTTTTTAAGTTCGTCTTCGTTGGTACTAGCCGCGGTAACGCTACCAGAAGCGCGAACCTTAGCAGTAAGAGCACCTTTTGTCGCACCTTTGGCGATTAGCGCTCCGAAAATCCCACCGCCTACTACGCCAAAGACCGTACCGACTGCTACACCCGCAAGGATACCGGCAGGAGCAAGTCGAATTGCCTTACCGATAAAGCCGGCTTTTTCGTAGCTAGCTGCATAGCGCTTCCAGGCACGAGATAGAACATTTCCACCACCACCCTGTGATGCAACTAAGGCTTCTTGTTCGGCTAGAGATTTTGCCTCAGCAATTGCAATCCCCATCACAATTACGTTTACTTCATCTGGAGATAGTTCGCCGCCACCTAGTTCCTTCCTTAACTTGAAAAGCTCGACTGTCACTTTAGTTTGTAGCTTGCGCCACTGATCTTCAGCTTCTGCGATTTGCTTCTTGATCTTTGGGCCAGTAATAATTTTGCCAGCTACTTTTAGGTTGAGTCTTGCAAGGTTATCGCGAGCCTCAGATAGCTTTCCTTCGTATTCTAGAAGTTCGTGGGGTCTTTCTGAGTCGGCAAGCTCCTGCTCGCCTTCATCTGCGCCGGAAACATCCTCTGGAGATTCTAGCATCATATCCGATAGACAATTTGACATAAATATATCTCGTTCTGTGTCTTCCGTACCGCTTAGATCGGTAATTATGTCAACTAGTCGGGAAACCTTGCTTATCGCTCTTGCTTGAGCAATTTTATCATTAGTAATGAAGGCGATTTTTCCCTCTGCTATGACATCGTTTAACTCTTGCATAGCATTTTGTATCTGACGCTCTACGTCATCGTCTAACGATTCATTGTCATCCTCGTCAAGATCAAGATCTTCAATATCATCTTCTTTATCCTGATCGTATAAATCAGGTGTTGTTTCTTCTGTATCTTCTACTTCAGAAACTAGTAATTCGTTTTTATAAGCTTCGGGGTCGTAGCCTCGAGTAATTAGCATGTCATCGGTGGATATATGATGCTTCTTCCCCTGCTCGTCTACTGCATAGTAGTGATGTGCAATTATTTCGCCATCTTTATTGTGATAATCGATTTTAACGTGCTCTTCTGCATTGAAGGCTTCTGGGTTTACTGGTTTTGATTCACTCATGATTTTTTGTTTTTGTTTATATTTTTATTATTTGAAACTAAAAGCATATTATCATGCTTTTGCTTAATTGTCAACTATGTAGCTTGTTACAGGGTGCGTTCTTTGACTTCTCGGGTGAAGAATTCGAAGTGGTCGCCTTCTTCAATGTCAGGCTTGTCGGATGGTTTGTAGCTCATGCCACACATCTCGCCCTTTTCTACTTCTTTGGTATCTTGTGGTCCACGTTTTAGCGAGACTATCTCGACAGTTTCGAGTAGCTCGTCGTTGCGCAAATGATTGGCAAGCGCCGGGAAAACAAGCTTGCCTTTCGTGACTTCGCCGCCACAGATAACTTCGTCCTTGGTGGTTCGGAAGATCCCCTTTATAACGAGTCTACCGGCTGGCGTATCGATGACTTCGGGTCCTAGACGTGAGCCTAGTTCGGCTCGAACGTCGTCGATTAACTCATATATGATGTTAAACATACGAATATCGACGTTGTGCCGATGAGCTAACTGCTTCATATCAGATGAAAGCGACATGTGGAAGCCGTAAATAATTGCGTCCGTGGTCTGAGCCATCAAAATATCGTTTTCGGTGATGTTACCTACACCCGAACCAACGATTCGCGTAGCAACCTCGTCTGTATCAAGACTTTTTAGACTGTCGGCAACTGATGTGAGCGAACCTTGTACGTCGGCTTTGATAAGCACGTTGAACTCGGTAACAGAAGTTTTGCGGCTAATGATGCGAAGGAGCTCAGAGCTAGTCATGCCCGATTGTGATGATGAAGATTTGCCATGAGCGGCCGTTGCTGCGAGGCTCCTGGCTTCTTTCTCGTTTTTGACGACATAGAATTCGTCACCAAACTCTGGCATAGCTTTGAAACCAATTATTTGTACAGGCGTTGAAGGGCCGGCGGTTTTGATCGCTCTTGCATCTGTTGTTTCAAGGTTTCGGACCTTTGCGTACGTCGAGCCGACAACAATGAAGTCGTTAGCCTCAAGTGTGCCCTCTTGAACGAGCGCTACGGCAACGGCGCCTCGGCCTGTTTCCATGTGGGATTCGATGATAAGCCCACGAGCTGGCGCTTTGGCATTTGCTTTAAGCTCTTCGACGTCAGAGACAAGTAAGATCATGTCGAGAAGCTCAGGAATACCGGCTTTGGTCTTGGCTGAAACGGGAACGACGACGATATCACCGCCCCACTCTTCGATCAGAAGGTCATGCTCGGAAAGTTGCTGCTTGATGCGATCGATGTTGGCGCCTTCTTTGTCCATTTTGTTTACGGCGACAACTATTTTGGCGTTTGCCTTGCGCGCAAAACGGATCGCTTCGACGGTCTGTGGCTTGATGCCGTCGTCGGCAGCGATGACGATAACTGCAACGTCTGTAAGAAGCGCACCATGCTCTCTAAGCGCCGAGAAGGCTTCATGACCAGGAGTATCAAGAAACGTTAGCTTACGGTCACCGTGAGTGATCTGATAAGCAGAGATGTGCTGAGTGATCCCGCCGGCTTCTTTGGCGGCGGTGTCGCTGGTGCGGATCGCGTCGAGCAGGCTGGTTTTGCCGTGGTCGACATGGCCCATTACCGCTACAACTGGTGGCCTAGCTGTGGCATCTTTGTCTGTAGAGATCACCTTGGTAATCTTTGGTTCGTCTTTGGCTTCTTCTGCGACGAGCTCTACTTCAAGATCGAGTTCGGAAATAATGATGTTGGCAGTATCGACATCTATCTTTTCGTTGACGGTCATCATGATGCCGTTTTTCATGAGCTCGCCTACAAGCTTAACCACAGGCAAGTCTAACTTTTCGGCTAGAGTGCCGACGGTGATGTGTTCTGGAATTGTGATTTGTCGTGCCATCGTGGTTGTTCTTTCTTTTTGGCCAGCCACGTTTGCCGTTTTAAGGCTATGGACAACCAAAGGTTTAAGCGTACATTACTTCTTGTCTTTAAGGCTTAGTGCTATTTTTCGGCCCTCTGTATCTATCTCTAGGATGCGGAAATCTTTCTTTTCGTTGAGCTTAAATAGCTTTTCTGGGTCGATTGCTTCTGTCTCTTCTTCGCTACTTAGCTCGGATACATGTACAAGCGCCTCAACCGCAGGTGTGATCTGTACGAACGCACCAAATGGAGTGATACGAGTGACCGTACCGCTAACATTGTCGCCTGGCTTTAAGCTCTCAACGTCTTTCATCCATGGATCTTCTTCGAGCTGCTTTAGACTGAGCGATAGGCGGTCTTTGTCGATGCTGATGATTTTAGCTTTTACTTTGTCACCAACGCTCACGTATTTACGAGGGTCTTCTACTCGCTCCCAAGAAATTTCGGAAATGTGGATGAGACCTTCGATGCCGTTCACATTTACGAATGCACCGAAATCGATAACACCGGTGATTGTACCGTCGACTACTTCGCCTACGGTTAGTTTAGAGAAGCGCTCGATGAGATCGTCTTTGAGAGCTTCTTTTTCGGAGAAGATAAGCTTGTTGTCGCGTCTTGATACATCGAGGATTCGTACACGCAACGTCTCTTTGATGAGAGCGTTGAGCTTTTGCAGAATTTCGTCTTTATCTGCGCCAGTAACGCGCGGGTAATGATCTGGTGAAAGTTGAGAAACTGGTAAGAAGCCACGAATGCCTTCTAGCTCAATAAGAAGTCCGCCGCGATTTGCATCGTAAGCGGTGATCTCTAGAGTTTCGCCAGCTTCAAATACACGCTGTAGCTCGTCCCAACCGCGGTCTTTTGCGGCTTTCCTAAGACTTAGTAGAGCGTAGCCCTCTTCGTCTAACTCGGGGTCAACAACGCTAACAGTAAGGGTCTGACCGACTTCTAGTTCGTTTGAGCCAGCCATTTCTCGTCGCATTACGACGCCGACACCGTAAGGGCCGAGATCTACCCAGAGTTCGTGTTTCTTGATTGATGTAATTGTACCGTCGTAAACATCACCTACGCTGAGGTGTTTTACTTCGTTTGAGCTTAAGAGCTCTTCCATATTTTTAGGAGCTGATTTCGTTGCCATTGCTTGTTTTTAAAACCTTGTTCTCTTTTAGTTAATAATTTCGACGTTTATTTACGCCAGACAAGATCTGGAGGAGCGGGTTAGAGAAGACCGCCCCGTGCGCATACAAACACACGTCTACTTGAGTAGTATTATCGCTCATAAGAAGTAAAAAGTAAAGACGACGTAACGGGTACGCCACCCTAGTAGCACATACCCAGCTCTTGCCTCCTCCAATTTGTTTATATTTGAGGAGGCATGGATGGTAAACTGGTCTAATGATTATTGGGGTAGATATTGGGGGTACGAAGACGCTGATCGGCGTATTCGACGAAAGTGGTACGGTTACGACGCAAGTTCGTTTTGAAACTCCGAAAGACTACCTAGAATTTTTGAGTGCATTTAAGGTAAATTTCGAGGGACTCGGGCTACCAGAGAAGGCAGAGTTTTGCGCAGTTGCAGCGCCTAGCTCAATCGACCGAAAACAAGGTGTCGCGATTACTTTTGGGAATTTACCCTGGAAAAATGTATCGATCGAGGGCGATATAGCAAAGATTGTCGACTGCCCTACCAAGATTGAGAATGACGCAAACTTGGCGGGACTCTCGGAAACGCTTACTCGTTCGCCCATACCGGATAAAGTGCTCTACGTCACCATCAGTACGGGAATTGGCACGGGAGTAATTGATGAAGGCGTCATTGATGAAACCCTGGAGGATAGTGAAGGTGGTAATATGCTGCTACCTTACGGGGGTGAATTGCAGATCTGGGAGAAATTTGGCTCTGGTAAATCTATTGTTGCCGCATACGGTAAACCTGCTAGTGAAATTGACGATCCAGCAATTTGGGCTGAAATTGTGGAAAGGTGGTGGCTTGGTTTTGTGGAACTTTGTAGTGTTATTGAGCCTGATCTCATCGTGATTGGTGGAGGCGTTGGGTCGCACTTTTCAAAGTACGGTGAGCTTTTGCTCTCAAGAATCACCGAAAAGTTGCCGCCGATTGTTCGACGACCGAAGATCGAGCAGGC
>JBGSMB010000045.1:0-3779 GCA_041740375.1 Saccharimonadales bacterium (SeqCode) | reverse complement strand
AAGCGTAGTAGTTTTTCCGGATCCAGTTGGTCCCACTAAGAGTACTAATCCGCTCGGCTTAGTTATGACGGACTTTACTAGCTCCAAGTGAGAAGAAGACATTTTCAGCTTTTCTATATCTAGCATATCCGCGTTAAAGTTGAATAAACGCAGTACTGCATCAATTCCATTTACCGCCGGAACAGTTTCTACCCTCAAGTTCACTGTCACTTCTTCACCTGTGGCAAGCCTATAAGACTTATTTATATGCCCAGTTTGATCATCTGTTGCGCTCGTACTAACATTCGCCGCAGACGCAAGCACAGACATAAGTTGACGGTATTTATCCTTATTCAAGTGTGCAATAGGATGCAGCACGCCGTGTACCCTAAATCTTATTCTCGTGTCGTTCAGATTAGTTTCTAAATGTATGTCACTGGCTCGCAACTTGAATGCTTGTTGTACCAAAAAAGCCAGCATGTCATCTGGTCTAATCTGCGAAAGTGTTGAAGAGATCTGCTCTATGCCACCTGACTCAGGAGATGTGAGGGAAATATCTTGGTATTCAATCTTTTTTGGTGGATCATACAGCCTCATATATTCCTTAAACCCGGTATCGCTAATGAGTCTATACGTTGTTCTGTAATCGCTAAACCGCTGCCTGATAGAATCTAAAGTAATTTGTGAGGTATTAGTGGTAATTCCTACCACTAAATTACCCGTTTCGACTATCAACGGTATGACCCTAAGTGAGTACAACTCTGGTACCGAAATAAGGTCGTAGAGCTTCTTCTCTTCAGGGCCAGAGGTATCGTAGTACTCAACATTGAGTAAGCTTGCTCTTTTTTGAGTATTCGCCTCTTCATTGGCTCTTGCTGGGTCTTGCATATCGTTTATGATTATAGCAACCCGGTGAGCAAAATCTCGATTTAGATTTTAGATTGAAGGCAAAGATGATAGCGTAGCTGTATGGTTATTGTTTGTGTAGATATTCGAAGTACCTATAACATAGGTTCGATCCTCCGAACATGTGATGGATTTGGTGTAAAAGAAGTCTACTGTAGCGGCCTTACACCACATACAGACACTACAGACCAGCCCCCTCATGTAAGAGCACGATGGCACAAGGAGATCTCGAAGACAGCATTGAGCGCAGAACAAACTGTCAAAATGAAGTTCTTTGAAGATCCTAAAATTTTAATAAAATCTCTCCAAGAAGATGGCTATGAAATTGTCGCCCTAGAACAATCTGATCATTCTATGCAACTGTCTTCCTACCATGCGACTTCTGATAATCTTGCGATCATTCTTGGATCTGAAACAGAAGGCATACCTGAAGAAATACTGGAACTCTGCAATGAAGTGCTAGAAATTCAAATGTTTGGCACTAAAGAGTCATTTAATGTTTCTGTAGCTTGCGGTATTTGCCTTTACCATCTAAAACAAATACGCGCTTTAGACTAAAATACCCTTGAACACGTATACTACTACCATGTATATTTCCGAGCCGGCTCCACACACTCGTCGTGGACACTCAATCATGTCGTTTGGTCTATTGCTTTTGTTCTTGACGAGCTTAACTCTGGTGTTACTACCGGCATCTTCTAGCGCACTTGGAGTATCTGAAATTATTGACCTATCAAACGCTTCAAGAATTAAAAATGGTCTTCCTGCACTAAACTACAATTCTCAATTGGCTGCAGCGGCGCAAGCAAAGGCCGAACATATGAAGGCAAACCAGTATTTTGAACATACTGCTCCTGATGGCACTACGGGATGGTACTTTATAGAACAAAAAGGATATGTCTACAGCAGCGCGGGAGAAAACCTAGCAGCTACTAATGAAGGGTCAAACGCAGTGGTAAACGGTTGGCTAAATAGCCCTGGACATCGTGCAAACTTATTGAGTAGTGAATATCTAGAGGTCGGTTATGGAATAGTGTACCCAGACAGATTTGAAAATTATAATAGTATCTATTTTGTAGTTGCACTATACGCTGTTCCAAGAATCGGCATTGTTACTACGCCATTATCAGTAGCAACTACTCCAAATCAAAGCACCCCTACTGCAACTCCTACAGTAACAGAATCAAACCTCGAAGAAATAGAAGCAGCGGGAGACGAAAAGCAACAAATAAGTGGCACCCTTACCCTCACAAAAAATGATTCTAGTATTTCTATAGATCCCCGTTTATCTATCGCTTTATTTTCTATTGGATTATTCATGTTAATAATCGGTCTATCTCTTGAGATTCGCCACTTTAGGCGTAAACCTTCAATTTACGCACACCAAAAATGAATCAACAATTGTCTAAACGATCCTTTTTGGACAAATGCATTAAGGATAAAGATAGTAAGATCGTCATAGCACAACGGCCGAACCTACCTATACTTATATTTGTAGTATGCTTCATACTCAGTAAGCTTGTAAGTTCATCTAACTTTCAAAATATATTCTCTTCCCTTGGTACACTTTTTTTGTTTGCATGGGCTTGGCTAGAAATAAGCTCAGGGGTTAACTATTTTAGAAGATTTATAGGTGCTATCGTTATTGCGATAATAATTTTTGGAATTATTTATTAATCCAAGTTCTTCTCACCTTACTAAAACGTTGCCGCTACCTACGATCTCAGATATGAGTCGCACCGTTTCTTCGTCAACTGTCACTTTGTGCGGAAGACGTATTGCTTGTTTTTCTTTCTGCGATCCCATAACGAGCACAACCTCAGTGGTACCCTGTCTATCTTCAAGCTGGTTTTTTAACGCGACTAAGAGTTCTCCTTTACTGGTATCATCGATTCTCACATACATCTTTGCGTCTTGCCTCGGAGGAGCATCGCTTACTGCCTCAGCCTGATTGTATTTTTTTACGTAAGGGCGTTTCTTGGCCCCAAAAGTCACTTTGGACCCTACTCGCACATAATCTCTCGCCTCATCTTCAACAAGAGAGACTTCTTCAACTAAAATTTTTGGGTCTGGCGTGATGGCACCATTTTTATCTGTTGCATTAACTCTACCCTTTATAAGTACGATCTGGTCGCGCTGTACCAGTTCGCTATAGTCCTTATATACACCCGGAAATACAATAGCTTCAATTTCTCCCGCCGAGTCTTCAATCTTAATAAATGCCATTTGCTGACCATTTTTTGTCTGTATTACACGAATATCATTAATGATTCCACCAATAGTTGCTGATTTTGTGTCATCATCTTGGCTTATCTCAGAGATCGGTACACAGTGCTCACTTAAATATGCCTCATAGCCTTTTAGAGGATGGTCCGATAAGTACAGTCCCAAAAGTTCTCTCTCCCACTTCAATTGTTCTCTTGATGGAATTGGAGTTGCGGTAGTCTTGATAGTAAACGACATAGCATCTACAGTAGCTTCGTCGACAGATGCCCCAAATAAATCAACCTGCGCACTTAAAACCTCTTTCTGTCTCTTTTGTGCAATCTGAAGTATCTGATCTAGTGACGCAAGCAGAGATCCTCTGTCGCTGAACTCATCCATAGCCCCCGATTTAATCAAACTCTCCCAGTTCTTACGATTTACTGTTCTAACATTTACTCGCTTTGCAAAATCAAACAAATCAATAAAACGTTGGCTGTCTCGGCTCGATAGTATTTCTTCGACAGCGCCCTTTCCTACATTTTTAATTGCATCTAGTCCAAACCGTATGGACGCGTTTTTAGTTTCCTCGTCCAAGATAACGGCAAACTCATGGTATGACTCATTTACATTAGGAGGCAGGACTTCAATGCCCATCCTACGACATTCAGTAATATCGATACTAAGCCTAT
>JBGSMB010000044.1:0-2148 GCA_041740375.1 Saccharimonadales bacterium (SeqCode) | reverse complement strand
CAAAATGCTAATTTACAGTTCGTAAGTTACAAATGTTGGAACCGTCCGAAAGGGCGGTTCTTTCATATTCACCTCTGTAACTTGGTTCGAACCCAGCCCCTCCCGTCTTGAAGGAGCAAGCACCCCAAAAGCAGACCTGCTCCCTAGACCTATCATTCATAATATATGAACATGAAGGATGCCTAGTAACGACAGTTCAGGCATCTGTTATATCGTCAGAGGACTCAACCTAAATAAATTTTGTATTCCACATAAAATAATCCATAATTATAAACAACAAATGAAAGTCACAGTAAATAATCTTGATAAAAAGTTTGGTGGTCTACACGCAGTAAATGACGTGTCATTTGAGTTAAGCCCCGGTAAAGTTACTGGCTACTTAGGACCGAATGGCTCAGGAAAATCAACAACCATGAAGCTGATGGTTGGGCTACAGAAAGGTGAAGGGACAACGTTATTTGATGGTCAGCAATTGGCGCAGTTTGAAGATCCATCGAAAGTTATCGGAGTTCACTTTGGTAGTCCTAGTTTTTATCCAGGTTTATCTGCAGAAGAACACTTACATCTTCTATCAAAAGCGATGAACATAAAGCCTGCGCGCGTAGATGAAGTCATAGATATTGTCGGTCTGTCATCAGCCAAGAAAAAGAAGCCTAAACAGTTTAGCTTAGGTATGGTGCAACGTCTTGGCCTAGCGTCAGCACTACTTGCTGAGCCTCACATGTTAATGCTGGATGAACCGGCAAACGGTCTAGACCCACAATCAATACAATGGTTAAGAGATTTCCTGAAGGATTATGCAAAACAGGGACATATTGTGTTTGTATCAAGTCACCTATTATCTGAGATGCAACTACTAGCAGACGACCTTGTGATTATCGCTGCTGGGAAAATAAAAGCTACAGGATCAATGAACGAATTCATTGACAAGAATTCACAAAAACGAGTAATTGTTTCATCGCCAAAAATGACAGAGCTAAAAGCGTTACTAAAACGAAACGGGTACGATCCAAAATTAGAAGATAGCAAGTTTGTAATTGGCGGGGCAGATGTTTTGCAAGTCGGCACAATTTGTGCAAAAAGTAATATAGTACTGACACACCTAGAGCAATCAAAAGACTCACTAGAGGACGTTTTCTTGTCTCTTACCTCAAAAGACCAGCAGTATAGAACTAAAAAGGTAAGAAAATCATGAGACAACTAAGATACGAACTGTATAGAATTAAAAAAAGTCGTTCAGCAATGATTGCTGCGTCATTGTATGTGATCATAGTATTAGCCTTTGCGATGCTTAAAGATAGCGTGGCTCTTGATAATACATCGAGCATTCAATCGTACCTGCAAGTATTGTCGGGATTTGTACTTATCCTGCCTGCGATAATTGTTGCACAAACTATTTCCCACGAATTTAAGGATAATGCAATTAGAACTACGCTCATTTTGTTTCCTAAAAGGTTAAATACACTTCTAACTAAGCTACTATCTGGCACCATTGTATCGTTGAGTATTGTCCTTGCTGCTGCCGTAATTATAGTTTTGCTTGCAGTTATAAAAGGTGGAGGCGGTGTAGATGCGGGGCTAATCGCGTCATTACTTGGGCGTCAACTGATAGGTGTGGTCGCGATTCTAAGTATGGTTTTTGCTCTTGCACTCATATTTAAACAAACTATAATTGCTGTTCTTCTTCCGACGATAATACTTGGAATATTTGAAGGCATCTTAGCCCTTAGCCTTAAAATCGAAAGTAACTACTTAGTTACTACAAGCTTAAAGACGTTCACGGATGCAACGAGCGGTAACTGGCTATATTTAGGCACGTATCTCGTTTACCTTGCTATATTCTTCACCATCGGTTTGGTGTTGTTCAGAAATAAGGACTTTTAGATACGGACGTATTCGATTACAGTTTTACATACCTTGCACGGCATTCTAGTAGTCTCGAAATGATTATGAAATTCAACAGATGTAAGCTAAGCTAAAGCGAGCCTAAAAATCAGGTGGTAGAATCACTTGGTTCGAATCTGGTTGTGGGAGCCAGACCAAGCAGTGAAAATCGCAGACCGGTTTCCTAGACCGACCTGCATCTTAACTCCTTGGTCAGCCAAGAAAAATATATAGCGATTACAAGCTACAAATGTTGGAACCGTC
>JBGSMB010000043.1:0-5059 GCA_041740375.1 Saccharimonadales bacterium (SeqCode) | reverse complement strand
AAATATATCTGTGTTTAATGAAATGTCCACAGACGCTTTTTACTATGCGGAGCCGCTCGACCCGAATAGTATATCCGAAGCAATAGGCGCTGCATTGTCTAAGAATGAGTTCGATCAAAAACATAAAGAATACTCTAGTGTTTTGAAGAGATACACCTGGGATAATTCGGCAAAGAGAGCGCTTGAGGCTATTGGTCAGATGAAGCCCGAGGAGGTGGTTGAGAATAAATTAAAGTTAGCAATCTTTGCGCCTACTCCAGCAGGCTACTCAGCGATAGGAAAAGTAGTTCTTCTGATGCATGCAGAGATGAGCCGTTATTTTGATATCGACTACTATGTAGAAGAAGGCTCCTCTGTAAGAGAATTTTCGCGACCGAACTATTTGCCATTTATAGCAAATGTGGTTTCTGCAAAGAAGTTTAATAGGGCGTTATACAAAAAATATGATGCAGTGGTTTATCACGTTGGGAATAGTGAATTTCATCTTGAAACTATTAAAAACTCTTTATATCTCCCCGGCTATGCAATTGTGCACGACTCGCACCTAGCAAACATTTTTACAACTGACTTATTAAGACTCGGCTATATTTCAGATGACAGGTTGTTGGCTGAAAAGAAGCTAGACGAAAAAATTAGGAACGAGAAAGCAAACTACATAACTTCAATCTTAAATAATCAGATAGGTATCATAGTACATTCAGCGTTTCAGAAGGATGGAATTGAGAAGAACATATTCAACGAAGGCGTCGAGTGCAATCTTCTAAATATTCCGGTATCAACTCCGAGCCAGACTATGGCCAATCGACTGGATAGCTTGGTTACTATTGGTATGGCAGGAATCATAGATCCCGCAAAAGGGCTTGATACTGTAGAGAGACTGGCGCAAGACCCAGAATTCTTAGATACAAAAATAGTAATTTTCGGAATACCACTGGTTTCAGAAGATGTTATTCAAAGACTTCGGTCCTACCCAAATGTCGAAGTCCATACCAATCTAACGGATTTTCAATTTCAGAATTTATTAAGCAGGCTTGATATTCTTATAAGCTTCAGGCCAGACGAAAGGGGCTATCCTTCTCTTGCTACCATTGAGGCTATGCGATATGGTGTTGTTCCTATAGTTAAGAAACTTGGGTGGTATGATGAGCTACCCGATAACGCAGTAGTAAAGGTTCTGAGCGAAACTGAGCTCGCAGCTGAGCTTCGTGAGTTAATAGACGATCCTGTTCGAAGAGGAGAAATACAGGTAAACGCGCAGGAGTTTATGCGCGACACGCACAGTTACGCCAAGTATGCAGAACGGCTTTATGAGGTCATTAGCAGTTCAGATAAAAACACCTCACCGGCTAGCATAAGTAAATTGCTAAAAGCGGGAGCCTCAAAAGATAAAATACGTAAATATATTTCTGAAAAATAGTTTGCGTTTTTTGTTCTTGAAAACCGACCAAAATTTTTCTATTACCAATCACTGTGCTAATATATCTACCTATGACAGAGTATAAAAATAGCGTAGTTTCAGGAGAAAAACTAGAACCTCTTTTCAGTCTTGGAGAGCTCTACGTTTCAGATTTTTTAAAAGACAAAGAAGACCCAAAAGGTCCTCCGTGCGAACTTGCACTTGCATTTGATCCAGTAAGTAAGGTTGCGCAGTTAACTAAGCAACCAGATGCAGCTTTGATGTGGGGTAGCATGTACTACTACAGAAGTTCTGTTAATCCTTCGATGATGGTTGCACTTGCAGATCTCGCAGATAAGACTTGTAAGTCAATCCCAGAAAAGCAGGGTAAGTCCGTTTATCTTGATATTGCATCTAACGACGGATATCTACTGTCTACCGTTGACGGTAGCAAATACCACAGAGTTGGAATTGACCCTTCCGACTACCCTGAGGCAAAAGAAAACTGCGACACCGCAGTTCAAGATTATTTTTCTGCGGAAGCATTTAAAAAAGCCGGATTTACCAAAGCTTCTAGAATTAGTTGCGCGGCGTGTTTCTATGACTTAAGTAATCCGGAGGAATTTTTAAAGGATGTTTACTCAATCCTTGAGGATGACGGACTTTTCACTCTGCAGCTATCTTATACGCCTGCGAATATTATGCAGACAGAGCTTGGGGTCATATGCCACGAACATCTCTGCTACTACAATCTAACTTCATTGAAGTGGTTAACTGATCGCACTGGATTTAGAATTCAAGACGTCGAGCTTAATAATGTTAATGGTGGCTCAATACGACTCTATCTACAAAAGGAGTCCGCCCCCGATAACTACCTAACACCAGCGGACAGAGATATCTGCAAAATTCGTGTTACGTCACTACTTGAGTGGGAAGAAAAAAATGGCTTTAACGATAAAGAAGTATACCTTAATTTCTACAAACAAATCTTAGAGCTAAAGAAGCAGACTAAAGACTTTATTGAAAAAGCTAAAGCTGACGGCAAATCAGTTTGGGGTTATGGCGCGAGCACCAAAGGAAACACACTTCTACAGCTATTTGAACTAGACGATAAGCTTATTGACGGTATCGCTGAAAAGCAAGCAGTTAAGTGGGGTCGAAGGACCGTTGGAACTGACATCAAGATATATTCAGAAGATGACATGCGCGTAGCACAACCAGATTACTTGTTGATTCTGCCATGGTTCTTTAGGCAAACATTTATCGAAAGAGAAGCTACCTACTTGAAAAAAGGTGGAGTAATGATCTTTCCTGCCCCAGAATTTTCAACATTCTCTCTTAAAGATTAGTTCTAGGCAGTAACCCTACTGGACAGTTACGCCTATCCAGGCGACGCCACCCATATTCCACCAGTTAGATCCTTCGAGAACTGGTTGGAAATATTGTGGATAAAATCCGGGGGTAGTACCTGTAGGTATACTGAACGTAAAGTTGAAATCTACAATTTGTCCAGGTAGGGCAACGTGCTGATTTGGTGACAAGCTAAGACCATCCGGTTCGTAGACACGACCAAAGGGCCCAGTAGCTCTGCTATTAGAAGACCACAATGAGCTAAAAGGACTACTTGAATTTATAGGATTTGTTGTTGCTAGTCTAACGGGATAGGTGTTGTAAAGTGGCGCGCTAACGTCATCATACCAGGGCAAGTTTCCTGTATTTCGGTAACGGATTAATGCGTCAGAACTCCCGCCATTTAGAATTGTCGGGTAGGTGGTGTGTGCAACAAAAGTAGCCTGAAAAGTCGGATCTTGGACTGTTACGCCTATCCAGGCGACGCCACCCATATTCCACCAGTTAGATCCTTCGAGAACTGGTTGGAAATATTGTGGATAAAATCCGGGGGTAGTGTTGACCGGTATGTTGAAGTTAAATCCAAAGTCAACAATTTGTCCCGGCAATGCAATATGTTGATTGGAGGACAGACTGAGACCGTCGGGTTCGTAAACTTTAGCAAATGCACCGGTGGCTCTACCGCTTGATGGCCATGAGGCGCTAAATGGACTACTTGAATTTATAGGATTTGTTTTTGCTAGTCTAACGGGATAGGTGTTGTAAAGTGGCGCGCTAACGTCATCATACCAGGGCAAGTTTCCTGTATTTCGGTAACGGATTAGAGCTTCAGAACTAGATCCCTTGACGATTGTTGGATAGGTGCTATGTGCCAAAAAAGTAGCCTGAAAAGTCGGAGCGTAGGTGCTTCCAAACCAATCAGTAAACAGGCGCCAAAAGTTTCTATTTCCATACGCACTACAGGCGTCGCCCGTTCCGTAAAGATTATTTAGAGCGGCTTGGTTGGGCGTGTAGGGGGTGTATTTGTACAAAACTGCCGTTGCTTGATTTTCTATAAGTACTTGCTTTGTGCCACAGCCACCAGTAGTGTTAGGGTCTTGGTATAAAATGTTGTTCCACCCGCGTGCATATGGCGCCCAGAAACCGGGAGTACCAATGCCGTTGAAGTCGTGTCGGAATTGCCAGGTACCACCGTCTACTTGCTTTAAGAATCCTGCGTATGCTGGGTTGCACTGAGCGCCTCCGGGGCCATCAGGACAGTTAGCGCCCATTGCACGGAAGTACTGTATAGCCCAAGGCCAATCATCAGTGACGAGACTTTGTTCTTTTTGGAGTGTGACCAAAATTACCTGTGGGCTAATATTGTGGGCCTGCGCTGCATTCCAGATAATCTGCGCAGCTGAAATACCGCCAGGGACTTGGCGGGGCTCGCCATTTGGGCCACGACCTGTATGGCTGATGTTGTTGTCGCCTGTGGTTGGATTTTCTTGATATTCCTTGAGGCAAGTCCATGGTGGTTGATAGTTGGGGTTGGAGCTTGGTCGCCACCGATCACAAACAGGGACTTTAGCATCTAGAAATGCCTGGATTTGAGATACCGACATCGACTGATTGTTCGTAAATACCACATCATCAATGATACGACCGGCTTTAAAGTCAGCTCCGTTGGCAGCTGACCCGGTTGCGCCTGAGCTAAAGAAGACACTCAAAAATGCGAAGACGATCGCGGCACACAAAAGCACTTTAACGCTTCGCTTCGTAGCTATGGGTTGGTTTATATTAGACAGGGAATAGATCATTTATACTTTCTTAGATTTGAAGTTCTGATGTACCTGTGCCGGTAATTGTACCGTCGCTGTTTCTAGCAACTACGCTTACCTGCCATTTACCATTTGTTAGTTTTGACCGATCGACGTTGAAAGCATCGCAGTACGTGTACTGGCCGTCTTTCTTGATTGATGAACTCGATATCACAGTGGCCGTACCTTGGGTAAGGGTTAGATTACACGTCCCATCAGATATACCGGAAAGCAGAACCGTAACATCGACCCCTGAAGGTGTAGCATTTGCACGAGTGATCGTAACTACTGCGGTATCTTGAGGAATGGCCGATGGCGCAGGGTCTGTCTTACCGCTATCCTTTTGTTTATTGATGTCTTCGTTATCAGTACTGGTGGCGGGAGAGTAGTCAATGGTGCTCTCGTTAGGCGTTGTGGTGCTCGAAGATTCCTCTATCTGGTCGCTTGTGTAGAAATTTGTCACGCCTGTTTTCTCTAGCGCAAATAAAGTACCGGCGAGTACTAGTAATGCAAT
>JBGSMB010000042.1:0-4176 GCA_041740375.1 Saccharimonadales bacterium (SeqCode) | reverse complement strand
TGGTTCAGTCAAAGAATATGATTTTGAAGTAGTTGGCGTAATTGCTCCAAGTATTTTTGATCAAGCTATGGGGTATTCTGAAGCCCAAGCAAGAGAAATTGCGATATTACAGCGCGGGCCACTTGCAAGTAACTTTGCAGTAGTTCTCGTTAGCCGTGATGAGTCCGTATCTGATGCAGATATGAAAGCAGCATTCAACGAAGTTGGTCTAGAAGCTGCATCAATAAAAGACAGTCTGAGCACAATCAACTCAATAATTACCGGAATGCAGATTAGTCTAGGGGCATTCGCCGCTATTGCAATATTATCGGCACTGGTAGGGGTGATAAATACACTTTTCATGGCCGTACTTGAACGTACTAAAGAGATTGGATTGTTTAGGGCACTTGGTGCAAAGCGACGTACTATTTTTACCTTGTTTAGTATCGAGGCAGCCTTGATAGGATTCTGGGGTGCTGTAGTCGGTCTAATCTTTGCTAATATAGCTCGAATTGGAATCAATACAGTAGCTTCGAACACATTCTTAAAGGGAGCTGAAGGCTATGAGCTACTCGGTTTGCCGCTTCGTTTTCATATCATTATTATCGGTGTGATCATTGTTGTGACATTACTTGCAGGACTCTTCCCGGCACTTAAAGCCTCAAGACTTAATCCGATAGAAGCGCTTAAGTACGAATAAGTCTATCTGTTACACTAGAGTGATATGAAGAAGTTTTACATCACTACGGCTATTCCATATGCAAATGATCGCCCCCATATAGGCCATGCGCTAGATTTTCTCTACGCAGATATTCTTGCGAGATATCACAGAAAACAAGTAAACACACTTGTGTCGTTTAGTATTGGCACCGATGAGCACGGCAGCAAAATTGCCGAGAAGGCAGCCATTGACCATCTTAGTCCACAGGCGTTTGTCGATAAAATGGCCCCACTGTGGCAAGACTTTGCGAAAAAACTAAACGTATCGAATGATCGTTTTGTCCGAACGACCGAAAAAGGCCATGAACAGAGGGCTGCACTTATATGGAAAGCCTTAGAGAAAGATATATACAAAGGAAAATATGTTGGCTGGTATTGTGTTGGATGCGAAGAATACAAAACAGAGACTCATGTAGCTGACACAAATGGAACGTGTCCTCTTCATAATCGTCCTTATGACAAACTAGAAGAAGAGAACTACTTCTTTAAGTTAAGCTCATACACTGAAAAGCTCATAAACATTATAGAAACACAATCGCTTCGAGTTGTGCCTACCTCAAAGCGCCATGAAATAATGAATGTGCTTAAAGATGGGCTCGAAGACTTAAGTATCTCAAGACCAAAAGAAAAAATAACTTGGGGTATTTCGGTTCCTGGTGACGAAAGTCAGGTAATGTATGTCTGGTTTGAAGCACTCATGAATTACATTACAGTAATTGGTTACCCCGAGCATGAGGACTTTAAGAAATTGTGGCCTGCCGATGTACAGGTAGTCGGGAAAGATATACTACGTTTTCATGCAGCTATTTGGCCGGCAATGTTATTAGGTCTTGGACTGCCCACACAAAAAAATCTTCTTGTACATGGTTTCGTGACAAGTGGTGGTAAAAAAATGAGTAAAACACTAGGCAATGTTATTGACCCGATTACTATTATCGATACCTACGGAGTGGATGCCTTTAGGTATTTCTTTACAAGGCATATTCCCTCAACTGACGATGGCGACTTTACGCCAGAGAGGTTTGAAGCTTCGTATAACGGAGAACTTGCAAACGAATTAGGTAACGCAGTTCAAAGAGTAGCGAGCATGATCAAACAATACCAAGATGGTGTTATCGGTGATATTCCAGAAGCCTCACACGATCAAGGTCAGTACCACCAGGCATTTATAGACTATACTTTTGATAAAGCAATGGAGTTTATTTGGACACAAGTGAGGGGGCTCAACCAGTATATTGATACTGAAAAGCCATGGATTTTAGCAAAAGAACCAGACGGAGGCGATCATCTACGAGAAGTATTAGCCTACTGTGTAAGCAATATTTTAGAAATTGCAGATTTGTTAGAGCCGTTTATGCCCGATACATCAGCAAAAATTAACATTTTATTCAAAGATGGTCTCGTGCATCCAACAACAGGTTCGCTTTTTCCTCGTCATGAAGCTAAATAAGTAGGATTTTTTCGTTTGACTGTGAGATTGCCCCGGGAAGCAATCTCGCATTTCTACACCAGATTCCAGGTTCTAAACCTGTATTTCGTTCTCGTCTGAGTTGGTGGTGGTACAGGCAACCTTCCGGTTTCAGCACCGATTGCCATGCTCAACTGATCGAGTAGACCAAGCCTTTTGAGCTTTTCTTCATCGGTTTCGAGCGGTTCTGCGAATATCCACGCAAAAACCTGGGTCGCAACGATGTACGCAACGAGCGTGACAGCGAGCGTCTTTGTGGTACGGTGAGTTTTCAAAGGTCCTCCAATAAGGTAGGGCTAATGGGACATTCCCGGGGCTTTCAAGCAATGCTTGAATAAACTACTATACAACCAAAGCGTAAATACTGCAAAAATGGTAGTATTAACGCATGCCACTTGTCGACACTCATTGCCATATTCACTCTGTAGATTACCCATTAAATCCAGAAGAAGTTATTGAGCGCGCGCAAGATAAGTTAGTAACAAAGATGATTTGTATCGGCACAACTGCACTTGATAGTGAAAAAGCAGTAGAGTTCGCGAACAATCACAGTAATATTTTTGCTGCAGTCGGCTTACATCCACACGATGCAAAACTCGGAGAAGATGATTTTGAACTATTGGCAAGCGTCATAATGAAGGATAAGGTCGTCGCAGTCGGCGAATGTGGGCTCGACTATTATTATGAGAATTCTCCAAAAACTGATCAGGAGCGCGCATTGCGGTATCAGATAGAGCTCGCACTAAGTTTCCATAAACCTATGGTCTTTCACGTACGTGAAGCGTTTGATGATTTTTGGCCAATTTTCGATAGCTATAGTGGTATCAAAGGAGTTGTCCATAGTTTTACAGGCACAAGAGCAGAAATGGAACAAGCTGTTCAAAGAGGTCTTTATATTGGTATAAACGGCATCATGACCTTTACTAAAGATCCATCTCAGCTCGAGACGACGAAATCCATTCCGCTTGAAAATTTACTTCTTGAAACGGACTCTCCATACTTGACCCCGAACCCGAAACGTGGTACTATAAACGAACCAGCAAATGTGGAGTTGGTTGCAGAATTCCTGTCGCGGCTGAGAGAAGTGTCGGCGACGACGCTATCAGAGGCGACGACAGGAAACGCCCACACTCTCTTCTGCTTGGATTAATTATTAATTCAATAGAACACATGGAGTTTACCTCGATGAAGCAACATCCAGATTCTTTAACTTCCGCCCATGGTGATGAGTTAGAAGTACTCGTTTTCGATCGTCGATCAACAATTAGCGCCGCAGTTTCTAGGCTGGCGGCTTTTGAGGTAACTCCTCACGTGCCGGTAAGTGTGCTTGCGGGACAGGTTGAGGTAGCCGAACATACCGTTGATTTAGTTCAGTCTGAACCAGAGACAGACGCATTAGCAAGAGTAATGGCGGTTTACCAAGGTTAAAAATGATAAAGAAAATTCTCGCATCTGCCAAAGAGCAAAAAAAAGAACTTATTCGAGTGAATAGGTACCGTTCTATGATTCGTCGTGAATCAGTTATAGGTGGTGAGCTCTTTGGGCCTGTTCCTTCAGGCCATAGAAGAGAGTTCTTTTGTCTCGATGAAACTACTTGGGTTTGGCACGAAGAGTGGATAGATACATCTGGACAACTTAGAGTCGTTACAACCCGCTACGACGTTCGTCCAAGCGGTATCGTGAAAGCACAGGATGGTCGTGGCTATCAGGCAGTTAGTCAAGGCGAGGCGCAAAATTTAATTCGCGCCGCCAAGCTTTATCGTCAAAGAGTACTGCAAGACGTTTACGCAGTTTCAGTGTAAAACTAGTTAGCGGGCGTCTTTATTTTGCTATGCTAGCTCTAACTTAATTATGTATACAATGAAGACTCCAACGTATTTTGACTACGCAGCCGCAACACCTTTAGATGAAGAGGTGCTTACATCAATGCAACCGTATTTTAGTGAATATTTCTTTAACCCCTCGGGTATATCTCTCAGTAGTCAGCTAGTTTCACGTGCGATCGAAGA
>JBGSMB010000041.1:0-8634 GCA_041740375.1 Saccharimonadales bacterium (SeqCode) | reverse complement strand
GTGGTAGAACTATTGTGATGAACCTATCTAGGAACTCATACATCCTTTGACCTCGAAGTGTTACCTTTGTACCGATCTTCATCCCCTCGCGGAGTTTAAATGAAGCAATTGAAAGCCTTGCGGTAGTTTCGACAGGTGACTGTCCAGTGATTTTCCGAAGAGTATTATTGGCAACTTCGATAGCCTTTTTATCTTCTTTCGCACGTCCTAGGCCTACATTTAGAACAATCTTTTCAAGTTTTGGAACTTGGTTAATGTTTGCTAGGTTCAACTCAGTCTTTAACTCATTTGCATAGGTAGACTTATAAAGATCAAACATACGTTGAGTAGTAGCTGGTTGTTTTGTTGCAGTAGCCATTATTTGATCTCCTTTCCTGAAGTCTTATATATACGAGTTTTATTTCCTGTTTTATCTGTACTGTAGCCGATACGACTTGCCTTTTTGGTTGTAGGCTCTACGATTGCTACCTTACTTACCCAAATAGGCTTAGTTATTTCTTCAATTGTTCCCTGAGGCGTTGTCCTTGTTGGCTTACGATGTCGCTTTACGATATTTACACCGGTAACTGTTACTTTGTTTAGGAAAGGGTGTACTGCTTCGACTTTGCCAGTCTTTCCTTTGTATTTCCCTGAAATAACAACAACGTTGTCACCCTTTTTCAGCTTGATCTTGTAGATTGTCTTTTCTGTAGTTCTCATTACACAACCTCCGGAGCAAGGCTAATGATTTTTGAATAGCCCTGTTCTCGTAGTTCACGAGGTACAGGTCCAAAAATTCGTGTGCCTCTTGGCTCTTTTGCATCATTAACAATTACTGCCGCGTTGTCGTCAAATCTAACTACTGTACCGTCTTTTCTTCGAATAGCGTTTTTGGTTCGAACAACTACAGCTTTAACAACTGTCTTCTTCTTTACTGCACCGCTAGGATTTGCTGCTTTTACGGTAGCTACAATGACATCGCCAACGTGTGCGTAGCGACGTCGTGTTCCGCCTAGCACTCGTATGCAAAGGATTTCTTTTGCGCCGCTATTGTCGCAAACAATAAGTCGTGATTCTTGCTGTATCATAGTCTATTCTTCCGTACTTTCTGTTGTCTTCTTCTTTGTAGAAGGCTTCTTGGCGGCTACAGTATCATCAACATGAGCAATACCAGCTTTTGTAACAATTGTTTCTAGCTTGAAGCGCTTAGTGGCACTAATCGGACGTGTTTCAACAATAAGCACCCTATCACCGTCTTTTGCTTCACTTTTTTCATCATGTGCAGCAAAACGAGTGGTTACTTTATATTGCTTCTTGTATATAGGGTGAGTCTTCTTCGTTTCTACGGCGACAATTATTGTCTTTTCGCTTTTTGTAGAAACTACTGTACCCGTGAGTGTGCGTGCCATTATTTCTTCTCCGCTTTCTTAGGCTTTGTAGCCTTAGCTTCCTTAACGTCTTTCTTCGGTGTTACTTTCTCGGGTTGCGCTAGCAATGTCTGCATTCTTGCAAGCTGCTTTCGCATGGTTCTTGCTGAGTGATAATTCTGAGTATTACCAAGCTTGATGCTCTTGTTGACATCAACAATTTCGCTTTTGAGCTCACTGCTCTTAACACGTAGTTGTTCGTGCGTTAGCTTTTCAAGCTCTTTTATGTGCTTATTCATGGCTTTAGGCATCCTTCACTATAAACTTAGTCTTAACAGGGAGTTTGTGAGCTGCAAGTCGCATTGCTTCACGAGCAACTTCTTCAGAAACGCCGTCCATCTCAAACATGATTGTTCCAGGATACACACGTGCTGCAAAATATTCAGGACTACCTTTACCGCCACCCATTTTGACGTCCTGTGGCTTTCTCGTAACAGGTAGGTGTGGGAAAATTCTGATCCAGATCTTTCCACCTCTTTTGATATAACGAGTCATCGCTTGACGGGACGCTTCAATTTGGCGGCTAGTAATACGACCAAGTTCTTGACTTTGTAGTCCGTAGGAACCGAAAGACATCGTATTCAAACTAGTAGCTACGCCACGTGTTCGACCTTTGAAGTGTCTTCGGTACTTAAGTTTGTTAGGCAACAACATGTTAGTTTACCTCGCCCTTATAGATCCAAACTTTGACGCCGATAATTCCAGAACCAGGATATTGTGCACGAGCTGCAGAATAGTCAATGTTAGCTCGTATAGTATGAAGTGGAACGCTGCCTTCGATTGTCTTTTCTCGACGAGACATTTCATTTCCGTTAAGTCGACCGGCAACTTCAATGCGAATACCTTTCGCGCCAGCTCGCATAGCAGCTCCTGCAGCTTGCTTTACAGCACGACGGAAAGCAATACGACGTTCTAGTTGGTGAGCGATGCTCTCAGCAACAATCTTTGCGTGAAGCTCTGGCTTTTTAACCTCTTCGATATTTACTCGTACTGGTACGCCGTAGATTGCCTCGATATCACGCTTTAGTTCTTGGGCTCCAACACCACCGCGACCAATAACTACACCGGCTTTCGCAGTGTGGATTGTTACGGTGACCAGATTTGCTGATCGCTCAATATCTACTTTATTGATACTTGCTCGTGTGCCTAGTTTGGTAACTATCATTCGTCGCACTGCAAGATCGTTTGTTAGGTAAGTTGTGTAGTCGCGCTTGCTTGCGAACCACTTACTACGCCAGTCTTTGTTAACCTGCAGGCGCATACTAATTGGATTTACTTTGTGGCCCATTATTTTGCACCTTTCTCGGTTGCAGCAGCCTTCTTGGCTACTGGAGTTGCTTTCTTAATTTCTCGCTTTTCACCGTCTACTAATACGCGGATGTGCGTAGTTTTGTGCTGGAATCGATTAGCGCTACCTCGAGCAATGGGACGGAAACGCTTCAAGCGTGGTCCAGCGTGAACGCTAATCTCTACAATCTGAAGAGTCTGAGGCTTGTAGCCATGATTGTGCTCTGCGTTTGCTTGTGCACTACGCACTACGCTTCGTACTGCTGCTGCTGATGCTCGCGGGGTGTGCTCAAGTATTACAAGCGCGTCTGCAACGCTTCTACCGCGAACAAGTGCTGCTACGGTTGCAACTTTACGTGGGCTCATTCGGACGCCTTTTGCTACTGCTAATACTGCCATCTTCTTAACCCTTTGCTAACTTTCCGCCGTGTGAGCGGAATTTACGTGTTGGTGAAAATTCGCCAAGCTTGTGGCCAACCATGTTTTCAGAAATAAACACAGGTACATGAACTCGACCGTTATGAACAGCGATAGTTCGTCCTACAAATTCTGGTGGGATTGAGCTAGCACGAGCCCAAGTTTTGATGATTGTACGGTCTTCAGGACCAAGCGCCATGACTTTCTTCATGAGCTTTGGATCAATAAATATACCTTTTTTAAGTGAGCGACTCATAGCTATTTCCTCTTCGCGTCATGGCGACTTTTAACAATGTATTTACTCGTATCTTTACGTCGACGTGTCTTGTAACCAAGTGTCTTTTGGCCCCATGGAGTAACAGGAGGACGGGCCATTCGGTGACGTCCACCGTCACCACCACCGTGTGGGTGGTCGACAGCGTTCATAACAACTCCACGCACTGTAGGACGAATACCTTTTCGTCGTGAACGACCAGCTTTACCGATCTTCACATTCTGGTGCTGAGCATTGCCGACGGAACCAACATGCGCCATACATTCAAGCAAAATCTTGCGAACTTCGCCGCTAGGTAATCGCACTTGTCCGTAGGTACCTTCTTTTGCTACAAGTTGAGCACCGGTACCAGCACTTCGCACTAGCTGTGCGCCTTTGCCTGGCTGTAATTCAATTCCATAAATCGTACTTCCAGTAGGAATACTCTTCAAAGGTAATCTGTTACCAGTTTCGATAGCAGCTTCTTCGTGTGAGTCGATTTTGTCGCCCTGCTTCATTCCTTGCGCGGCGATGATGTAATGGTAAGCGCCGGTAGAATCCTTTAGACGTGCAATACGCGCAGTTCTGTTTGGGTCGTATTCGATATGTTCAACAGTAGCTGAAACGCCTGCTGGTAGAGCAAACTGAACTTGACGGTAGTATCTCTTAACACCGCCACCTTTATGACGAGTAGTTATTCGCCCTTGGTTGTTGCGACCTGTAGTCTTCTTCTTGATTACTAAAAGAGACTTTAGAGGTTTCTTCGTAGTAATCTCAGAAAAGTCCTGAGTTGTCATGCCGCGTTGGCCGGGAGTGGTCGGCTTGTATTGTGAGACAGCCATGATTAGTTCTTACCTTTCTTTGTAGCTACAGGAGCTTGTGGCGCATCATCTTCGATCTCGCTAAATACAGGTATAGTGTCGCCGTCCTTCAAGACTACGTATGCTTTCTTTGTATTAGCTCGCTTACCGTTGCTCTGCTTGCCACGCTTCATCATGAATCGCTTGTTTTTACCTTTAAGTACGGAAATATTCACACTAAGTACGCTAACGTCGTACTCTTTTTCGATCTCAGACTTAATGCTGTGCTTGTTTGCATCTGCAGGTACGACAAATGTGTAGCTATTTAGTAGATTTGCTTGCACATATGCTTTCTCAGATATGCGAGGGAAAATAACGTAATTCATTATTTCGCTCCTTTCGTACCAAGCCAGTTAGATATAACCTCAACTGACTTTTCAGACAACACAATGCTGTCTGCATTGATGATTGCATATACATTTAATCTGTCGGCTCGAACAACCATAACATTTTGAAGATTGTTAGTCGCTCGTGATAGGTTTTCGTTCAATTCATCAACTACGAGCAAAGTATTGCCTGTAGCGTTGATTTTCGCTAGTAGCTTAACAATGTCAGCAACTTTGCCGTCTTTGCTTTCGATAGAGTCTAGTATTGAGACGTTGCCTGATGTTGCCTTAAGAGAAAGTGACTGCTTGATAGCCTGCCGCTTCGAAGTCGTCGAAAGCGCCTTCGAGTAGTTTTCGTGCCCTGTTGGACCGAAAGCAATACCACCGCCTCGCCAAATAGGGTTACGACTAGAGCCGAAACGTGCGCGTCCCGTTCCCTTTTGTCGCCATGGCTTACGACCACCGCCACTAACTTCGCCACGCTTCTTTGTTACGGCAAGATTTTTTCGCCCGTTAGAAAGATAAGCTACATAAGCTTGTTTGATAAGTTCATGATTCTTTACTTCAATTCCGAATACATCCTTTGGAAGAGTCTTCGCAACTGTAGCCTTAGCACCGGACTTTGTATAGGTAGGAGTTGCCATTATTTGGCCTCCTTTATTATGATGATGCCTTTTTTAGGGCCTGGAACTGCACCAACAACACCGATTACCTGTAGTTCTGTGTCTACTAGTGCAACTTTTAAGTTTTGCACAGTAACCTGAACGTGGCCGTATTGACCCGACATTCGCTTACCCTTAAAAATTTTCTGTGGGTACATTGAGCCGATAGAACCAGGTCGTCGATAACTTCGACCACCGTGCGTCTTGCGTCCACGATGAAAACCATGTCGCTTAATACCACCAGCAAAACCTTTACCTTTTGTAAGTCCAGTAACGTTTACTTCGTCGCCGACCTGAAAAATGTCCGCCTGTAGCTCCGTGCCTACTTCTAGGCCTTCAGTATCTTCGCTTCTTGCTTCACGCACAACTTTTGGTGCAGCCTTAGACTTCTTAAAATGGCCTTCTTGGGCCTTTCCGTGCTTCTTTGTTGTTTCGAAACCAAGCTGTACCGCTTGGTAACCGTCTGTATCGACAGTTTTTACTTGAGTGACAACATTAGGGCTAGCGGAAAGCAAAGTAACAGCCTGCATAGCACCGTTTTCTGTAACGATGGATGCCATACCGACTTTTCTCGTAATGAGAGCTTTCATAGCGTTTCTCCTCTTAGTTTAGTTGAACCCGAATTTTGAGCGTAAAAAATACTTGGTGGCTGGTAGTATCTTCGGTAGAACCTCAGACTTTCCAATTCACCAAGCTTCGTTTAAAGCCCAGCGAGTTCAAAATTACCGTCTGACTATACCAAATTCAACTTCTTTGGTCAAGAGGTTGTTGAGATATAAAATGAGGGTTTTGCGCTAGGTCTAGTGCAAATAGACAGCCGTAGCTTCCCATTACTACTTCACGACATGGTTTTTCAGGTCGATCTTCATACTTTGCACACCGATTATCTTCGTCTAAATTCCCACAACGACCATTTATAGCAACAAGGCCATCGCCTTTGGCGATCCGATTTATAGCCGTTGTACGTTGGCTGAGACCTAGGTTCGTAGCAAGGGCTCTAGCTACTCTTGCATTTTGTTCGTTTTTAGATAATTTAGACCGCACCTCAACAGGTGTGACCAGTACATGAGCTGTCTCAGTAGAAGTAGACTCGAAAAATTTAGCACCACTTGAATCTACTAAAGCTGCAAAATTCTTGCAGCACTCTCCGCAGCCTTCACAACTTTCGGGCAAAGTAACATACCTACCTGTTGTTTCGAAAAACTGTTTATTTGACATCTGCTACCTCTCAACATAGTTACGAGTATAATTATCTTATTATAGCATTTTATCAACTGTTTGTAAATAGTATCTATGCTTGACGTTCTAGCTAGAGAAGCAACTTAAGCTGTTCTTCAAGAATAAATTTTATATCGCCCACAAAGAAGTGTAGGTCTTCTATGCTCAATAGTCCCGCCCGGTAATCTTCCTCGATACTTTCTCTTTTGCGCATCTATGGCTCTAATTCTCTCAGCTATTTCTGCGCTTACGTCGCGCATCGCTTGCTCAATTTCTGAAATTAGTTCAAGGCCTAGTAGCTCTCGTGGATACCGATTCCCTACGTTTTCCATAGGATTACTATGTCATAAATTTTTATATGAGTAAATTAGAGTGAAAGTACGAGACCGAAAGGTAAAAAAAAGCTCACGAGAACCGAGCCAACCAATGCCGCATATTCGATCTTGCGGTCAATCTGAAAATGTTCATGCTGTACAAGAATTATTCCAATTAGAAATCCTAAAGGTAGCGGAATCCCCCACTCTGCGCCATCAACTCCGATTCTAAGCCATATCGATCCTAAGAATATAAGGAGTATTAACTTTAGTACAAATAACCCATCGGAATTTGATGGTGCTGTTTGCTTATTTTTACGTTTTGCCATTAGCAGTATGCTAGCACCTATTTTGTATCTAGCAAATAAAAGATCCTATGTAAGATCTATTACATTTTGATTTCGGCTTCGACGCCGGCAGGAAGGCTCAAGTTCATAAGACTATCGATAGTCTTTGGGGTTGGCTCAAATACGTCGATAATGCGCTTGTGTACTCGCATTTCAAATTGCTCACGGCCCTTTTTATAAACGTGCGGGCTAGTGACAACCGTAAATACGGTCTTTCTTGTAGGTAATGGAATTGGACCGGCGATAGTTGCACCTGTACGTAATGCCGTTTCAACGATTTGTTTTGTGGATTGGTCGATCACTTTGTGATCATATGCCTTTAAACGTATACGAATACGTTGCTTTACTTCTGGAACTTTTGGTTCTGTCATATTTTGTTCTCTCTACCAATATGGTTACGCTCTTTGGTGTAGCGGTACTGTAACATCTCCTGAATATGTTTCAGATGACTTTTAGTCAGCACAATAATTTACAGATATGATCATACAATATTAAGACAATTTGGGCAATACTAGCTTATTTATTGTTTTAAAATAGCATACCGCTATAACTGTGGATTAAACACAATATATTGAGTACGTTTAATATTGTCAAACACTATATATGCCGAGTATGCTAAAGCCTTAATCATAAGGAGGTGCCATGAAAAAGTCGCTTTTCGGCTTTCTAGCAGTTTTAGCATTTGTAAGTGCAATAAGCTTCGTAACTCCAACACAAAAAGCATCCGCAGCCTGGCAACGACAGTCTTCATTTACTCAAGGAATGTTGAATACAGCCTGCAATAACATGACCAGATACGGATCTCTAAACAAAGGTGCAATTAACTACGGTGGTAAGGTTTCCGACTGGTACTGTGTCATCACAAAACCATCCTGGATCATACCTCAAGGTCAAAAAGTATGGATCCGCAATGGGGATGTCTGTAAGTTATTCAATGGTTCGTCATCAAGTTTTGTGACAACGAATTTCAACTCTCCCTTCGGTGGTTATTGCGCTCGTTGGAGGTAGGCATCAATCGATTAATTCAGTCCCGAAAGTCTCTCGGTCGCTGATGCTACAGCGATGGTTAGCCTAGAAGTAAGTCCGGGTTGTTGTCCTTCATTCGCTACTAACCAGTCGGCAGTTAATGGGAGGGTTGCTGCTACAAGTTTATTTGCTTGCTGCATGTACTCAGTAGACCAAGATATCTTTCTAAAGTCCGCAGGGAAATCAATAAATGCGGCGAAATCTCCCGCGCCTCCATTCTGTTGTGCATACTTACGGTATTGAGACATCCTCGTAAGAGCGCCCCAGGCGACGCCTCCATAATGTATGGTTTCATGATCATCACATGCAATTGCCTCAACAAACTCTTGCTTGCTTATGACGTCGGGCCTCTCTAAGTTCGTGTTCCCGTCCCGATCTACATTCACTTCAAATCCCAATCTATCAAATAAGCGTACAAGATTTTGTGATTCGTTCGGTAGTAGACGTCCCTTGATAACTACATGTCGCTCGGGCATTACTTCTCCTATTTTTAATAAATATAGCATAGATACAAAAAA
>JBGSMB010000040.1:0-4724 GCA_041740375.1 Saccharimonadales bacterium (SeqCode) | reverse complement strand
CGTCTACTTTGTTCAACCAACCTCCAACGAAGATCCAGGTAACTGTTAAAAATGTTGGCAATAGTTTCCTAAAGCCTTTCGGCAAAGTCACCGTCAAGGATATGCGCGGTAACGAAGTTTATTCATATGAACTGAACAATACCGATCCTCGAGGCAACGTACTGCCTAACACAGAGAGAACGTTCACCAATGATCTCAAAAACATCGGTTCTTTTGGTCGATACACGATCGTTAGTGGCGTAACCTATGGAGATGGTGGCGACATTCTTACTCAAGAATCGACCTTTTGGGTTATTCCGTTCTGGTCAGTACTTGTCTTTGCGGCAGTAGTGATATTGATTGTCGCCGGCATTGTGTTCTTAGTGCGCAAGTTCAAAAAACGAAATAAATAAAATACGGACTAATTTCTACAAGCTAAAAACTTGCAGATTATAGGGTAAAACGATAAGGTAAGGCTAATGCTTAATAGAAAAATAATACTTTCTCAAGTAGCCTTACCTTTTCTTATATTTGTTGCCGTATTTGGATTTTTGACTCTCAGCGTACGCGCAGCACAAGAAGCTGGGTCGGTTGGAATTGAAGGCACTATCTCTGCGCCACCACCAACAACAGGAGCAACAATTTCACTGCCTATAAATGGTTCCACCGTAACAAGTATTCCGATTACTGTCTCCGGAATTTGCCCTAACGGATTACTCGTGAAGTTGTTTAAGAATGGTGTATTTTCTGGTTCGGTACAATGTGAAGGGGGTAGTTTTTCACTACAGGCGGACCTTTTTACGGGCACAAATGAGTTAATAGCGCGGGTTTATGATGACTTAGATCAGCCAGGTCCCGATTCGAATACGATTAACGTCACTTTTCAAGATAACTCAGCTAACGCAACATTAGCTAATCGACCAACCCTCACGAGTAACTTTGCAAAACGAGGAGCTAACCCGGGGCAGACGCTTTCATGGCCAATTGTACTTTCGGGTGGAGTAGGACCTTATGCGGTCAACGTAGAATGGGGCGATGGCAAGACGGACCTACTAAGTATTTCGAATCCCCAAGAGTTTATTTTAGAGCATAAATATGACACCGCAGGTATCTACAAAGTAATCATAAAAGCAGTCGATTCAAGAGATGCGGCGGCGTTTTTACAACTTACCGCAATCGCTAATGGCCCCTTATCACAGACAACTAGTTCTGCAGATACAGAGCAAACAGATGCTGGACAAACACGTACGGTTACCATTTGGTGGCCGGCTGCTCTTTTAATTCCTTTTATTATCACTACGTTCTGGCTTGGCAAAAGATACGAGAAAAAACGTATTATACGCAACCTAATCGACGGAAAGCGTCCCTTCTAACTCCTAGCAGTGCCGAAGTAGATCTGTTAGACTTGATACCTTATGAGTACAGTATTTTTAGGTTTAAGTGGTGGCGTAGATAGTTCGGTTAGTGCACTACGTTTAATCGACCAAGGATACGACGTAGTTGGTGTTTTTATGAAAAACTGGACAAAAGATCTTCCAGGTTTTGCATGCCCTTGGCAGCAAGACTACCAAGATGCAAAAAGAATTGCCGTTACGCTTGGATTACGATTTGAAGTTTTTGATTTTGAAGACAAGTACCAAGAGTTAGTAGTCGACTACATGCTCGATGAATACAAGCGAGGTAGAACGCCAAATCCAGATATAATGTGTAATCAAGAAGTAAAATTTCGTTTATTTATAGACTCTGCCCAAAAGTTAGGCGCAGATTTGATTGCCACCGGCCACTACGCACGAACAGAATCCGGCAGGTTATATCAAGGACTCGATAAGAAAAAAGATCAGTCGTATTTTTTGTATAGAGCGCCAAAACTTGCGCTAGAGAAGACTATTTTTCCAATCGGTGACATCACAAAAGCTCAAGTGAGACGCATGGCGTCGGTACATAACCTAGTAACCGCAAACAAATCTGAAAGTATGGGTATATGTTTTGTTGGAAATGTTGGCATTAAAGATTTTTTGAAGCAATTTGTTGTAACCGAACAAGGGCCCATTATAGATCAGTTCGGGTTAGAAGTAGGACAACACGATGGAGCAATATTCTATACTATTGGGCAGCGACATGGGTTGCAGACAGGCGGAGGACGACCTTTTTACGTGACGCGTAAAGATATGGCTACAAACACTGTATACGTAAGCTCAAACTTGGACGATGATCAACTTTGGACTAATAACCTGAATCTTATTGATTGTCATTTCTTATCCAATATAAACTCCAAGAGTTTATATACAGTAAGAACAAGACACTTAGGTGAACTCATGGTGGTATCAGATCTTTCCGTTACAGAAAATACCTGCACGGTAACCACTAAAGATCCTGTCAGGGCGGCAACACCAGGTCAATCCGCTGTACTGTATGCCGGCGAAGAGTGTGTCGGTGGCGGGATTATCGCCTAATATTAGCAACAAAGTAGGCGTTTAAAAGTAACTTGCAGACACCCGCCTTAACACTTATGCTTATTGATAATGAGAAGTCGTCGTAAGCGTCATATATATGTAACAATTATAGCTATATTTGGGAGTATCTTACTTCTCGGTCTTGTTTTTTATTTTATTTTTAGGATCCAAAACGGAGTATCTTCACTCAATGAAGACGCAAATGTAACTTTACTAGGAGATCCTGTTTTAAGAAGTCAGGAAATTGTTGATAATTTGCAAGACCCTACAGCGGTAGTTTTTGCGAGTCAAGAGCTTATGATATTCGGAGAGAAACGTGGAGTAATTACGGCGTATGTTCAGAAGTCTGGCGAAAGCTGGCTATTACATGAGATTGAAGATATTTCTTCGGATGGAGACAGGGGGCTGCAATCATTGGCAATTGATCGTAATTTCTTTGATAACAGATTCATTTATGCCTGCTACAGTGCGACAAGCCCAATAGGTGGACAAGAAACAAGGGTTTCCAGGTGGGTTGTGAGTCAAGATTTTCTAAAGCTAACCAATCAAATAGATATAGTAACTGGCGCTACAAACTCAACAAATCGTAATCAAGGATGTGCAATCGAAATGGATAACATTGGACATCTTTGGGTTGCAACTTCAGACACGGGTAATCCTAGCGCACCACAGGATCCGAAGAGTCTGGGTGGTAAAGTCCTGAGAGTATTAAGAGATGGTAACCCGGTTGAAGGGAATTTGAGCTCACCATTTGACCCTAGAATTTATTCTTACGGACATCGTGACTCTCGGGGTATTACACTACTCGAGTCGCCGCTGTTGAATGGGGCATTTGGCTACATGACCGAGAGGGGTGGAGTGAGCGATGACGAGGTTAACTTCCTGCAGAGCGGAAATTTCGGCTGGGACCCAAATCAGTCAGGAAACTACGATGATACCGCCCCAATGACTGACAACAAGAAATTTAGCAGTGCGATTAAGGCGTTATGGTCCTCGGGAAAACCAGTCACAGAAGTCGGAAGTATCGAGCGATTAGCAAGAAAAAGATGGCAATCTTGGCAGAATAGTTTGCTTATTGTAGGAAGAGTGCCGGGAAGTACAAAATTACTAACTCTCGCCGCAGACAATAGTGTTAAGGCAGAGCGTGAAGTATTCAGTGAATATGGCTCATTGGCGGTAGGGGTTGAATCTCCTGACGGAAATCTATACTTAGCAACCGCAAAGCGTGACGGTAAAGACAAAATCATAAAAGTTGAAGTGGTCTGTACTGTCTGCGAGTAGCTCTGTTACAATAGTCACCGATGACAACCCAAGAAATACGAGCGATCTACCTACGATACTTTAAGGAGCGCGGCCATAAAGTAATTCCACGTGCCTTGCTTGTTCCTCAGAATGATCCAACAACTCTTTTTACTGGTTCTGGCATGCAGCCGTTAATACCCTATTTATTAGGTGAACCTCACCCAGAAGGTACTCGGTTGGTAGATAGTCAGACGTGCCTAAGAGCTCAAGATATAGATGATATAGGCGATAATCGGCATACGACTTTCTTTGAGATGCTTGGAAACTGGTCACTTGGTGATTATTTTAAAGCAGAGCAGATACCGTGGTTTTTCGAGTTTGTCACAAATGAGATTGGGCTTGATCCAAATCGTATTTTTGTCACCTGTTGTAGTGGTTTTCCAGAGTACAATGTCCCCAAAGACACAGAGTCTGCCGATATATGGGCTAGGTTGTTTGAGCAAAAAGGCATAGAAGCAAAGCAGGTAGAAATAGGAACAGAAAAAAATGGCTATGTAGTTGGCGACCAGGGTGGCCGGATATTCTTTTATGATGAGAAAAATTGGTGGAGTCGAAATGGTGCCCCCAAGGACGTAAAAATAGGCGAACCTTGTGGGCCGGATAGCGAAATGTTTTACCTGTTTCCAGACGTCAAGCACGATACAAAATGGGGAGCAAACTGCCATGTAAATTGTGACTGCGGTCGCTATATAGAACTAGGTAACTCTGTATTTATGGAATATCAGCGTACAGAAAATGGATTCGAGAAGCTGCCCGCAAAAAATGTTGACTATGGAGGGGGTTTAGAACGAATTGCCGCCGCTTCAATCGATAGCCCTGACGTGTTTAAGATTAGTCTACTTTGGCCAATTATCGAGCAGCTACAGAAGCTCAGCGATAAGCAATATGACGAGCATACAACGAGTATGCGCGTGATAGCAGATCATCTTCGAGGGGCAACATTTCTCGCAATCGACGGTGTGACGCCAAGTAATAAAGAACAAGGCTACG
>JBGSMB010000039.1:0-16561 GCA_041740375.1 Saccharimonadales bacterium (SeqCode) | reverse complement strand
GAGCATACTCTCGGGTATTTCCGACTTTTTTGGATTAGATATAGGCACATCTGCACTTCGTCTTGTGCAGCTTTCTGGAAGTGGCGCGCCTAAAACGCTCGTCCGCTATGCGATGCAGCCACTTGAGGGAAAGATTTCTCTCAGTGATGCCAACGCTGACCAGCAAAAACTTGCAGCCATCATTAAAGAATTTGTCGCAGCAGCAAAAGTTACCAGCAAAAATGTTGCTGTGGGGCTTCCATCCCAGCGTGTTTTCACGACTGTGTTTGATATAGACCGCCTTAGTCCTGGTGAGCTCGCGAAATCAATTCGTTTTCAGGCCGACTCCCTGATTCCTACACCTCTTATTGAAAGTAAGATTGACTGGGCAACCATCGGAGACTCACCGAAAGAACGAGATAAGGTAGAGGTTCTGCTTAGTAGTGCGCCAAACGCGTTCATTGAACAACGACTTGATCTATTGGAGCAGATTGGCCTGAATGTTATTGCTTTTGAGCCAGACAGCATGGCGATAGCGAGGTCAATCGTTCCGACCGGTACTACCGGCGCAGTTATGGTGATTGATATCGGAAGTGTTGCCGCGGATTTGGTGGTGACTATGGGTGGTGCGCCACGCTTAGTACGTTCAATTCCTACAGGATATGAATCAATCATTCGTGCGGCTGTTCAAAATCTTAATATTGACGAAAAACAAGCCGAACAGTTCGTCTTTAAATTTGGACTATCAAAGGAAAAGCTAGAGAGCCAAATCTACAACGCGATTATTTCTACGGTCGACATTTTAGTTGGCGAGATTGAAAAGTCCATTAAATTCTTTCAGACTCGTTACGTTGGAACCAAAATCGATCGCATTATTGTGACCGGTGGCGCATCATCACTACCGGAGTTTCCTTTGTATATTGCAAATAAGTTTGGTGTCGCGGTTGAGATAGGAAACTCTTGGCGAAACATTACATTCCCTCAGGGTCAGCAGAATGAACTTCTAGCCGTGTCTAGTCAGTTTGCTGTTGCCGCTGGACTTGCGGAGAGGATCGAATAGCCATGGTGCAGTTAAATCTTCTACCAGAGGTAAAACTCGAATACATTGCCATTAAAAAGCAAAAACGCTTTGTTTCGTTACTCGCTACCTTTGTCATAGTGGGCTCTATTGGCGTCACACTGCTTTTGGCGCTAATCGTTTATGGAGCTCAAGCTGCTCGCTTGTCGAGTGTTCAAAAATCTATTAAGTCAAATACGTCAAAGCTACAAAACACTGAAGGGCTTAATGAAATTTTAACTGTACAAAATCAGCTTAGTGCCCTCGATGCTTTGCACGAAGACAAGCCAGTTGTATCTAAGTTATTTGCCTATTTATCACAAGTCGTACCAGCAAACTCTACCATCACTACGCTCACACTCGATACAGCAAACTCTACAATTACAATGACCGGCGAGTCGAACTCACTGCAGGATGTAAATAAGCTTGTTGATACGTTTAAGTTTGTAGAAATATCAAAAGGTGAGGAAGGTGAAACTAGCCGTCCAAAAGCCTTTAGTCAGGTGGTGCTTAGCGGGTTTGATCGTGGCGTAGATGGCGCAACATTTACTATTAATTTAGCGTATGACCCATCTATCTTTAGTAATACTGAGGACAAAATTGTACTTATAGTGCCGGAAACTGTAAGTACTCGTTCAACAACCGAGCAACCGAAAGCCTTGTTTGATAAAACCGAACAGTCGGCAGGGGGGCAGTAATGAAAGACACGGGTAAATCAAAAAAACGAGATCTAATAAGCCAGAACAACTCACGTATTTTAGTCATTATTGGTATAGCTGGTGCTATTTTTGGATTTTCATTGGTGGCTTCTTACACACTCGTAAAGCAGATGACGTATAAGTCAAAAGTTATTGGTGCAAGTGTTAAAGCGGACGAACAGCTAAAGGATAATGTTGAGTCGGTGTCAACCTTGGTCGCAGCCTATGAGTCATTTAATTCTGCGAGCGAATCTGTGATCGGCACCGCAGACGAGAATGCTCGTATAGTGCTCGACGCACTACCCAGTAAATACGACTTCCCGGCGCTAGCTACATCGCTCGATAAGATAATGAGCTTGAGCGGACTGACCGATATTACAATCGGTGGTACCGATGCTGAAGCCGACGCGGAACAGAGCAGTGCAAGTCCGGAGCCAATTGAGATCCCAGTAACGCTCACAGGAAAGGGAAATTATCAAAATGCTCAACTTCTTGTAACAAATTTAGAAAAGTCCATACGCCCCATTAAAATTTCTAGCATAACGTTCTCAGGAAAAGACAGTGAGCTAAGTGTGTCGGTGACAGGCGTAACATACTACCAGCCAAAAAAGACACTCGAGATTGAAAAAAAGGAAGTGAAATGAAACAGAAAGACATCGCACTCATTATAGTAATTATCGGCGGCTCGGCGATAGTTTCATTTATCATATTTGGTTTTATTTTTGGAAAACAGACAAGCGCAAAGGTTAGTGTAGAAGTAGTAGAGCCAATTAGCGCTAGTTTTGAACTCCCAAACAGTAAGTTTTTTAATAACACATCGTTAAACCCAACGCAGACAATAACTATCTCACCTGATTCAAATCAAAAGCCATTTAATTAATGACTATGAGTAGCTTCAAAAAGGTAATTGGTCAAATATGAGCATGCTACTCGGGGATACCCAGAAACTTGTTGAAGAGGATTTGGTTCGAAATGGTGTTTTAAGCGCACAAGATCTTGAGAAAGAAAAAGCAAAAGCCGCTTCAATCAATAAGCCGCTCATAGAAATGCTCATAGCAGACGAGAAGATTACTGGCGAAGACTTCACTAAGAGTATCGCTGCTGCTACGGGTACCCCTTATGTAAATTTATCTGATGCAAGAGTTAGCACCGAAGTACTTGGTTTGCTCCCAAAAGAAACAGCAGAAAGATACATGGCCGTACCGCTTGGTACTATGCAGAACCGTCTGGTTGTCGGTATGTTAGATGCCGATAACGTGCAAGCGGTCGACTTCTTAAGTAGTAAGATCGGCCGTCCTTTAAAAGTCTATCTCGCGAGCGAGAACGGCATACGAAATGTTATTTCGCAGTACGACATGAGCATAAGCAAAAGTGTTGTGGGCGATCTATCTGATGTAGTAGATGATATTGAGTATGATAACGAAAAGGATAAGGCAGCCAAAGATAAGGCAGCAGGTAAGGGCGATTCGATACAAGCTACTGTTCAGGATTCTCCAATCAGTAAGGCATTGAATACTATTTTAGATTATGCAGCAATCAACAGAGCGAGTGACATCCATATAGAACCTCTTGAAAAAGAGCTGAAGATAAGATGTCGAATAGACGGTGTTCTCAGAGAAGTTATGAAATTACCTAAAAGCACAGAAGCTCCACTCGTGTCGCGAATTAAGATCCTTTCAAATCTTAAAATAGACGAACATCGTATACCTCAGGATGGTCAATTCACTATGCACGTGAATGGCAAAGGTATCGACCTTCGAATAGCAATCTCGCCTGTCGTCTGGGGTGAACAGGTGGTTATACGACTTTTGGATAAGTCGGGGACTAGTCTCAATCTTGAGGATATGGGCTACGCTGGCCGTGCGCTTCGAACTATTCGAGAAGGCCTCAAGCGACCTAACGGTATGATTCTTACGAGTGGCCCTACCGGATCGGGTAAGTCGACTTCTCTCTACGCATTGATACAGGAAATTTTTGACGAAAAGATAAACATAGTAACGTTAGAAGATCCTGTTGAATACAAAATGAGTGGTATCAACCAAATTCAGGTACATGCTGACGTTGGACTCACTTTCGCATCTGGACTTCGGTCGATTCTTCGACAAGATCCTGATGTAGTAATGGTTGGAGAAATTCGAGATAAAGAAACTGCGACTCTCGCAGTACAGGCCGCGCTTACCGGACACTTAGTATTTAGTACGCTTCACACAAATTCAGCGGCTGGTATTTTGCCTCGATTGCTCGATATGGATATTGAACCGTTTTTGATTGCGTCGACGGTACACACCGTTATTGGGCAAAGGCTAGTGAGAAAACTTCCTGACGACGCCGAAAATTATGAGTCAGATGCAGTAGAAACTGCTGCGATTAAGGAGACTTTAGGCTCTCTGCTTGCAAAGGACGAAGCAGGTAGAAAAGCCGTAGATGAAGATCTTGGATTTCCCGGCTTGCCTCTTGGCAACCAAAACGCTTATACTTTACGCAAGGGTAAAGATTCGCCTGCACACCCGGGTGGCTATAAAGGTCGGCAGGGGTTGTACGAAGTTTTCACCGTAACGGAGGAGATTCAAAAGTTGATTCTAGCTCGCTCGACAAGCTCTGACATACAAAAAGTTGCGCAAGCTCAGGGAATGATCACGATGCGACAAGACGGCTACCTGAAGGCGTTGAGTGGAAAAACAACCATAGAAGAAGTAAATAGAGTAGCCGCAGTAGACAACGCCTAAAGAGTAGGCAGAAAGAAAAAATCATGGCAGCACCAAGAATTGAAATACTACTAGAAGAAGTAATCAAGGTTAACGCATCCGATCTGCACTTGCAGGTAAGTTTGCCGCCAATGATTCGTGTAGATGGCTCACTTCGACCAGCTAGTGGTGCAGAGAAACTCACAGAGGAGTCGGTCGAGTCGCTTATATTTTCTATCTTAGATGAAGATCAAAAAGCAATTCTTATGAAGGATAAGGAGTTTGACTTTAGCTTCTCATTTGGTGATCTTGGTCGTTTTCGTGTTAATGCCTTTCATGAGCGAGGTAATATCGCGGCCGCACTTCGACTTATCCCGAACGTTATCCGTACTGTAGAAGACTTAGGCCTTCCGCCCATTGTCAGTAAATTTGCCGAATATCCGAGAGGGCTTGTTTTAGTAACCGGCCCAACTGGATCTGGTAAGTCGACTACACTTGCTGCCATGATCCACAAGATTAACTCTGAAAAATCGTCACACATAATCACCATCGAAGACCCAATCGAGTACGCCCACAAGTCGATGAAATCACTTATCGTGCAACGAGAGGTTCACTATGACACCTTTTCATTCTCTGCGGCACTTCGTAGCGCTCTTCGCCAAGATCCAGATGTCGTGCTGATTGGTGAGATGCGCGATCTAGAAACGATCGCCGCAGCGATTACTATCGCAGAGACCGGTCACTTAGTGTTTGCGACGCTACACACCAACTCTGCGGCACAAAGTATTGACCGAATGATAGACGTCTTTCCTCCGCACCAGCAGCCACAGATTCGGTCGCAGCTTAGCAATATTCTTATGGCGATTTGTTCGCAGCGGTTGGTTCCGACCATCGGTGGTGGTCGTGTTGCAGCAGCCGAAATTCTTATCGCAAACCCTGCGGTTCGAAATATTATTCGTGAAGGCAAGACCCACCAACTGGATGCCGTTATCCAGACAGGCGCCGAGCACGGTATGCAATCTATGGACAAAACATTAGTAAACCTTGTGCATGACGGATCTATTTCACTAGAGGAAGCAAGAACATTTGCAATAGATATCGAAGAACTTGAAAGACTAATGAGAGGCTAGAATGCTGACGTATAAATTTGAAGCAAAAGAAAAAGGTAGCGGCGAGAAGATATCGTCTGAAGTGCAAGCCGACAGCGAACGAGCAGCAGCCGACAAAATCAAAAAGATGGGGTACACTCCCATTACCATCACGCAAAAATCTAGCGGTATACCGATTTTGTCATCGTTTGGAAATAGGGTTTCTTCGAAAGAACGTATCATTTTTGCTCGTCAGTTATCGACTCTTATTAATGCCGGGTTACCTCTAGTACAAAGCCTCAGGAGTGTACTAAAACAAACTAAAAGTAAGGCACTTCAAGCAGTTATTGCACAAATAATAAGTGACGTAGAGGCAGGTAAAACGTTTAGTGCGGCACTTGAAGCCCACCCAAGAGTGTTTAATAAAGTGTTTACAAGCTTGGTCGCTGCAGGTGAGACTTCAGGAACTCTTGATGCCTCGCTTGAGCGACTAGCACTTCAGCAGGAGAAAGACGCTGAAGTCATCTCGAAAGTCCGCGGAGCAATGGTATATCCGATAATCGTTATTTTAGTCATGCTTGCAGTTGTAGGCTTTATGCTTGTGAAAGTATTACCTCAGGTACAGTTGCTTTATGATGGTTTTCCGGGAGCAAAACTTCCTTTAGTGACAGTCATTTTGCTAGCGACCTCAAACTTTGTAATTAAGTTTTGGTGGGTATTCGCGATACTTCTTGTTTTTGCGGTAGTTTTTGGTTCAAGATGGGCGCGAACCCTCGGTGGAAAGCGAGTTATCGACAAGCTCAAGATGCGTATGCCACCTTTTGGGCCTTTGTTCATGAAAATGTATATGGCGCGTTTTGCCCGAACAGGTTCAACTCTCGTTGCAAGCGGGGTACCGCTCCTTCAAGTCCTTGAAATTACCGGTGATGCCGTCGACAACATGTATATTAAGGCGTCGTTAGTTTCAGCGTCTGAGCAAGTAAAAGGCGGTAAAGCACTATCAGATTCACTTGCGGGTGATCCTAACTTTCTCGAACTTGTGCCAAACATGCTCAAAATTGGCGAAGAATCCGGCCAAATTGAAAAGATGATGGAGCGGACAGCTGACTACTACGAAAAAGAGGTGGATACACAGATAAAGACTATTTCGACCATTATTGAACCAATTATGATGGTACTTCTTGGAGTTGTGGCGCTTGTGATCGTCGCAGCAGTGCTTTTACCAGTGTACGGAATTGCGGGACAATCAGGAGCGATTCGATAAAAAGTACTTGATTTTGCTTATGCTTGCGCTACTATTATAGGTATTACTAGGGCACCAATTAAACAGGGGATTAGAAAATGACAAAAGTTCCACAAACTAAAAAAGGCTTCACCATCATAGAAGTCTTGATCGTGCTTGCGATCGCAGGGCTTATTTTGCTCATCGTCTTCTTGGCGGTACCAGCATTACAACGTAACAGCCGTAACACTCAGGCGAAGAACGAGGCCGCGACGCTTCTTGGGGCGTTAAGTGAATTTACAAGCAATAACAACGGTAAATTACCGGCAGCAAGTGCATCTTCAACTTCCACATCTGATGCAGCAAAAGTCTTCAATAACGCAAAACTCACAAACATTACACTTCTAACAGTAGAAGCTCAAGACGGAACAACGGTTCCTACTACGACGGGCGCAGTACTTCGGCTATCAGCTAAGTGTACTACAGCAACAGGCAGTACTGTCACTCCACAGGGTGCGGCTCGACAGGTTGCGTTACTCTACCAGATCGAAAACTCAGCAGGCACGCTCGTAGCTTGCCAAGAAAGCTAAAGAAGAGTCAAATCGGCACTTTAAAAAACTCCCGGCTTAGTCCGGGAGTTTTTATATGAAACGTAAGTTACAATAGTGCTAATGATTTTGTTATTTATCTTTGTCTTCGGGGTATTGCTCGGTAGTTTCGTTAATGCACTGGTATGGCGCTTACACGAAAAGCGAGACTGGGTGCGTGAGCGTTCGGAATGTATTCATTGCCACCATAAACTGAGCGCAAAAGATTTAGTACCTGTGGTGAGCTGGCTTAGCTTGGGTGGTAAGTGCCGGTACTGCCACAGGCCAATTTCAGTTCAATATCCGATCGTTGAATTCATTACTGGTGCTCTTTTTGCCCTAAGCTATGCGTACTGGCCATATGAGTTCGACGGCATCGGCATTGTTAGGCTCGGGTTTTGGCTTGTGGCGCTTGTGGCGCTCATGGCTTTGTTTATCTATGACCTTAAATGGCTGAAGTTTCCAGTGGTGCTTCTTCGGTTCTTAGTTGTAATTGGAATTTTGCAAACCGCTATAGTCATTTTACTTAGCCCGGCCGTTGAGCGTACAGATATAGCGGTATCTGCGTTTCTGGCATGCGTAGTTGGCGGCGGGCTATTTCAGCTTATCTACTGGTTCTCGAAAGGCCAGGCAATTGGCGACGGCGATTCATACCTAGGCTTTGGTTTTGGACTACTCCTAGGGACTCCTCTGCTTTCCTGGATGGCGATTACGCTTGCCTCAATCATTGGCTCGGTATTCGCGATTATCCTTATTGCAGAAGGTAAAAGTCGAAAGACTAAAGTGCCCTTCGGGCCATTTCTTATTTCTGGTGTGGTCATTTCTATGCTTTTCGGTCAAAAAATATGGGACTACATAGGTGTTTTGCTAGTACCTTGATGCTATACTGACGGATATGAAAAGCAAAAGCGGCTTCACAATAGTCGAAACGCTCATTGTGCTCTCTGTCACAAGTATATTACTCGTTTCTGCGCTTGCTATGATAAATGGGCGACAAGGAAGAACGCAATTTAGCACGGGGGTGCGTGAGATCGAGTCTATCCTTCGAGACAGCTTAAATGACGTCAATAATGGCGTACTACCATCGGTTCCAAATCTTGAATGCGATCTGAGTGGTAACTCAGCACCAATCTTAAGATACGGCTCAACTGGGGACACACTTGCCAAGAATGAAAAATGCGTACTCGCCGGCAAAGCAATACAGCTCGGCAACGCTACAGAAAACGAACAATACACCACGTACTATCTTGCGGGGCGGAGACTGGACCAATTTAATGATCCCGTAAAAGATTTTGTCAACTTAAAGCCGACCGCCATTCACCCCGATAACTCAACTCCTGCAAATGATTCAAGAGTGAACGCCTCACAAGTATCTACTCTTCCTTGGAGGATTAATCCAGTTTTAAATAACGGTAACCCCAGTAGTGTCGCGTTTGCGCTTATATATAAGGACTTCAGAGGTGCAGCCGTGAGTGGCGGCAGTATAACGTCTGGCAACAGTGCAATCGGCCTTGTGCTCATCAGTAAAGCATCGACCTCCGGACTTAGCGCAATGACAGAATCGAACGTCGTGACGCAAATAAACAGTCTGACGGCAGGTAGCTTCTTGGCAAACAACGAAGTAATTCCTATATGTTTGAAGAGTGGCACAAGCGGACAGTATGCAATTATTTCGGTAAGTATAAGCGGAACGGGGTATACTGTATCATCAGAGATATTAGACGATATAAGCACGAGAACTTGCTCATGAAATTACACAGATTTAAGCGCGGCGACACGATTGTAGAGGTGTTGTTGGCGATTGCCATAGTATCCGCGGTACTTGCTGGAGCGTATGTCACTACCAATCGAAGCCTTAGGGTCGGACGTGACGCACAAGAGGCTTCAGAGGCTTTAGAGCTAGCAGAAGGGCAAATCGAAAGAATCAAGTCACTTAGCGCTCAGCCCATTGTCGGCAAAGACATATATAGCCCCTCACTCGCCGGGTTTTGCATAACGTCAAGTCTAGAGATTGTCACGATTTCTAATCTGGCCGCGATTGATAGTTACGATGTAAAATGTAAATCTTCATTCTATTCCATAGGAGTTGAGAAAATAACGGATAAACGGTATGTTGCGAGAGTGCAATGGCCGGGAATAATCAATAATGAGACACGAAAAATAGAGTTGGTATATAGGGTTCAGGAGTAATGAAGCAACGTAGATCTTCCCACGGTTTTACTATCCTTGAATTATTGATTGCGACGATGGTATTCACGGTTGTCTTGCTACTTTGTATGGTGGGAGTGACAAGAATGGGCCGACTATACTATAAAGGTATCTCTCAGGCTCAAACACAGGAGGTTGCAAGGCGGTTATCGGATGAAATTGTCTCTCAACTACAGTTTGGTAAGGGTAGCGTGACGCCCAATCCAATACCTGCAACAGCAACGAACGGCGGGGTGCCGTTTATCTTTTGTATTGGCGATTTTCGCTACAGACTTGTACTCAATAGACAGCTCGCCGGTGCAGATAATGCGTCACTTCGACAAGCAACACGTGTATTCGAGCGCGAGAAGCTAACAGGGTCCGGCTGTCCAGACGAGACAACAACCCCATTTACATCCGCCAAAGTTGAGCTACTTTCTAAGGGGATGCGTATCTCTAAATTCACTATTTCTGAAGGAGCAAATAAGCTTTGGGACTTTTCGATTCAAGTTACCTATGGAGACGAGGACTTATTGCTCTATCCAACTCCGGCGACTACAACCACACGTGATACTCCTGCAGAGTATCAAGGCGTGCTGTGTGACGGAAGTTTGGTCGGCGCGGAGCTTTGCGCAACATCTGTGCTTACAACTAATGTCTATCGGCGGCTATAGGTTGGTGATAGAATAATGCTTATGAACAAAAGAGACAAAGACGGCGTAGTCTCACTCGTGGTGACGTTATTTATTATGCTAATCGTATCTTTAGTAGCGCTCAGCTTCGCAACGCTTATGCGCCGCGAACAGCGCCAAGCACTTGATAGACAGTTAGGCTCTCAGGCATTTTACGCGGCAGAGACAGGTATAAACGATGCCATGAAGGCATTGGAGCAGAATCCGAGCGCTGTTGGTGAGATAAATTCATGTTCAACTGCTGACCAAGCAAAAATTTTAGTTGGTGGACTCCAACCCAACCGTGTTCTTGATGCTTCATCGAACGTCGCGTACACTTGTGTATTTGTTGACCAAACACCCACGGAGCTGGAGTATAGCGTGGGCAGAGACGACACAAAGGTAATACCACTAAATACGACTTCTAGCACGTTTAGTACAATCCGTATCTATTGGCAGGATGAAACCTCGCTTGGTACATTTGCTCCTTACGATAGTACGCTGGGAAATTTTCCGCCACTTTCAGAGTGGAGCGCAAACTATCCTGGAATACTTAAAATTCAGCTAATCCCTGCCGAACTACCGTTAAATAAATCTGATGTCGCGAATGACACCATTGACTTCTATGCGTACCCTTCAACTGGGAGCTCAAACACTTTCACTATTGGCACAACTTCAAACGGGTCAATCGTAGAAGGAAACTGCAAGCTCGTTCCTGCTACATTCAATATGGCGCTTCAGTGTGAAGCTACGATTTCCAGCCTCAGTTCGTCAAAATACGTCATGGTTCTGCGCGGCATATACGATTCGTCTAAGGTGATCGTTAGGGGATATACATCGGCAGGTGGAGCAGTAGCGCAACCTATATCTGGAGCTCAAGTAGTTATAGATTCTACCGGCAAAGCGCAAGATGTCGTAAAGCGAATTAAAGTGAACGCACCGATCCGCCCAGATATGCCGTATCCTAATTTTGCACTTCAGGTAGGAGATGATATCTGTAAGCGCCTTCGTGTCACACCACAAGAAACAGATGTAGACTCGGTTAGCGTGGACGGCGTTTCATTAGTTGGTGACCCTTCTTGTGACCCAGCTACTGCAAACTAGTTGTTACTTTTTTCTATGAAATTCTTCGTGAATAGCCTTTAGGTGCGGATCGGTTATATGTGTATAAATTTCTGTGGTGGCAATATTACTGTGACCGAGTAAGGACTGGACGCTACGTAGATCTGCGCCATTCATAAGTAAATCGGTAGCAAATGAGTGTCTCAGGGTATGAGGGCTAACGTGTTTGGTTATACCTGCTAGTCGCGCTGATTGAGCTACCATACGCTGTACGCTTCGGGCAGTCAATCGCAGGAAGTTACCGTCGTTTGATGAAGTATTTGTTCGTGAACTATGGCTTATAAATAGCGCCGGCATCGTGTCAGTTCGCTTATCAAGATATAGCGCAATCCAGTATGCAGCTTCGGTGCTTACAAATATCGGTCGGTCTTTTTGTCCTTTACCTCTGACGCTAAACTCTCGTCTCGCAAGGTTTACCTGGTCTATATTAAGACCAACTAGTTCTGATACGCGTAATCCGCTAGAGAAGAGTAGCTCGAGTATTGCCCTGTCCCGAAGACCTATTAGGGTTGTGGTGTCTGGTATTTGAAAAAGCCTTAACACCTCGTCCTTTTCCAAGAAATCTAGCTGCTTAGGTTTTACTCGCGCTAACTCAATTTTGTCAGGAGCAAGCGCGGGTATATTTCGCTTGGAGCAAAATTTCAGAAAGTTTCTAAGCGCAATTAAGTGATAGTTTTGAGTTAGTTTACCTAGTTCGTCAGAACTATTCGATCCTAGTCGATTCAGCCATAAACGCCACTTCACAATAAGCTCGGGGGATATGTCAGAGACCTCTATATCGCCAGCAAAGTCGTATAGCCGATTTAAGTAATGACGATAATTTTCAATCGTTCGTTTTGAACGATTTTTTTCTATTTCAAGGTACTCCAAATATGACTCTACTGCTTCGATATACACCATGCGAACAGTGTACATTGTTTGCGTAATATAAGAAATAACAGATGTAGTAAGTGAGTAGTATTTGTGTTCATTCTCGTAAAAATCGTCATTCTGCTACCATTAGTAGAATGACATTATTTGAAGCAGCGGTACTCGGAGCAGTACAAGGAATAACTGAATTTATACCAATTTCAAGTAGTGGGCATTTGGTGCTAGCTGAAAGATTTTTGGGCCTACCGAGTAACTTTACTTTTGGAGTGCTTTTAAATTTTGGCACACTACTCGCTTTGCTAATATTTTTTCGGAAAAAGCTATGGAAAATTACGCGTGAAGTAGTATTGCAAAAAAAGTACAAATTCTTGGGGCTAATCGTACTGGCCACATTACCAACTGCTTTGGTCGGGTTCCTTTGGGCAGATCGAATTGAGAAGTTTAGTGCCTCGGTATGGATTGTAGTTGTAGCGCTCGTTGTAATTGGCCTACTTATGATATTTTTCGGGGGGGAAAGAGAGGAGGCTCCAATTGATCGTGACTCGAAGCTTACAATTCGGGAAGCGTTACTCATTGGCTTTGCGCAAATTGTTGCGTTAATACCTGGCTCATCAAGGTCGGGCACAACCATACTTGCGGGTTTAAACCTTGGCCTCACAGCAAAAATGGCTGCTGATTTTAGCTTCTTAATGGCAATTCCAATCATTTTCGGAGCCAGCATGAAGGTATTTCTCTCGAGCGCCGGACAAACATATATTAGCAACAACCTCTCTGTATTTATTGTGGGTAATCTCTTCTCATTTATATTTGGAGCGCTAGCAGTCAAGACGCTACTAGCATATCTAGGGCGACATGGCTTACAGATTTTTGGTTGGTATAGACTTGGTCTTGCGGCGGTGCTATCTTTACTCCTGATCACAAAAGTAATCTAACCATTAGGAGAAGTATCAAAAATGACTAACGAAAGAACATTGGTAGTTTTAAAACCGGATGCAGTACAAAGAGGTGTTGCTGGTGAGATTCTCACGAGATTCGAGCGGGCTGGACTTAAAATTGTAGGTCTTAAGATGGTAACTCCAAGCGACGAGCATCTTCATAAGCATTACGAAGAAATCGGAAAAATGATTTCTCGAAGAGGTGAAGATAAATTCAAAATGACAATAGATTATGTGAAAACAGGTCCAGTTATCGCAATTGTATTTGAAGGTATTGAAGCGGCAGAACTAGTCAGAAAAATGGTAGGCGCCACGGAGCCAAAAAGCGCAAATCCGGGTACTATAAGGGGTGATTACGCACATATGAGCTACGCTCATGGTGATAAGCATAAAATGGGGATCCCTAACTTAGTTCATGCATCAAGTGATGCCGATGAGGCGAAGCTAGAAATTGCGCTATGGTTTGAAGATAGTGAGCTTTATAACTATAAAGTTGCTCACGAAGCATATACACAGCCAAAGAAGTAGGGTGGTGCCCCCCCTGGCAAACGGTGCACATTCACTCCGCTAATGACCGAACCTAAATGTTGCAGGTTCGACACTCACTTCGTGAGTAATCAAAAAGAGCTCATCGACTAAAAGCCGATAAACTCTTTTTGGTGCCCCGGGCAAGAGTACTTTGTATAAACTGCGATCGTGCTCGAAGTGAACTTCTGCGCGCGATCTAGTTTATCGCACCTGCCTTGCAGGTTCGCCTCAGTTCTTCGAACTCCAATTAAAAAACCCCGAGACAAGCTCAGGATATTTAATTGGTGCCCCGGGCAAGAGTCGAACCTGCAACCTTTTCCTTAGGACGGAACTGCTCTATCCATTGAGCTACCAGGGCATAATGGTAGCTAGCATTATACCTGCATTTTACACCTTTAGGACGTATAATATGTAGATGCTGAAAACTCTACTCGAGCACCATAGCCAAGAGAGCCGTAAATAAACAAACCATGCCACAAAAATATTTCGAAGACCAGCTAGACGACGAAGAGATGCTGCTACTATTCCGCAAGCATCCAGTTGTTATGCGAAAAGAGTTAATTATTGCCTCCGTACTACTTTTGCTTGGTACACTACCTTCTTTCGTAAAGCCAGAATACAGTTATTTTTTTGGTGGCTTGGGCATCGGCTTTCTGTTGGCCTTCCTAGTCATGTTTTATGCCTGGATTGGCTGGAACTTTAGTGTGTATGTTGTTACTGACCAGAGAATAATCCAAATTAAGCAAAAAGGCTTTTTCAAGCGCTCTCTCGTAGATATTAGTTTAGATCAGGTTACGATGATCAATTATGAGATTCATGGGATGCAAGAAACTTTGCTAGGATTTGGTACAATAACTATACAAACGTATGTTGGTGAACTGATTATCCGTGATGTGCATAAACCAAGAAAGATTCAGAAAGAAATAACGAGCTTACTCAGAGAAAGGGGCTACCTAAAAAGCTCAAATCCATACGTCGGAGATTCGTCTACTAGCTCCGAATCAGAAGACAAGTAATTTATGAAGAAACTATCAAAACCGAGGTTACCTCGTCGCAAAAAATCTAAAAAACCACTCGAGGACGGCTCTGTTCCGCGCATTACAAACGAGACTGTTGCCGAGACCAGGGAAGAGGTATTAAAAGGCGCCCGGAAGCTTATTTATCCGTTGCAACACTCAAAACATCGTGTTGTGCGCCTTTCAATTATCATTGCACTTGCGGTAGTAATCGGCTTCTTTAGCTACAGTATGGTGAGTCTTTATAAGCAAAAAAACACCTCAACATTTATGTACCGAGTAACTCAGATAGTGCCATTTCCGGTAGCAAAAGTAGGTAATTCATTTGTCGCCTACGAAGATTATCTTTTCGAGCTTCGTCAGTATGTGCATTATTTCACCACTCAAGAAAACATAGATTTTGAGAGCGACCAAGGCAAGGCTCAGCTCGAAGAGCAGCGAAAAGAAGCTCTAAAGCAGGTTATCAATAAGGCATATATTAAGAAGTTGGCAAAAGAAAAGGGTATTACGGTATCTGCGGAGGAGATTGACGCAGAAATTGAGCTTCTCAGGTCCCAAAATCGTTTGGGTAGCGACGAGTCGGCGCTGCAAGACGTCATACGTGACTACTACGGCTGGACAATTAATGATTTCAGAAGGTCGCTCAAAGACAAAATTCTACAAGCAAAAGTACTTGAGGCGCTTGATACAGAGACAACTAAGCGCGCAGAAACTGCGAAAGCCGAACTCGACTCAGGCAAAGATTTTTCGACTGTGGCGCAGACGTACTCAGATGACTTGAGTACAAAAGATAAGGGTGGTGAGATACCGTTTCTTGTAGATAAACAGGACAGGAATATACCAATCCAGATGACAGAGCAGCTATTTGCTTTAAAAACTGGCGAAGTGTCAGACATTTTTAGTGTTGGTTACGGCCTCGCGATGATTAAGCACATCGAAACCAAAGAAAATAAGATTAGGGCTGCGTACATTCTCTTTAACTATAAAGACATTCAAGAAATCATTAACGCAGAAAAAGAAAAAACCAAAGCCACAACGTACTTACGCTTGTAGGAATTATTTGTAATTCGCTCGCTCGAATCTTAACTATTATTTAAGATGCGGGAGAGGGAGTCATAGACGATAAAGAGTTTTTGTTGAGGGTATTTTGGGGTAGCATCTGTCGCGGGGAGTCCCCGCAACAGATGCTACAAACCCCAATCAGACGCAGAAGACTTCACCCAACAAGGAGCTTGCCCGGCAACCGATGTCCTAGGGTCGGCTCGGAAGGATGATCGTGACGCCCCCAACAGGCTTGCCCTCAAGGAGGAGGAGGCCAAGGAACTCTTCGGTCTTACCGGCCTCGATGCGTTCTTTGGCATCGACGATCTTCCGGTCGATCTCAGCGAAGAATGCATCCTCTGCACGAACATGCGCATCGATGCGTTCTTCGAGGTCATCGAATCGGTCGGCGATCTCCCGGTACTCGTCAGCGGTAATCTTGCCGCTGTCAAGATCGTGCCCAGCGCGGTGCACGACGACCACGTTCTCCTTGAACTCCGCTTCGAGTTCGAGAGTGGTGCGCATGAACTTCATCCCTTCTGGGGTCAGCATCATGCGGATTCTCTGTGCCTCCAACGACGTATGTTCTGCCGCGATGTTACACAGCTCGGTCCCCTGCGGAGTGTCGTCGTTTTCATGTGTATCGGTGGTCATAGTAAGTTTGCCTCTTTCAGGTGGCGGTAGTGGGGTATTACTCCTATAAACGGGATGTTCCTAGGAGATAATTGCGCACTACACGAATGAGCACTTATCTCCCAGGAAACACAATCCAACATATTCTCAATTTGCCGTCTATGACTAAGTTTAAAAAAGGGCCGCTTTATATGAGCAGGCACCCATACCAGCACCCCAGAGAGCACTATAAGTATATTATAA
>JBGSMB010000038.1:0-12768 GCA_041740375.1 Saccharimonadales bacterium (SeqCode) | reverse complement strand
CAATTAATGAAAACTATGAAAAAACCGGAATTATTCCAATCCAGTACGACCTCAGTACAAAATTGAAACGTGGTCACACGATGTATTTATATGATGGTAAGATTCGGGCCACAGTATCTAGCATTCAGGGTCGGGTAATTCACGCAACCGTCGAGAATAGCGGTGTACTGCTTCAGAGAAAAGGCATTAATCTACCAGACACTGACTTTGGGGGTGATGTAATTACAGATAAGGACAAGGCGGATATTGCCTTTGGTGCTTCTCAGGATTTTGATTACGTTGCGATGTCGTTTATACAGACGGCAAATGATGTTCAAAAAATGAAGGTTCTAATGAAGAATCTTGGTTATGATGCGAAAATTATCGCTAAGATAGAAACAAGCGCTGCTATACAAAATCTTGATGAAATTATTGATGAAGTCGACGCAGTAATGATTGCAAGAGGTGATCTCGCGTACGAAGTTACCCCAGAGGCAGTTCCAATATTGCAAAGAGAGATTATCGGTAAATCTAGAGCAAAAGGGAAACTATCGATTGTTGCCACTCAGATGCTAGGTAGCATGACAGAGAACCCCGAGCCAACCAGAGCGGAAGTATCGGACGTTGCAACCGCCACTATATTGATGGCAGATGCGCTCGCGCTTCGTGATGAAACTGCAAACGGTAAATTTCCGATTGAAGCCGTACAAATGATGAAGAGAACCATTTTGTATGCTGAGCGGCATACTCCTGTTGAAACACACTTTGTCTATCCAGAAGACACTCCCGAAGAAACCTCGGTGAGCTCCGCCATTGCGAGGTCGATCATTTCCCTGGCGGATGCCGTAGGGGCAACTGCGATAGTAGCTGAAACAAAATCTGGTGCTACTGCGAGAGAAATTGCTCGGAGAAGACCGAAACAGTCAATTATTGCAGTTACTTCAAACGCTCGTGTATCTCAACAACTTGCAATTCTTTACGGCGTGAAAAGCTATGTAAGAAAAGATGGCAAAATGCAGGCTACAAAGCTTACCGAATGGTTACGTAGGAATAATGTATTGAACACAGGTGACGTAATTGTTACTGCAAGCGGAAAATATCCTGGAGTTGTGGGAACAACTGATACAATAAAGGTAAGAACTTTAGAATAGTTAAAAAGGGTGGGTAAATAAGTGTTCACGAAGCGTACCGTTAGGGATTACGACGTAGAAGGTAAAAAGATACTTGTTTGCGTTGACTACAATGTTCCTTTTGACTCTGAAGGGAACATCGCGGACGATTCTCGAATACATGCCTCCATTGACACCTTGCGCTATCTTTTAGACAGAGGGTGCAAGCTTATCTTGATGAGTCATTTAGGGCGGCCGAAGTCTAGAGGTGATGCAAATACATCCTTACTTCCCGTTAGAGATAGACTTGCTGATATTTTAGGTATTGACGTGTGGTTTGCCGAAGATTGTATCGGTGAGAAAGTTAAAACTCTATCTGAACATTTAGAGTCCGGACACGTGTTATTGCTAGAAAATGTTAGATATCACCAAGAAGAGGAAAAGAATAGTGAAGATTTTTGTAGAAAAATAGTCGAAGACACAGGGGCTGAGCTATATGTTCAAGAGTGTTTTGGGACAGCACATCGTGCGCACGCATCAACTTATGGTGTACCCAAATTATTGCCTTCAGTAGCCGGCTTTTTGGTGGAGAAAGAAGTCGCAACGATTACTAGAGCCATGGATCAACCAGAGAGGCCCCTTTTAGTAATTGTTGGTGGCGCTAAAATATCTGACAAAATAGAGATTTTGCATAAATTTATCGACATAGCCGACGCTGTAGCCGTAGTTGGAGCAATGGCAAATACATTTCTAGCAGCCCAAGGTTTGGCTGTAGGAGGCAGCTTGTACGAACAGGACGAGATTGAGACTGCCCGCGACATTATGGAGAAGGCAAGAGAGAAATCAATCACTCAGCCGTTCACATTCTTTTTACCTAAGGACGTCGTCGTGGCTAGTGATGTATCGAACGAGGCTAGCACTCGAATCGTCGATCTTACTCATCATAACTGGGCGGATATTTCTGCGTATCCAAAGCGCCCAGATCAAACAAGCTTCGAGGTGCAGGCAGATGAAAAAATACTGGACATCGGACCATTTAGCGCTGCATATATTGCAGGAATTGCGTCGCAAGCAAAAATGGCTATTTGGAACGGTACGGCAGGCGTCACTGAAGTAAAAGGTCTCGCAGGTGCAGCTGACCCATTCTCCCACGGGACTCGTATAATTGTTGATGGACTAGTCGGAGAACGTGGCGACGAGGCAAACCATCCGTTTACTATAGTTGGTGGAGGAGACACGGTCTCGTATGTAGAGTCGGTAGCAGGTTTGCGCGAGAGATTTGGTCATGTCTCAACTGGTGGTGGGGCAAGTTTAGATTTAATGTCGGGCAAGGATTTACCTGGCGTAAGTGTATTGTGGGATAAAAATCATGATTAAGAAAAAGCTCATAGTCGCTAACTGGAAGATGAACATGAATGTGTCGCAGGCGAGTCTTCTAATTCATCGTTTGCATGAAAGAATTCGGATACATAGGGATATCGAAATCGTACTATCTCCAACCACTCTGCAGTTGCAGCCAATCTCTATGCAAATAGATAGGCGCAAATTTAGACTTGCGGCTCAAAATGCCTACTTTAAAGATGAAGGTGCATACACGGGAGAAGTCAGCTTTACGATGCTTAGCGATCTAGTTCATTATGCGATCGTCGGCCATTCAGACAGAAGAAATAAATTTGGAGAGTCTCTCGATGATGTGAGGGACAAAGTCTCGGCCAGTGTTCGCAATAATATTGTCCCGATATTGTGTATTGGCGAGACAAATGACGAAAAGTTAGCGGGTGAAACAAAGCAGGTACTACATGACCAACTCACCTCTGCTATAAGTAATCTCACGGCACAAGAAATTAGTAACATTGTCGTTGCGTACGAGCCGGTGTGGGCCTTAAGCGCAGGGTTAGATTTTGCGCACCATGAGTTTGCCACTCCCGGCAGCGCAAATGAGATGGCGCAGTTCATACGCTTACAAATAAGAGAACTTTATGGGCCAAAGGCAGCAAAAAGAGTTAGGATTCTTTACGGTGGAAGCGCTACTTCTTCTAACGCGAGAGATTTTCTTGATGAAACAGATATCGATGGACTACTAGTAGGAGGCGCAAGCCTGAACTACGTTGAATTTACGGGAATAGTTGAAGCGGCGTACCGCTCGCTTCACGGCATTAACTTGGACTCAAGGCCTAAGTAAAATGGCGGAAGTAAAAAAAGTTTTTGACGTAGCGGCGGCAAAAAAGACAAGTAAGCCAGCACCAACCACTCCTCAGATTACGTCTACTCACACTACCGCTCCGCTAAGCGACACCCAACCAGTAGAAAATAACTCTTCAGAAGATAAAATTGCCGTAACAGTGAAGCCAAAAGAAGTTTCCGTTCAACACGAAAAATTAATTGCTCCATTAGAACAGGAGAGTCAAAAGGAAGATACCGGTACTACTCCCGTTGAGACTAGCGATGAGCAAACTACAAGTTCATCGAGCGATATTATAAGTAGTGCGCCATTAGCTCAAGAGCCAGAAACGGTTTCATCTGCTGCTACCGCAGAGCCTCCAGGAACTACGGCTCTCGCAGAAGAAGCTGCTTCGCCACCACAATCTACAGAATTATCCACGCAAGTCCCAAAGATATTTGACTCTACCGAGTATCAACTTCCAATACAGCAAAGAGCTAGTAATAGTACCGGTGGCACGATGGTTAAATTTGTAGTCGTGTTTATGATACTTCTGTTGCTGGTGGCAATCTTCGCGATTGATGCAGGTTGGCTCGATGTGGGTATTAGCCTTCCTTTTGATGTGATCTAGACTTTGCACTAGGGAGCTTTAAAGGGTTACAATAGGACCCTAATGGAACAAACAAAAACGTTTTTAGTAGGCCTTAATGATGAACAAGCAAAGGCTGTGGTTACCACGGACGGTCCCTTACTTATTTTGGCCGGTGCAGGAAGTGGAAAAACCAAGACACTTACACATAGAGTTGCGCATATTCTTGAAAATAGTCTTGCTCTGCCTCATGAAATTCTTGCAGTTACATTTACCAATAAAGCCGCAAAAGAGATGCGTGAACGAATTGCACATCTTGTAGGGGAGAATCCAAACAATCGTTCATTTATGCCTTACTTGGGGACTTTTCACTCAGTTTGCGTACGAATACTTCGTCAAAGCGGCGAAGCTATTGGAATAGACGGACGATTTGTTATCTATGATGAGTCAGACAGGCAATCTCTAATCAAAAGACTTCTAAAAATCTCGCATATTGATGAAAAGCAAGTATCGCCGCGTGCGGTTAGTTCGATTATAAGTAACGCGAAAAATGAATTAATGAATCCAGCCGAGCTGTTAGCAACTGCGCAGGGGCCAGTCCAAAAAGCTGCTGCGAAGATATTTCCACTGTATGCAAAAGAACTTAGAGACGCAGCAGCGCTTGATTTTGATGACCTAATTGCTCGAACGGTAGAGTTATTTTCATCCCAAGATATGATTTTGGATCAGTGGCGAGCGACGTTTCGATACATCATGATTGATGAGTATCAAGACACTAATGCAGCGCAGTATAAACTAATTAAAATGTTAGTTGGAAAGTCTAGAAACATCTGTGTGGTCGGTGACGATTGGCAAAGTATATATAGCTGGAGAGGTGCAGATTTCAGAAATATATTAAATTTCGAGCGTGACTATCCCGATGCTTGCATAGTAAAGTTGGAGCAGAACTACCGTAGTACAAAGCCAATCTTAGATGCAGCCCATAAGGTTATTGCAAAAAATTCAGACCGTTCTAAAAAAGAACTTTGGACATCTATTGAAACAGGTTCACCTGTAGTAATCATGCAAGCAACGAGCGAGCGACATGAAGCAGAAATGATAGTCCGCAAAATAAAAAATCAAACCGATCTTAGAGTTCGCCGATTCTCTGATTTTGCCGTCTTGTATCGAACAAATGCACAGAGTCGCTCAATTGAAGAGCAGTTTTTGAGATTTGGCATTCCATATAAAATATACGGTGGCGTTCGGTTTTATGATCGAAAAGAGGTGAAGGACATCGTCGCTTATCTTAGGGTCATTTATCAACCAGAAGATAGAGCTAGTTTCGAGAGAATTGTGAACATTCCGGCGAGAGCAATTGGGGAGAGGAGCTTAGAGAAATTTCACGAATGGCGTGAAAATCATGGGTACGGAATTGAGAATGCCTTAGAGCGCGCAGATAGCTGTGATGTAATCACACCAAGAGCTAGGTCTGGATTTAGCGAGCTAGGGCATTTATTAAAAGATTTTCGAAACGACAGTGAGCGTATACAAGTTGCAGATCTCATTGAGGCTCTCACAAAAAGAATTCAGTACTATTCCTATCTTAGCAATGGAACCGTTCAGGGAGAAAGTAGGGTAGAAAACGTGAAGGAGCTTTTATCGGTAGCTAAAGGCTATTCAGATATGGGGGTGAGTGGATTTTTAGAAGAAGTTGCCTTGGTCTCCGAAAATGAATCCACGAGCAATGATAGCGTCTCTCTCATGACCTTGCATTCTGCCAAAGGTCTGGAGTTTCCCTCAGTTTTCTTGGCTGGACTTGAAGAAGGAGTGTTACCTCACTCGCGAGCTCTATACGACCCAAAAGAGATGGAAGAAGAACGTCGCCTAACTTATGTTGGAATGACAAGAGCGAAAGAAGAACTCACTTTAAGCTATGCAACAAGTCGGGCGCTCTATGGTTCCGTGCAACACAACCCAGCATCTCAATTCTTAGGTGAAATAGATGCGACACTTGATAATGGCTATGGTTCCTATCAGCGCCCAAAAACTTCCTTTGAAGCCACTAACAATGAGCCGAGATATAGTGTCGAACTCGTGGAAGGTGACACAGTCCGCCACACTGTCTTTGGCATAGGAAGTGTTTTAGAAATAGAAGGTGATGTAGTCGCGGTGTATTTTAAGTCAAAAGGCGTCAAGAAATTAAATACCGCTTTCGCACAACTAGAAAAGGTTGATGAGTAATGAAAGAAAAATTATACGGATTTTACGTATCTCTCGGACCACTTGTCTATTATTTGATAACACCGATACGCTGGATATTTTTAAGTCATACCCACAGAGGGTACGCTCTAATAATTTATGATTCAAGAATTTTGTTGGTAAAAAATTGGCTCGGAAATGGAAGTTGGTCATTACCTGGTGGAGGTATTCATGGTTGGGAAAGAGCAGAAGCTGGGGTAATACGTGAAATTTACGAGGAGACGGGAATTTCCGTAGCAAATCTAGAATATCTCGGTGAAGGTTTTAGGAAAGATAAAATTGGCGGCAGGCATTATCTTATTTTTTACAGAGTGCTAGAAAACAAGCCTGATGTTCGACTAAGAAAAAGAGAAGTAACATGCCATGAATGGGTACCGATAACTTCTATAAAAGCTTTTGGAAAATTAGCCCCTATAGTAGAGATGGCCTTGGCTCGTTATGCGGTAAAAGATACGTTATAATGCTTATACAACTTTCGGGTGAGATTACGGGTTTGACCTTGTGTAAACAAATTGCTATTTATCTCGCCAGAAACTAGCGTCATAGCCACCATGAATACATCTATCGATAAATCTCTACGTAGTTTTCTTCATCATCACAGTTTTAGTGTTGGGGTATTTTTCAGTATAGTCGTATTTGTACTCGCTTCAAGTGGATTGGTCGTCGCAAATGGTGAATCTATTCGACCCGATGATTCACACATCATAAATCTGCGTATAGACGGTCAAGAAAAAGTAATTCCCACTAGAGCATCAAATGTTGCTGAAGTTTTAGAGAAGCAGTCGATACGTCTATCCGAAAATGATACCGTAGAGCCAAGCACTACAACTCCAATAGACAGCGACAATTTTCAAATTATTGTTAATCGTGCGAAGCCGCTTACCATTATTGAAGGTGAAACATCACGAAGTCTTTTGAGTCCACATGTTGATAACAGGAAGGCAGTTACATCTGCAGGATTTGAACTTAGTCCTGAGGATGATGTGGTCGAACAATTTTCTTCTGACTTCTTTAGTACAAAGATACTCGGGCGTACGTTGACTATTGTACGAGCCAAAGACGTGACAATAAATTTATATGGAACTTCATTCCAAAAAAAGACTAAATTAACAACTGTAGATGAGTTACTCAAATCTCTTTCTATCTCTCCAGCACTAGACGATACCGTATCTCCTGCAAGGGAAGCTCAAATATCCGACGGGCTTACAATCTTCATAGCAAAATTCGGTAAGCAACTTGTATCCACCGATGAAGTGATCGCATTTACTACAGAATTTACAGATGACGCGAACCTTTCTTCTGGTGCACAGAAAATTATTCAGGCTGGTAAAAATGGTCGCAAAGTGGTTACCTACGAGTTAGAACTAAAAAACGGACTCGAGATTGGCAGAAGAGTTATACAAGAAACTATTGCAGAAGAGGCTGTCGTACAAAAAAGCGTACGAGGCACAAAGCCACTCTTTGCCGACTATAATGCAGAAGGTATACCAGCTAGGGTATTTTGCGGCTCTCCAAAGCAAGGAAATTGGAAAAACATAAATGTTGGTAACGCAGCCGCTGGTCGATCACTTGCTGCAGAGCGAGGTTGGACTGGCGCTGAGTTTGACGCATTGTTAGAGCTTTTTGCTTGTGAATCAAGTTGGAACGAGAGAGCAGGAAACCCTGTGTCTGGAGCTTATGGGATACCGCAGTCATGGCCAGCGAGTAAGATGTCTAGCTTCGGTGATGACTACATGACAAACCCAATCACGCAACTTAGGTGGGGATTAAACTACGTTGCTTCGCGATATGGCACGCCATCTGCTGCGCTTGCTTTCCATTACCGCACTAATTATTACTAATGGCCGATAAAACCTTAGGGCAACACTGGTTATACGACGAATTGACGTTGTCGCGCATTATTGAGCTTGCCGATCCAGACCCTAGCTCCACGGTACTTGAAATCGGTCCAGGGTTAGGGACTTTGACAAAGAAGTTATTGGCGACCAACGCCAATATAGTTGCTGTGGAGTTTGATGAGCGATTGATTGGCGAGCTAAAGCGTCTATACTCGTCTCCAAACTTTCGATTGGTGCAAGCAGACATTCGGGAGTTTGACCTCACTTCGTTGCCTAATGGCTATGTTGTTTGCGCAAATATACCCTACTACCTTACGAGTTTTATCTTACGCTCGCTTTCAGAATCGATAAATCGCCCAAAGCTTGCTGTTTTGCTTGTGCAGAAAGAAGTTGCAGAGCGAGTTGCGGCAGAGCAAGGGAATCATTCAATACTAAGTATAGCCGTACAAATATTTGCGAAAGCAACTTTACATGATCTTGTTCCGGCAAGGTTTTTCTCACCTCCGCCAAAAGTTGATTCACAGCTTCTTAAGCTTACCTACTACGATACGCCAAAAGTAGATGACCCAGAGCGGGTTATGTCGATGGTCAAAGCAGGGTTTAGCTCACCTCGTAAAAAACTACGAAGCTCGCTCAGCGCAGGGTTACATATAGAAGTCAGCGAAGCGGATCAGCTTCTTGATAAGGCGACGATCGATTCGAATCGTAGAGCACAGACAGTAAGTATTGAAGAGTGGGAAAGACTTACAGAAGAATTTTACAAAAAAAGCTAGCGATATTTTTTTAGTTTTTTCGGTGCATCGTCAATATAGCGCACTTTCTCTAATCGTTCCGGCTTCACATCGTCAAACACCTGTGAGGTAGCTGGCTTGTCCAGCGCAATCTCACGATACTCACTATTCAGTAAGTCTTCAGCGGCCTTCCATCCTTGTTCTGCCGCAGACTCAAGACGAGCGCTATCTATACTGGCTATACCAATCTTAAGCTCTCTTTTAGGAGCAATAAGGTGTATTTGGACACCATGGGTCGTACCATTTTTGATGGAGGTGATATTTTTCTTCAGCATAGCTTCATTGGTGGGAAGCATCTCTCGTACTGCCGCACTTTGATACTTAGCCGCCTTTTTCAGTAAACGCTTTATAGAAGGCCTGAACGGAGATCTGCGAGTATAAAAAGACAAAGGACGAGTCATGATTACTAATATATCGGTAGGCTTATGGTCAATTGCTACATCCACCGGCAAGAGATCACTCACACCGCCATCTATGTAGAACTCGTTCGCCACCATAACTTTTTTGTCGTAGAGAACAGGTAGTGCAGAAGTAGCCCGAAACTCTTCATATATCTGAGTAAACGCGCTATGTTTCGACACCACTTTTTTAGCTCCAGTTCTGGCTTCGGTGAGTACAATATCCAGTTCAACTGGTGATGACTTTAGGGCTACGATATCTATAGGGAATTTTTGATGCAGTGCAATGTCTATCATATAATCGACATCAACTTTTTTTCGAGATCTTGCAAGATTGATAAATTCTTTGTTCGACAACAAGCTAGTATAGGTATTTACCATACCTGGTTGCTCGGCGATAAAGTATGCAGCATTCAGCGCACCAGCACTGCTACCAGTAACACTAACAATATTTTTTTGTAGTTCATAATGATCAAGACAGGCGAGGGCTCCAGCCGAGTAAACGCCTCTCATTCCTCCACCTTGTACTACGATTGAAAATCGTCGGTTATTATCTTGCATTGCTTCGAGTAGAGTAGCCATTACCACTATCCTGCGGTTCAAGCTAGATTTTGTCAATCGACATGAACATTATCTATAATCAAAAATATTCATAAGATTACCGGAGATATCTTCAGGAGCTTCGTCGATCAGGGCGTTCAGATCACTTTTAAGCGATATCTTATCAATATCTTTTCCGATAAATACTAGATCAGTTGTAGGAGATTGACCGCGCCAATCGTCTAGTTTCAAAGTGTGACGAGCGCCAACTAGTTGGAAGATAAACTTTTGTTCAATCCCTTTTATTCCAAAATAAACAAAACCTTTAGCGCGGTAAATTGACTTCGGTATGCCTTCTTTCATATAGAGTTCAAATTTTTTAGGATCAATCGGATTCTTAGTAGAAAATTCAAATGTGTCAAAGTCGTCATGAATGTGTGAGTGCTGAGAATGATTACCTAGATTAAGCTGATCGCCATTGCTAGGATCTCTTTTTAAGGCAACGTCACTATTTAAAAGTAGCCTAGTGTCGACAGCTCCATGAGAAGTTTCAATAAGCCGAATACGCTCGTTTAAAAAGTGGAGATAACCTTTCACCTTTGCCAGCTGTTTCTTTGTGACAAGGTCAGTTTTGTTTAGTACTACCGTATCTGCGATATCGAGTTGTTTAAAAAAGCCAGGGTGCTTTTCGCTTTGTTCTATCACTGTTTCTGAGTCGATGACCGCGATCACCGAATCTAGCTCGATGTATTTATTTTTTGACTGTGAAAGTAGGTATACAAGGTCGTGAGGCTCAGCAAGTCCACTGGCTTCAATGACGATATAATCTAGCAATGATCCAGAGTGGGCGAGCTGGGTTATAGCGTCATCAAGCCCTCCTTCATCAGCTGAGCAGCAAATACAACCATTACTGAGCTCGAGCTTACTGTCTGTCTGGCGTGCAACCAACATTGAGTCAATGTTGATAGCACCAAAGTCGTTGACTATAACCCCTATTTTGAGACCTTTGTTTTCGCTTAAGACATGGTTCAATAGACTGGTTTTACCAGATCCTAAAAATCCAACAATTACGAGTACGGGTATTTTTTTTGTCATAGTTCGTTCATGAGCAGTTTACCATGCCGGTGTAGAAATGTTAATGTTTATATGATATAATATATGCACTTCGAAAGTTATTTGAAGCCGATATGGGGCTGAAGTAAGCTAGACGATGGATTTTGACAAGTTGTACCTGGCAGGTCGCTTGCTCAGCGTTATAGGGCAAAAGCATGTAAATGCAACAGATCGTAATTCTACGATTGCTGACTTGATGAACCGCTTCGGTGGCCGTCAGTTGGCATTTGCAGCCTAATTTTAGACTGCGGTCATTCACTTCAACGCCGATAGAAGTGTTTGGTCATATATTTTCGGCTGGCAATTCACGTGCTTTTCGAGCGAGAATTGTAAGACTTTCGGAACGCTGCTGTGCTACATTTGGCTATTTGTAGGTAGCACGGCCTAAGAACATAGATGGCCTAAACCTGTAGTCAGACAATGTGTTACCAATCGGACCGGAGTGCAATACTCCGCAGCTCCACCAAAAGTGCATCAGAATCACCTTCTGGTGCTTTTTTATCGGATATACTAGTCTTTGATGAATTTGACAGATAGTATTGAGCTGCCTTGCGCTGACAAGGCGGTGTTTGATGACAAGAAAACGGCTAAAGCTGCAGCGCTACTAGCAGAAATAACTCATGGCACAAAACTCCGTGTGTATCTCTGCAAGTTTTGTGACTTATGGCATTTGTCCAGTTATTGACCCGCACTGCCCTATTCATGTTAGTATGAATTGTATGAAAAGTATGAAAGATATTTCAACAATACAATTATGGGGGACGGCGACAGTTGGTTCGAAAGGGCAGATTGTAATCCCGCGCGAGGCTCGTGAAGAGCTTGGGATATGCGAAGGAGACAGACTAGTTGTGATGAGTGCTCCGCACAATAAAGGTGCGGTAATTTTCAAAGCTGATGTTTTTGAGAAGACAATGATGGAGATGAGTAGACAGTTTGCGGGAGTAGTAGAGAAGAGCAAGCAAAAAGACAAGGGGGTATCATGAGCGCATCATTAATAATGAAAGACGTAAAAAAGGTGTACGGTAAGGGAGAAAATGAGTTTGCCGCCCTCAAAGGAATAAACCTCGATATAAAAAAAGGGGAGTCGATAGCAATAGTTGGTCGATCTGGTTCAGGTAAATCCACACTCATGCATATACTTACCGGCATGGATTCCCCTTCTACGGGCGATGTAACGTCAGAAGAGGTTAGTATTTTTTCTTCGAGTACTGATGTATGGCGTGGGCAGAATGTAGGAATCGTGTTTCAGCAGTTCTTCTTACAAAGTAATAACTCGGTACTAGAAAACGTACTATTACCTTTAAAAATACAAGGTGTGGGCCGCCGGGAGCGTCAAGATGCTGCCTTAGCTGCTTTAGAGCAAGTAGGTCTAAGTGACAAAGCAAAAAGTAAAGCCAATGATCTTTCGGGGGGGCAAAAGCAGCGTGTTGCGATCGCTCGAGCACTTGTAACAAATCCACAATTACTCGTGGCTGATGAACCGACGGGTAATCTAGATACTGAAAATGGCGAAGCAATCGCAAAGCTACTTTTTGAGCTAAACCGAAAAAATGGTGCAACTCTCGTAATGATTACGCATGACGAAGAACTTGCTGAGCGATGTTTGAGGGTTGTCCGATTAAAAGACGGGGAAATTATCTCAATACGCAAAGGTAAGTCTTCTGGGGGTAAAAAATGAAGACCCTTGACCTAATCCAAACCGCCAATGCGAATTTAACCAGAAGTAAACTTAGGACGTTTCTCACCGTTTCAGCGATTGTCATAGGAACTTTTACGCTCGCAATGGCAATTGGTCTTGGTGAGGGAATACGTGGATATATTAATTCTCAAATAGGTAGTTATGAAAATGCAAACTTGTATCAAGTTAATCGAAAAGGCGCTAATAGTATAGCCCCCAGCTTTAGCTCACCGGAGCCGAAGGCGTATGACCCGAATGCTAATCGACCAATCACCGACTTTAGCCAGTTAACATTGACTGAGCCTGAGTTAGCAGTGATTCCTGAAGTAAA